>NZ_JBSGDZ010000010.1:0-140379 GCF_053602655.1 Sphaerisporangium sp. NPDC004334
CGGCTCGTCGGATCGCCCTTGAGCATGGCGTCGAGGATGGCGTCGCTGATCTGGTCGGCGATCTTGTCCGGGTGACCCTCGGTGACCGACTCGGAAGTGAACAGGCGGCGGGACAACTCAGTGGCTCCTCATGCAGCGGCTGCTGACGTCGTTGGCTTGGGCGTGAGACGGCCGAAGCGCTCCGCCGAGTGTAGCCCTACCTGAAGCGGCGCCGCTCTGCCGTCCTGGCATGTGGGCGTGGCCGACGCCGTTCACAGGTCGGGCAGCGGATCCTTCGGGAGGTCTCCCGGGGAGAACGCCTCGGCGTCCGCCGCCGCGACGACCGCGACGTATTCATCGTCGACCTCGAAAACCGTACCACCCAACTCGATCGTGGGACCGGCAGCGAATCGCACGGGGCCGAGGCGCGTCTGGCGGGGGTAGGTCGCCCACACCGCGGCGGGCTCGTATCTGCTGAACACCTTGGTGGCCAGCACGGTGATCGAACGGCCGGTCACCACGACCATGTAGTTGGCCACGCCGCCCGAGCGCACCAAAGTGACGGGGAAGACATAGTGAATGTCCTCGCCCGGCGGCAGCAGAGCGCGACAGCGTCCCCTGATGGCGGCGGTCACCGGCATGTCAAGACCTCCCGGTCCGGCATCCATCTGGAGTATCCGCCGGGAATCGCCCGCCATCAAGCGCCTTCGTCCCGTTTTGCGGTCACGGTCAGAGATCTGTGGCTCCGAAGCGCCCGCATCGTCGCCCCGGCGCGGCCCGCGATCAGCTCAGGCGGGGGACGACCAGGTCCCAGACGACGTCCGCCAGGACCTCCTTGGGAGCGCGAGGCACCTCGACGGGCTCGCCATCGGCCACCAGGATGACCGCCGCGTTGTCGGGGGTGCCGAAGGCCAGCCCCTCCCCCACCTGGTTGACGACCAGCAGGTCGCAGCCCTTGCGGGCGAGCTTGGCGCGGCCGTTGGCCAGCACGTCGTCGGTCTCCGCGGCGAAGCCGGCGATCACCTCGGGAGCGGGCTCGCCGCCCTGTCCGCGCCGCTCGCACAGCTCGGCCAGGATGTCGGGGTTCTCGGTCAGCCGGATCGGCTCGGGCCCCGCGGAGGTCTTCTTGATCTTGGATCCGCTGCGCTCGGCGGGACGGAAGTCGGCCACGGCCGCCGCCATGACCACCGCGTCGGCGCGGGCGGCCGCCTCGAACACCGCCGCGCGCAGTTCCAGAGCGGACTCGACGCGCAGGACGGTGACCCCCGCCGGGTCGGGCAGGGCCACGTTCGCCGCGACCAGCGTCACCTCGGCCCCGCGCGCCACCGCCGTGCGGGCCAGGGCGTACCCCTGCAGGCCGGAGGAGCGGTTGCCGATGTAGCGGACCGGGTCGATGGCCTCGCGGGTGCCGCCGGCGGAGACCACCACGCGGCGGCCGGCGAGGTCGCGCTCACGCCCGGCCAGCACGAGCCGGCAGGCCTCGAAGATCTGCTCGGGGTCGGGAAGACGGCCGGGCCCGGTGTCGGCGCCGGTCAGCCGGCCCACCGCCGGCTGGATGACCAGCGAGCCGCGCTCACGCAGCGTCGCGACGTTGGCCCGGGTGGCGGGGTGCTCCCACATCTCGGTGTGCATGGCGGGGGCGAAGACCACCGGACATCGCGCGGTGAGCAGCGTGTTGGTGAGCAGGTCGCCGGCCAGGCCATGGGCCGCCCTGGCCAGGATGTCGGCGGTCGCCGGGGCGACCACCACCAGATCGGCGCCCTGGCCGATGCGGACGTGCGGCACCTCGTGGACCGACTCCCACACCTCGCTGGTGACGGGGTTGCCGGACAGGGCCGCCCATGTGGGCTCGCCGACGAAGCGCAGCGCGTCGCGCGTGGGGACGACCCGGACGTCGTGCCCCGACTCTGTGAACAGCCGCAGCAGCTCGCACGCCTTGTACGCGGCGATGCCCGCGCCGACGCCGAGAACGACTCTCGGCCTGGCGCGGTCGTGGCTGGCCATCGTGGTCTCCGGGGCGGAGTGCTGTCGGGCTCGGGGTCGCCTCGGGAAGGTCTCAGCCCTCGATGGGCTCGGAGCTCAGCAGCCCCTCGGAGATCTCGCGCAGCGCGATGGACAGCGGCTTCTCCTGGGCGTGGGTCTCCACCAGGGGGCCGACGTACTCCAGCAGGCCCTCGCCGAGCTGGGAGTAGTAGGCGTTGATCTGGCGCGCCCGCTTCGCGCCCATGATGACCAGGCTGTACTTGCTGTCGACGACCTCAAGCAGCTGGTCGATCGGCGGGTTGGTGATGCCTTCGGCAACCGGGGCAGTGCCTGCCACGTCGTCGGCCTCTCAGTCGAAATTGGACTCGTATTCGAGTCTGCGGTCTTGGCCTCGGAGGATACCAGGCGGGAACGGCGGGGCCGACTCGCTCAGGCCGGGCCGATCGTCACTTCAGCAAGGCTACCAGCCGGCCGCACACATCCTTGACCGCCGTGTTGACCAGCGACAGGTCGAACTCCTTCTCGGCGGCCAACTCGACCCGGCCCGCCGCCAGGCGTCGCTCGATGACGTCCTCGGGCTCGGTGCCGCGGCCGCGCAGGCGGCTCTCCAGCTCTTCCCAGCTCGGAGGGGCCAGGAAGACCAGCAACGCCTCCGGCATCGACTCGCGCACCTGCCGCGCGCCCTGGAGGTCGATCTCCAGCAGCGTCGGCACGCCCTCGGCGAGCTTGCGCTCGACGGGCGTGCGGGGCGTCCCGTACCGGTTGCCGGCGAACTCCGCCCATTCGAGCAGTTCGCCGCCGGCCACCATGCGGTCGAACTCGGCGCCGTCGACGAAGTAGTACTCGACGCCGTGGGTCTCACCGGGCCGGGGAGACCTGGTGGTCACCGAGACCGACAGCCACACCTCGGGGTGGGACCGCCGAAGCTCGGCGACGACCGTGGACTTGCCGACGCCCGACGGGCCGGACAGGACCGTGAGGCGCTTGCCCGTCGGTCCGGAGGAGACCATCGTCGCCTCCGGACTCCCGGATGGAGGCATGGAGTCACCGTCACGTGTCCCGTACCCCCCGAAAACGGGAGCCTTGTGGGCTCCGCCCTCTTCGGGCCAGGACGTACCGGTCACTACCACACCCCCGTAAATCATGTTCCGCGAACCGAGATCAGCTCTCGGCACCGCCGAACTCACGCTCCAGAGCGGCGCGCTGGTTGGCGCCGAGGCCCCGTACACGACGGGACTCGGCGATACCGAGCCGCTCCATGAGCTGCTTGGCGCGGACCTTGCCCACGCCGGGGAGCGACTCCAAAAGTGCCGACACCTTCATCTTGCCGATGACGTCGTCGGTCTGACCATCCTTCAGCACCTCAGCCAGAGAAACCGCGCCGTGCTTCAGCCGGTTCTTGACCTCGGCACGCTCCTTGCGGGCCTTGGCAGCCTTCTCCAGGGCTGCGGCGCGCTGCTCGGGGGTCAGGGGAGGAAGAGCCACGCCGGGTCACCTCGAATTTCTGTCGATGTACTCGGACGGGAGGGGAAACTAGCTGGTCTTGGGCTCGCAAGCAACGTCAAGGCCAGTTTCTGCCCACAAGAAATTCATTTCATCACCCAGCGTGTTCGCATCATTGCTGTGCGTCGACAAAACCGGCCTGTACTGGCCCCTCGCGGGCTAGTCCTCCCACGCGGCGGGAAACCCAGCGGGCTAGTCCATTCGGCACTACAAAGATCATCCTTTCCGCCACTCCCCGCACCCCTCCCCCGCGCCCCCGTACCCACCGAGCGACGCCGGCGGATCGGCCACAAGATCCCGCTCGGGGCGCGGCGGTGTCCTGAGGAGGAGAGAGCGAGTGCGAGGGACGAGCGCTCGTGAACGGCGACGAAGGACACCGCCTCAAGGGCGCCCCGAGCCGCCGAGCGGAGCGAGGCAAAGCACCACAGCCCGCCGCCGCAAAGGCGCCCCGAGCCCGCCGAGCGAGCACGACTCAACCCGAGAGGACGCGCCGGAGGGCCGCGGCGATGCCGGCGGCGGCGGCGCCGGGGTCGGGCGAGCCGGTGATGGGCCGTCCGATCACCAGAAGGTCGGCCCCGTCGGCGATGGCCTGCTCGGGGGTGGCTACCCTGGCCTGGTCCTGGGTGTCGGAACCGGCGGGCCGCACGCCCGGGGTGATGAGCGTGATGCCGGGCCCGACCTCCGCGCGGACGGCGGCCACCTCGCGCGGGGAGCACACGAGGGCCTGGGCGCCCGCTCCGACGGCCTCTACGGCCAGACGGCGCACGGCGTCGCTCGCCGGGCCCCTGACCCCCAGGCGCACCAGATCGGCCTCTGACAGCGATGTCAGGGCCGTCACGGCGGCGATGACGGTGTTGGGGAGGGCGTCGACGGCGGCGCGGATCATGGTGCCGCCTCCGGCCGCGTGGACGGTGAGGATGTGCGGCTTGAGGCGCGTGACGGCCTTGGCCGCTCCGGCGACGGTGTTCGGGATGTCGTGGAGCTTCAGGTCCAGGAAGATCTGGACGCCGGAGGCGCCGCGCACGGAGGCGATCACGTCGGGTCCGTAGCGCAGGTAGAGTTCGAGGCCGACCTTCACGGTGCTCACGTGCGGCGTCACCAGGGCCGCCCAGCGGGCCGCCGTCTCCAGATCAGGTGCGTCCAGGGCGACGGCGATGGGTGCGGACGTCAAAGTGAGCTCTCCTCCAGGTCGATACGGTGCCGGGGCCCTGCCCCGGGCGGTCGGTGCGCGAGGCCGACGGCGTCGGCGAGGCGCTCGAAGCCGCGCTCCTTGAGCAGGTCTTCCAGCTCCCGCAGAATCCGCAGGCAAGCGTAGGGGTCGTGGAACAGTGCGGTGCCCACCGAGACGACGCAGGCGCCGGCCAGGATGAGCTCCAGGGCGTCCCTGCCGGTCATGACGCCGCCCATGCCGACGATGGGCACGCCGGGCAGCGCGGCGTGCACCTGCCACAGGCAGCGCACGGCCAGCGGCCGGATGGCGGGCCCCGAGAGCCCTCCGGTGCCGGCGGCGAGCGAGGGGCGCATGGTGTCGACGTCGATGCTCATGCCGAGAGGGGTGTTGATCATGGCGAGGGCGTCGGCGCCGCCGTCCACGCAGGCGCGGGCGACGGCGACGATGTCGGCGACGTCCGGGGCGAGCTTGGCCACGACGGGGACGTCGTAGCGCATGGTGGCGCGCACCGAGGCGAGCACCTCGGCGGAGGCGGCGGGGTCGCGGGCGAAGACCCGGCCGAGGTCCTCGACGTTGGGGCACGACAGGTTGACCTCGACGGCGGCCACGCCGGGCGCGTCGGCGAGCCTGCGCGCGAGCGCGGTGTACTCGGCGATGCTGCCGCCGGCGATGGACACCACGGCCCTGGCCCCGCGCTCCACCAGCCGGGGAAGCTCGCGCTCGAGGAAGACCTCCACGCCTGGCCCCTGGAGCCCCACGGCGTTCAGCATGCCGGAGGGCGTCTCGGCCATGCGGGGGGTGGGCCGCCCGGCCCTGGGCGCCATGGTGATCGAGCGGGTGACCACCGCGCCGAGGCGGGCGAGGTCGAAGAACTGGGAGAGCTCGGCGCCGGAGGCGGCGCACCCGGCGGCCGTGGTGATCGGGTTGGCCAGTTCGACGTGCGCCAGGTACGTCCGCATGTCAACTGACATTTCGGGTGTGGGCACCTCCCTCCTGGGCTCGTCCCCCGGGGGCTCCGAGGGCGTCGAACGGGATCGTGCCGATGTCCTCGAACCGCACGCGCTCGCCGCGGAAGACCGGGCCCTCGACGCACGACCGCACCATGCGGGTCACCCCGTCCTCCCCGATGACCGGGATCACGCACGTCATGCAGACGCCGTACCCGCAGGCCATCGCCTCCTCCACGCTGACCTGCACGGGAATGTCGAACTCGACCGCGACGGCGGTCACCCCGCGCAGCATGGCCATCGGCCCGCTGGCGTACACCACGTCGGCCCGCGCGTCGGCGATCACCGAGGGCAGCGCGTCGGTGACCCTGCCGCGCAGCCCCAGAGAGCCGTCTTCGGTGGTGAGCGTCGTGGTCTCCCCCATGCGCCGGGCGCGCAGCGCGCCGAACACCCGGTCGGCCGAGGCGGCGCCGAGCACGAAGTCGACCCGGCAGCCGCGCTGCTGCAGGGTGTCGGCCAGCGCGAACAGCGACGCCGAGCCGTACTCTCCGCCGACCAGCACGCACGCGCACGGGTCGCGCGGCACGGGGAAGGGCCGGCCGAGCGGCCCGACCAGGTCCAGGGTGTCCCTGGCCTTGCGCTCGGCCAGCCACGCGGTGCCCCGCCCGCCCACGGCGAACACCAGCTCGACGGTGCCGCCGTAGTCGGGCTTGACGTCGTGCACGGAGAAGGCCCGGCGCGTCGGCATGGAGGTGTGCGGGCCGCCGACGGCCACGGAGACGAAGTGCCCGGGACGGAAGCGCTCGGCGATGCCCGGCGCGACGACGGTCAGGGCGTGGTAGGCGTCCACGCGGCGCGTCGTCAGCACCGTGCCGGTCACCTGCACCGGAGTAACGGCCGTCTCCTCCACCTCCCGCCGGGCGTCAGCCCCTCAGCCGCTGGGCGTGCTCCTGGAGCGACCGTACGCCCACCGACCCGGCGGCGATCGCCTGGATGCCCTGGACGGCCGCGCCGAGCCCCTGCACAGTGGTGACGCACGGGATGCCCCGCAGGACGGCCGCCGTGCGGATGTCGTAGCCGTCCAGGCGCGGCCCCGACTGCCCGGGGCTGCCGAAGGGGGTGTTCACGATGAGGTCCACCTCGCCGTCCAGGATGCGGGTCACGATGGTGGGCTCACCGTCGGTGCCGACGCCGTCGCTCTGCTTTCGCACGATCTTGGCATGGACGCCGTTGCGGCGCAGCACCTCGGCGGTGCCCTCTGTGGCCAGGATCTCGAACCCCAGGTCGGCCAGGGCCTTCACCGGGAAGATCATCGCCCGCTTGTCGCGGTTGGCGACCGAGACGAACGCCCGCCCCTTGGTCGGCAGCGACCCATAGGAGGCCGACTGCGACTTGGCGTAGGCGGTGCCGAACACCTCGTCGATGCCCATGACCTCGCCCGTGGAGCGCATCTCGGGCCCGAGGATGATGTCGACGCCGTGGAAGCGGTTGAAGGGCAGCACGGCCTCCTTGACCGCGATGGGGGCGTCCAGCGGGAGCGTCCCGCCGTCGCCCTCGGCGGGCAGCATGCCCTGGCCGCGCAGCGCGGCGATGGTCTCGCCCATCATCACCCGCGCGGCGGCCTTGGCCAGCGGCACGGCGGTCGCCTTGGACACGAACGGCACCGTGCGGCTCGCCCGCGGGTTGGCCTCGAGGACGTACAGGATGTTGGCCGACATGGCGTACTGGACGTTCAGCAGCCCGCGCACGCCCACGCCGCGCGCGATGGCCTCGGTGGCGGCGCGGATGCGCTTGATGTCGAACCCGCCAAGGGTGATCGGCGGCAGCGCGCACGCCGAGTCGCCGGAGTGGATGCCGGCCTCCTCGATGTGCTCCATGACGCCGCCCAGGTAGAGCTCCTCGCCGTCGAACAGGGCGTCCACGTCGATCTCGATGGCCTCGTCGAGGAACTTGTCGACCAGCACCGGGTGGTCGCTGGCGGCGCCGGCCCGCTCCATGTACGCGCTCAGGGTGGCCTCGTCGTAGACGATGGCCATGCCCGCGCCGCCCAGGACGTAGGACGGGCGCACCAGGACGGGGTAGCCGATCTCGCCGGCGATGGCCCGCGCCTCCTCGACGGTGACCGCGGTGCCGTGCTTGGGCGCGGGCAGGCCCGCCTCGGCCAGCACCCGCCCGAACGCTCCGCGCTCCTCGGCCAGGTGGATGGACTCGGGGCTGGTGCCGACGACCGGCACCCCGGCGTCCTTGAGCGCCTGCGCCAGCCCGAGCGGGGTCTGCCCGCCGAGCTGGACGATCACCCCGGCGACCGGGCCGGCCTGCTGCTCGGCGTGCACGACCTCAAGGACGTCCTCCAGCGTGAGCGGCTCGAAGTACAGCCGGTCGGAGGTGTCGTAGTCGGTCGAGACGGTCTCGGGGTTGCAGTTGACCATCACGGTCTCGTACCCCGCCTTCGACAGCTCGAACGAGGCGTGGACGCAGGCGTAGTCGAACTCGATGCCCTGGCCGATGCGGTTCGGGCCGCTGCCCAGGATGATGACCTTGGGCCGGTCGCCGCCGGGGACCTCGGTCTCCTCGTCGTAGGTCGAGTAGAGGTAGGGGGTCTTGGCGGCGAACTCGGCGGCGCAGGTGTCGACGGTGTTGTACACCGGCCGCACGCCGAGGCCGTGGCGCAGCGCGCGCACCTCGGGCTCGGCCATGCCGCGGATCTCGGCGATCTGCGCGTCGCTGAAGCCGTGCCGCTTGGCGCGGGTGAGGGCGGCGGCGGTCGGCTCGCCGCGGCCGAGCTCGCGGGCCTCCTCGTCGATGAGAAAGAGCTGGTCCAGGAACCACGGGTCGACACTGGTGGCCTCGTACAGCTCCTCCAGGGTCGCCCCGGCCCTGATCGCCTGCTGCATGGTGCGCAGCCGCCCGTCGTGCGGCTTGCGGCAGGCGGCGAGCAGTTCGTCCTTGTCTCCGGGGTCGCCCGTCCAGGAGAAGGACGAGCCCTTCTTCTCCAGCGACCTGAGGGCCTTCTGGAGCGCCTCGGGGAAGGACCGGCCGATGGCCATGGCCTCGCCGACCGACTTCATGTGGGTGGTGAGGGTCTGGTCGGCCCCGGCGAACTTCTCGAAGGCGAAGCGCGGCACCTTGACCACGACGTAGTCCAGGGAGGGCTCGAAGGAGGCCGGCGTCTCGCGGGTGATGTCGTTCGGAATCTGGTCCAGGGTGTAGCCGACGGCGAGCTTGGCGGCGATCTTGGCGATCGGGAAGCCGGTCGCCTTGGAGGCCAGGGCGCTGGACCGCGACACGCGCGGGTTCATCTCGATGACGATCATGCGCCCGGTGCGCGGGTCCACGGCGAACTGGATGTTGCAGCCGCCGGTGTCGACGCCGACCTCGCGGATCACCGCGATGGCGACGTCGCGCATGTTCTGGTACTCGCGGTCGGTGAGGGTCATGGCCGGGGCCACCGTGACGCTGTCGCCGGTGTGCACGCCCATCGGGTCGATGTTCTCGATGGAGCACACGATGACGACGTTGTCGGCCCGGTCGCGCATGACCTCCAGCTCGTACTCCTTCCAGCCGAGGATGGACTCCTCGAGGAGCACCTCGGTGGTCGGCGAGGCGTCCAGGCCGGCGCCGGCGATGCGGCGAAGGTCGGACTCGTCGTAGGCGAACCCCGAGCCGGCGCCGCCCATGGTGAAGCTGGGCCGCACCACGACGGGGTAGCCGAGCCCGGCCGCGGCGTCCAGGCACTCCTGCAGGGTGTGGCAGATCGCCGAGCGCGCCGACTCGGCGTTCAGGCCGTGCTCGGCGGCGACCCTGGCGACGATCTGCTTGAACAGCTCGCGGTTCTCCCCGGCCTGGATGGCGTCGATGTCGGCGCCGATGAGCTCGACGTCGTAGCGCTCGAGCACCCCGGCCTCGTGCAGCGCGACGGCCGTGTTGAGCGCGGTCTGCCCGCCCAGGGTGGGCAGCAGCGCGTCGGGGCGCTCCTTGGCGATGATCTGCTCGACGATCTCAGGGGTGATCGGCTCGACGTAGGTGGCGTCGGCGAACTCGGGATCGGTCATGATCGTCGCGGGGTTGCTGTTGACGAGGATCACCCGGTAGCCCTCGGCCCGCAGCACCCGGCACGCCTGGGTGCCCGAGTAGTCGAACTCGCAGGCCTGCCCGATCACGATGGGGCCGGAGCCGATCACCATGATCGACGAGATGTCGGTGCGCTTAGACACGCGTGCCACCCTCCTTGGTGCCCGGGCGCGCCATCAGGGCGCAGAACTCGTCGAACAGGCCGGCGGCGTCGTGCGGGCCCGCCGCGGCCTCGGGGTGGTACTGGACGCTGAAGGCCGGGTAGTCGAGCAGGCGCAGCCCTTCCACGCAGCCGTCGTTGAGGTTCACGTGGCTGACCTCGGCGCGGCCGTAGGGGGTCTCGAACGGCCCGTCGAGGGGCGCCTGCACGGCGAAGCCATGGTTGTGCGCCGAGATGTCCACCTTGCCGGTGCGGCGGTCCTGGACGGGCTGGTTGACGCCTCGATGCCCGTACCGCAGCTTGTAGGTGCCAAGGCCCAGGGCGCGGCCGAGGATCTGGTTTCCGAAGCAGATGCCGAACACCGGCCGGCCGGCCTCCATGACGCCGGTGAGCGCCTCGACGGCGTAGCCGGCCGTCTCGGGGTCGCCCGGCCCGTTGGACAGGAAGACGCCGTCGGGGTCCAGGGAAAGGATGTCGGCGGCCGTGGCGCTCGCCGGGAGCACGTGGACCTCGCACCCGCGCTCGGCCATGCGGTGGGGGGTCATCGCCTTGATGCCGAGGTCGACCGCGGCCACCGTGAACCGCTTGGCGCCGTGGGCGGGCACGACGTACGGCTCGGCGGTGGAGACCTCCTTGGCCAGGTCGGCGCCCACCATCGAGGGGCTGCCCTTGACCCGCTCGACCAGCTCCTCCACGGGCGCCGACGGCGCGGTGAACACCCCGGCGCGCATGGCGCCGCGCTCGCGCAGGTGGCGGGTGAGCGCGCGCGTGCCCGGCATGGCGATGCCGACGACGCCCTGCCGGCGCAGCTCTTCGTCCAGCGAGCGCTTGGAGCGCCAGTTGGAGGCGACGCGCGCCGGCTCGCGCACGACGTACCCGGCGACCCAGACGCGGGAGGACTCCGGGTCCTCGTCGTTGACGCCGGTGTTGCCGATGTGCGGGGCGGTCATCGCCACGATCTGCCGGTGGTAGGAGGGGTCGGTGAGGGTCTCCTGGTAGCCGGTCATGCCGGTGGAGAACACCATCTCGCCGAATGTCTCCCCCTCGGCGCCGTACGGCGTGCCGTGGAAGACCCGGCCGTCCTCCAGCACGAGGACGGCCGTGCCGGTGGTCGCGAGCGTCACGTGAGCTTCCCTTCGAGAACGGTGGGGCGGCCGCGCAGGAACGTGGCGACCACCCGCCCCGGCAGGGTCATGCCCTGGTAGGGGGTGTTGCGGCTCTTGGAGGCGAACCCGCCCGGGTCCACGGCCCAGCGGACCGACGGGTCGAACAGGGTGAGGTTGGCGGGCGTGCCGGGCCTCAGCGGGCCGCCCTGGCCGTCCAGCCGGCCGATGCGGGCGGGCCGCGCGGACATGCGGTCGGCGACGCCCGCCCAGTCGAGCAGGCCGGTCTCGACCATGGCCTCCTGGACCACCGACAGGGCGGTCTCCAGGCCGATCATGCCCATGGCCGCGGCCGGCCACTCGGTCTCCTTGTCCTCGACCGGGTGGGGGGCGTGGTCGGTGGCCACGCAGTCGATGGTGCCGTCGGCGAGCGCCTCGCGCAGCGCCTCCACGTCGGCCCTGGTGCGCAGCGGCGGGTTGACCTTGTAGATCGGGTTGTAGGCGCCGTTGGGCGAGTCCTCGGCGCAGGCGTCGGTGAGCAGCAGGTGGTGCGGGGTGACCTCGGCGGTGACGTCCCAGCCCTTGGACTTCGCCCAGCGGATGATCTCCACAGAGCCGGCCGTCGAGACGTGGCAGATGTGCAGCCGGGAGCCGACGTGCGCGGCCAGCAGGCAGTCGCGGGCGATGATGGCCTCCTCGGCGACCGCCGGCCATCCGGTCAGGCCGAGGCGCCCCGAGATCGCGCCCTCGTTCATCTGCGCGCCCTCGGTGAGGCGCGGCTCCTGGGCGTGCTGGGCCACCACCCCGTCGAACGCCTTGACGTACTCAAGGGCCCGGCGCATCAGGACGGCGTCGGAGACGCACACCCCGTCGTCGGAGAAGACCCGCACCCGGGCCGCGCTATCGGCCATCGCGCCGAGCTCGGCGAGCTGCTTGCCGGCCAGGCCCGAGGTGACCGCGCCGACCGGCTGGACGTCGCAGTGCCCGGCCTCCTGGCCGAGCCGGTAGACCTGCTCGACCACGCCGGCGGTGTCGGCGACCGGGGAGGTGTTGGCCATCGCGTGGACCGCGGTGTACCCGCCGAGCGCCGCGGCGGCGGTGCCGGACTCGACGGTCTCGGCGTCCTCGCGGCCCGGCTCGCGAAGGTGGGTGTGCAGGTCTACCAGGCCGGGCAGCGCGATCAGCCCGCCCGCGTCGAGATGCCCCGCGCCGGGGGCGTCCACCTCGCCGGGACCGCCGACGGCGGCGATATAGCCGTCTTTGAGCAGGATGTCCTTCGGCTCGCCTCCGAGGACGCGGGCCCCCTTGAGAAGGTAGGTCACTGGTTTCCCCCGATCGCGGGCTCCGAGCCGGACAGAAGCAGGTACAGAACGGCCATGCGCACGGTCACGCCGTTGGTGACCTGCTCGACGATGGTGGAGCGCGCGGAGTCGGCGACCTCGGCGGCGATCTCCATGCCGCGGTTCATCGGCCCGGGGTGCATGACGATCGCGCCGTCGGGCATGCGGCCGAGGCGCTCGGGGTCGAGGCCGTAACGGCGGCTGTACTCGCGGGCCGAGGGGAAGTAGGAGGCGTTCATCCGCTCGTGCTGGACGCGCAGCATCATGACCGCGTCGGACTTGGGCAGCACCGCGTCGAAGTCGTAGGAGACCTCGCACGGCCACTCGCCCATCGCCACCGGCAGCAGCGTCGGCGGCGCGACCAGCGTCACCTCGGCGCCCAGGGTGTGCAGCAGGTGGACGTTGGATCGGGCGACCCGGCTGTGCAGCACGTCGCCGACGATGGTGACCCGGCGCCCGACCAGGTCGCCGAGGCGCCTGCGCATCGTGAAGGCGTCCAGCAGGGCCTGCGTCGGGTGCTCGTGGGTGCCGTCGCCGGCGTTGACCACGCTGCCGTCGACCCAGTTGGCCAGGCGGTGCGGGGCGCCCGAGGCGCCGTGGCGCACGACCACGGCGTCGGCGCCCATCGCCTGCAGGGTGAGCGCGGTGTCCTTCAGGCTCTCGCCCTTGGACACGCTGGACCCCTTCGCCGAGAAGTTGATCACGTCGGCGGACAGGCGCTTGGCGGCGGCCTCGAAGGAGATGCGGGTGCGGGTGGAGTCCTCGAAGAAGAGGTTCACCACCGTGCGGCCGCGCAGGGTCGGCAGCTTCTTGATCGAGCGGCCGGACACCTGCGCGAGCTGCTCGGCGGTGTCGAGGATCAGCAGGGCGTCGTCGCGCGACAGGTCGGCGGTGGACAGCAGGTGGCGCATCATCGCCGGCCTCCTCTCGGGCAAGGGCGCGAGACGGGGACAGGGGTGGGGCGGCGCCTCATCGCTGGCCCCCTCTCAGCAGGACCGCGTCGCGCTGGTCGATCTCGGCCAGGCACACCCGGACGGTCTCGGCGCGGGAGGTGGGGAGGTTCTTGCCGACGTGGTCGGCGCGGATGGGCAGCTCGCGGTGGCCGCGGTCGACCAGCACCGCGAGGCGGACGGCCGTCGGGCGGCCGAGGTCGTTGAGCGCGTCCAGCGCGGCCCGCACGGTGCGGCCGGAGAACAGCACGTCGTCGACCAGGACCACGATGCGGCCGTCGACGCCCTCCTTGGGCAGATCGGTGCGGCCGAGGGCGCGCGCGGGACGCAGGCGCAGGTCGTCGCGGTACATGGTCACGTCGAGCGAGCCCGCCGCGACCGGGCGTCCCTCGACCTGCTCGATGCGGTCGGCGAGCCGGCGCGCCAGGAGGGTGCCCCTGGTCGGGATGCCGAGCAGCAAAAGATCGTCGGGGCCCTTGGCGCGCTCGAGGATCTCATGGGCGATGCGGGTGAGGGCCCGGTTGATGTCGGGGGCCTCCAGGACGGCGCGCTCGCCGTCGACCGGACGGCCACCGCCGGGCGCCGGATCCCCGTCGACGCGGGGATCGTCGTCGCGCGCCTGATTTCGGGCGGCGTTCATGAGGGTCACCACCTTTCCCGCCTCACAGGACGGGTCTTAAAGGACTTGGCGTGCCCCACGTTAGCAGCCCCCCGCCGGACGCTCGGAACGGGTGGCCACCTTCACAAGCTGGGCGGATACCCTCGAGGCCGGACGGCTCGGCCTTCCCGCCGCCCGGCCGGCCGGGCCGGCGATCCCTGCCTCCGGCCGGCCGAAGGCATGCCCCGGGCGGGCGGATGCGGCGGGGGTGGCGCTTGGGACCGAGCGGAGGAGGGCCGAACCGGACAGGATTCGGCATCTTTTTTCCAATCAGCTTGACCAATCACGTCCACACCTTTACCGTCACTGTGCGTAACCACACCTCGCGACGTTCTCGGGTAAACCACGACGTGTCGGTCACCGATGGTGCCTCCCCGGGTGCCACCCGATCGCCGTTGCATTCGTCGCAAGGCGCACAATAAGTGAGAACGTTCATAGAAAGCCGGGGGGCCAAACGATGCCGTCTGACTACGCCAAGTCGCTGGGCGCGAGGCTGCGCGCCATCCGCACCCAGCAGGGGCTATCACTGCATGGAGTCGAAGAGAAGTCTCGAGGCAGGTGGAAGGCCGTCGTCGTGGGCTCCTACGAGCGGGGTGACCGCGCCGTGACGGTGCAGAAGCTCGCCGAATTGGCCGACTTCTACGGCGTCCCGGTCTCCGAGTTGCTCCCGGGCGGTTCCGCGCCGAGCCCGCTCGGCCCCACGCCGAAGCTTGTGATCGATCTTGAGCGGCTGGCGCAGTTGCCCAAGGAGAAGGCCGGGGCGCTCGCCCGCTACGCGGCCACCATCCAGAGCCAGCGCGGCGACTACAACGGCAAGGTGCTGTCCATCCGCCAGGAGGACCTGCGCTCCCTCGCGGTCATCTACGACAAGTCCCCCACCGAGCTCACCGAGGAGCTCATCACGTGGGGCGTGCTGGACGCCGAGGCACGCCGCGCGGTCGAGTCCTTCTGACCCCGCGGCCGAGGCCGCCATACGGCGGCGCCCCACGGCCGCCGTGCGCCGAAGAGCCCGCGAGAGCATTCCGCTCCTCGCGGGCTCTTCGCGTCTCCACGGACCCTTCGCCCTGCACGGGTCCTTCACTCGGCACGGGCCCTTCACTCGGCACGGGCTCTCCGCCCTGCACGGGCTTACGCCTGGAGGCCTCTTCGCGCCGGCGGGCCGTCGGGGACGCCGTCCTGACGGGGCGGGATGTGGGGTCTCCCACATTCGCCGCCGTTTAATTGTCATCGCGCATGCCAAATTGTTAGCGTCGTGGCGTGCGACTGACGAAGTTCACCGATCTCGCCCTGCGGGTCACCATGCGCCTGGCGGTCGTGGAGCCGGGGGCCACCCTCACCACCGCGCAGGTGGCCGAGGCGATGTCGATCCCTTACACCCACACCGCCAAGGCCATCTCGCGCCTGCGGCATCTCGGGGTCGTGGACGCGCGGCGGGGTCGCGGCGGCGGCCTGGAACTGACCGCGTTCGGGCGGTCGGCGTCGCTGGGATGGCTGGTCCGCGAGCTGGAGGGCGAAGAGGAGGTCGTGGCGTGCGAGGGTGACTTCCCTTGCCCGCTACGGGCCGCCTGCCGGTTGCGCGGCGCCCTCCGCGACGCGCAGCGCGCGTTCTACGCCTCTCTCGACGCGCTGACCATAGGCGACCTGGTGACCTCGCCGACCGGGCCGGTCCTGCTGTCGCTCACCTGAAGCCGGCCGCCCGCACGGCGGCGGTCACCGCCGCATGTAAATATGAAGATCACATACCAATTAATTGCTCAGGAGGACTCGTGCTCTCCCTTGAATCGGCCGCGCACGTCCGTGCCACGCTGCCCGCGATCGGCGCCGCCATCGACGACATCGCGGCGCGCTTCTACGACACGATGTTCGCCGACAACCCCGAGCTGCTGCGCGACCTGTTCAACCGGGGCAACCAGGCGAACGGCGAGCAGCGCGCCGCCCTGGCCGGGGCGCTGGCCGGCTACGCCGCCTCGCTGATCGGCTCCGGCGCCGCCCCGGACGCCATGCTCGCCCGCATCGCCAACAAGCACGCGTCACTGGGCGTCACCGCAGACCAGTACGTCCTGGTGCACAAGTACCTCTTCGCCGCCATCGGCGACATCCTCGGCAAGGCGATCACGCCCGAGGTCGCGGCGGCCTGGGACGAGGTGTACTGGCTCATGGCCGGCACGCTCATCGCCTCGGAGGCGGTCCTCTACCGCGAGTCGGGCGAGGGGTGGCTGAAGGCGACGGTGATCGACCGGCGCCGCGAGACCCCGGAGGTCGTGTCCTTCACGCTGCGGCCGAAGGTCGCCAGGTCGTTCCGGCCGGGACAGTACATCAGCGTCGCCGTCCCCCTTCCCGACGGGGCCCGGCAGATCCGGCAGTACAGCCTCTCGCGCGCGCCGGAGCGGGGCGACTGGCGCATCACCGTCAAGCGGGCGCGCGGCGACGGCGCCCCGGACGGCGAGGTCTCCGCCCTGCTCCACTCCGGCGTGCGCGCCGGAGACGTCCTGTCGGTCTCGGCGCCGTTCGGCGACCTCACCCTGCCGCACGGCGACGGCCCGCTGCTGCTGGCCTCGGCCGGGATCGGGATCACGCCCATGCTGTCCATGCTCGACCATCTCGCGGCCACCGGGTCGCGCCGCCGGGTCCTCGTGGCGCACGCCGACCGCACCCCGGCCCACCACGCCCACCGCGCGGAGCTGCTGGACCTGGTCGCCGCCCTGCCCGGCGCCACTCTGCACCGCTGGTACGAGCAGGAGTGCGGCCGTGCCCGGGACGACCGCACCGGTCATGCCGGTCATGCCGACCAGCCGGCCGCCGCCCCCACAGGACGCACGACCGCCCAGGGCACCGCCGCGCGTGCGGGAGGCGCCGCCGGGTCCGCGGCGGCGCCGGCGGCGATCGGCCGGGTGGATCTCACCGGCGTCGACCTGCCGGAGGGCGTGGTCGCCTGCCTGTGCGGGCCGATGCCGTTCATGCGGGAAGCGCGCTCGCAGTTGCTCGCGCGTGGAGTGCCGGCCTCCGACATCCACTACGAGGTCTTCGGGCCCGATCTGTGGCTGCCGCGCCCCTGAGTCAGGCGCGCAACGAGCGGCGCACGGACGCCGGGGACGACTCCCCGCACCACGCGGCCAGGGCGGCGCGCAGCCCCACCGCCCGGGCGCCGGGGTGCACCTTGTCGGCGGCCCACGCGATGTACCCGTCCGGCCGCACCAGCATCGCCGGACGCCTCCGCTCCTCAGGGGCGACGCGGTCCACCCGCCCGCCGGGCCGGACGGCCACGGACGCCGGGTCGTCCGGCGAGACGGCCAGGACGAACCGGCCTCCCCGCAACGCCTCGTACAGCCGCCCGGGCTCACCGGCCAGCGGGATGTCCGGCGCCCGCCGCCCGGCCGGCCGCGGGACGCCCTCCGGGGGCGGGTAGGCGACGGCCAGGCCGGAGATGGCCATCGCCAGCCGGTCGTTGACCGGCCGCACGCCGCGAAGGACGGACGGCAGGACCGCTCGGATCGCCCGGGTACGGCGGCTGGAGCCCAAGGCCAGGCTCAGCAGGGTGCCGCTGAACCGCAGGACCGCCCGCCCGACCGGGCGGCGCTCGGCGTCATAGCCGTCGAGCAGCGTGGGCGAGGCCCACCCCTGCACCTCGGCCGCGAGCCGCCACGCCAGGTTCACCGCGTCCTGAAGGCCGGTGTTCATGCCCTGCCCGCCCGCCGGGGAGTGCACGTGCGCGGCGTCGCCCGCCAGCAGCACCCGGCCCACGCGGTAGCTGGGCACCTGCCGCTCGTCGCTGTGGAAGCGCGACAGCCAGCGCGCGTCGCCCATGCCGAAATCGCGGCCCGTGGCGCGGCGGACGACGTCCGCCACCTCCGCGAGCGTCACCGGCGCGTCACCCGGAGGTTGCCGCCGATCCCAGGCGATGACCCGGTACCACCCGTCCCCGTAGGAGGCGATGAAGGAGAAGCCCTCCTCGGTGGCGTGCAGCGCCAGCGGCCACGGCGGCGGCTCGGCCAGGCGGACGTCCGCCAGCATCACCGACCGGACGGCCGACCGTCCAGGGAAGGGCAGGCCGACCGCCTGCCGGACCGTGCTGCGCACACCGTCGGCGCCGACGGCGAAGCGCGCCCGCCACGTGCGCGCGGCGCCGTCGGCGCGCGTGTCGACCAGCACGCCCTGATCGTCCTGGCGCACCCCCACGACCTCGGCCCCCCGTACTATCTCGGCGCCGAGGCCGACCGCGCGGTCCTCCAGCACGTTCTCGGTGTTGTACTGCGGGGTGGACACCGCGAACGGGAACCGCGAGGGCAGGCGGGACAGATCGAGACCCGGATCGTCGAACAGCCGCATTCTGCGGATCACCACGCCGCCGGCGATGAGCTCGTCGGCGACGCCGCGGACGTCGAGCTGTTCGAGGGAGCGGGCGTGCAGGACGAACGCCCGGGACAGGTTCGAGCCGTGGGCCCCGCGTTCGAGGACCGTGCAGCCGACGCCTCTCGCGCACAGGTCACCGGCCAGCAGCAGCCCGGTCGGACCCGCGCCCACGACCACGACATCAGTGTCGAAAGGGCACCATCAGCGCCTCCAGGCGAATGCATGGGGGGCGTTCGTGGCTCACCGCCCGCCCGGACGGCCACACGGGCGGCCACTTTCGACTGTACCCACCCCGCCCGGACCGACGCACAGGCGCCCACCAGCGCCCGTACCCGCCAGGAGCAGTAACCTCAGGCGCCATCCCGACTGTGCCGCGGTCGGCACCCACCGGCTCCACCGCACGACCGGACGCGACCTCGGCCAACAGACCGTGCTCGCCCCACCGCCGGCCGCCACCCGTCCGGGTCGGCCGACCCGTCGTCGCCCGGCTCGCGCCGGATCCGGGACCCGGCCGTCCGGCGATGTGGGGCACCCGGTCTCTCGCCGGGCACGGGGGCGGTCAGCCTGCCAAGGGGGCCTTCACGGGGAGGGCGGACTGGCCGGGGAGGCCCAGGATGTCTTCGACGACGCCGACGAAGGTGTCGGCCTCGGTGATCAGTTCGTCGGCGTCGCGCGCCGACACCACGCGGACCATGCCGGCCTCGGCGGCCGCCCGCTTGCGGGCGCTCTCGGCGAAGTACGCCGCCCAGCGGGCGAGCCTGGGCTCGGCCTCGGGCAGCAGCTCCCACGCGCTGCGCAGCCGGCGCCTGCGGCCGTCCATCGGCCGGGGCAGCGCCGCGAGGATCGCGGCCGCCGCGCGCAGCGCCGCGAGATGGGCCGAGACGTAACGCTCGGCGGGAGTGCGGGCCGCCGCGGCGTCCGCAAGGCAGGAATGCGCGTCGGTGAGGTGTGCGCGCACCGTCTGTGAAACCCGGGGACCTTCTCCGGACTCTCGAGTCATGCCACCCTCCTCGGGGTCATGGCTCCGGCGGTGACCGCCGGTGATAACACGGTCGCAGACGCCACCGACAATTCCGGTGGTCCGCTGGTCATGGTCACGGACGCTCGCTTCCTCGCTCCCTCGCCGTGGCACGCCGGACGTGCCGCGGGTGCCGCGCTTCCTGTGCCAGCCCTCCGCTCGTGATCGCCCGACGTTCCGGTGCTCGGACGGCCCCCCACCGGCCTCGTGTGACGGCGGCCGTCCGCCCGGCCGCAGCGCCTCCCCTGGGTGCCGCCGCCGATGTGGTGAGGTGGGCGCCCCATGGAGGTGGCGCCCGCTCGGGCCGGACGAGGAGCTTCCCCTCTCCCCGTCCGGCCGTTTCGGTTCGCGTGGAGGGGCCGCCGCGGACGGCACCTCCAGCCGGATGGTGGGGGTGGGCCGCGAGTCCCACCCCCACTGTGTCGAACATAAATTCGATGACGCGCTATGTCAAGCATCTCACGAACACAAGTTCGATCATGTGGTCAACCAGCGGTTCGAACACGAGGCCGGAGCCGGACCGCGCTCCGGCCGCGCCCCCGGTCCGCCGGCCCCCACAACGCAGGCCCTGTGGTGCTCGCGGAAACGAACCCCCTTCAGCCGGAACCCGGGTCCGACATGGTCGCGGCCCGGTCGAGGCGGTCGCGGACCTCGCGCAGCACCGGGACCAGCTCCGGCGGATCCAGCACCTCGAATTCGAACCCCTTCACCGCCACGTGCACCGCCAGCTCGCGCAGCGAGTTCGATCCCGCCGTGAACAGGCAGGTGCGCGCGTCCACGGCCTCCAGCCGTCCAGCGCCGGGCGACGTGCGCGGCGCCACCGCCTCCAGCGGGGCGTGGAAGAGGACGCGGGCCTGGTAGGTGTACGGCGCCGAGGTGATGGCGTGCCGGACGTAGGCGGCCGCGTCCTCCTCGGGCGGCGTGCGCGGCATGAATCGCGCCCCCGGCGGCCCGAGCGGCTGCTCGATCCGGTCGACCCGGAAGGTACGCCAGTCCCCCTTGGCCACGTCCCACGCGACCAGGTACCACCGGCGCGGGGTGTGCACCAGCCGGTGCGGCTCGACCTCGCGCGCGGTGACGCCGTCGCGCCCCCGGTAGCGCAGCCGCACCCCGCGCCGGTCGCGGCACGCGGCGGCGATCGCGGTCAGCAGGTCGGCGCCGACCCCCGGACCGGCCGCTCCGGGCAGCGCCACGGTCGCCGCGCGGAACGCCTCCACCCGGTGCCGCAGCCGGGAGGGCAGGAGCTGCTGGAGCTTGACCAGCGCCCGCACCGCGGCCTCCTCCAGGCCGGCGACGCTGCCCGTCGCGGCCGTACGCAGGCTGATCGCCACCGCCACGGCCTCCTCGTCGTCGAGCAGCAGCGGCGGCAACGCGGCCCCCACCCCGAGCCGGTACCCGCCGGCCACCCCCGGGGTGGCGTCCACCGGATAGCCCAGCTCACGCAGCCGTTCGACGTCGCGCCGCACGGTACGCAGGCCGACCTCCAGCCGGCCCGCGAGTTCGGCGCCGGTCCAGTCCGTACGTGCCTGCAGGAGCGACAGCAGGCGCAGCAGCCGCGCGGAGGTCTCCAACATGGGCACCATTGTGGCCACCATTGGTGCCTGAAGCTGACACCAATGGCCAATACCGTGACCGGCATGACGAACGAGATCCAGCCTTACCGCGTCCAGATCCCGCAGGCCGACCTCGAGGACCTGTACGAACGGTTGCGCCGTACCCGCTGGGCCCCCGAACTGCCCGGAACCGGATGGGAGCGCGGCGTGCCGACCCGCTACCTGCGGGAGCTCGCCACCTACTGGGCCGACGGCTTCGACTGGCACGCCCAGGAGGCGGTGCTCAACGCGTACCCGCAGTTCACCACCACCGTGGACGGCGCGCAGGTGCACTTCCTGCACGTACGCTCCTCCGAGCCCGACGCCACCCCGCTCCTGCTGCTGCACGGCTGGCCCGGCTCGGTCGTCGAGTTCCTCGACCTCATCGGCCCGCTCACCGACCCCGCGGCCCACGGCGGTGAGGCCGCCGAAGCCTTCCACCTGGTGATCCCGTCGCTGCCGGGGTATGGCTTCTCCGGCACGCTGCCCGGCACCGGCTGGACGGACGGCCGCACCGCCGCGGCGCTGGTGGAGCTGATGTCCAGGCTCGGCTACGACCGGTACGGCGTGCAGGGCGGCGACGTCAGCGCGTTCATCGCTCCGCTGGTGGGACGTGCCGCGCCGGAAAGTGTCATCGGCGTGCACGTCAACGGCCTGCTCACGTTCCCCGGCGGCGATCCGGCGATCATGGGTTCGCTGACCGAGGCCGAACGTGCGCGGCTGGCCGGGATGAAGGACTGGCAGGCGAAGCTGGGCGCGTACATGCAGGTCCAGGGCACGCGCCCGCAGACGGTCGCGGCCGCGCTACACGACTCCCCCGCCGGTCAGCTCGCGTGGATCGTGGAGAAGTTCAAGGACTGGACGGACCCGGCCGCCGAGCTCCCCGAGGACGCGGTGGACCGGGACCGGATCCTCACCGACGTGAGCATCTACTGGTTCACCGGCACCGCGGGCTCGGCGGCGCACACCTACTACGAGCGGTTCAACGACTTCACCATGTGGGCGCCGAAGGAGCGCGGGACGGTGCCGACCGCGGTCGCGGTGTTCCCCACGGACTTCTCGGTTCGCCCGCTGGCCGACCAGGCGCACAACGTGGTGCGCTGGTCGCAGTTCGAGCGGGGCGGCCACTTCGCGGCCCTGGAGACCCCCGACCTGATGATCGCCGACCTCCGGGCGTTCTTCCGTAGCCTGGGCGTCAGCGCTGGAAGCGGCCTCTGACGTGGACGGGGACGCCGGCGCCGAGCAGGCCGGGGAGGATCTGGGCGACGTGCATCGGCAGGCGCACGCACCCGTGGGAGGCCGGGTAGAGCGGGACCGACAGCGCGCCGTGCAGGGCGATGCCGCCGTTGAAGAAGATCGGGTTGTAGAGCTGCCCGAGGTAGGACGTGTGCCACCCGGACGCGCGCCAGGTGGTCTTGAAGTCTCCCGTGGGGGTGCGGGCGCTGCCGCAGAACCGCTGCGTCTTGCCCTGCCAGGTGGCCGTCTCGCAGTAGGGGATGCCGCTGCCGGAGGAGACGTGGGTGATCAGCCGCACCTGGCCGCCGCGGTACAGGACGGCGACCTGCCGGGTGAGGTCGATCTCCACGCGGTCGGGCCTGCCGTTCGGGATCAGCACGCGGGGCGCCCGGGGGCTTTCCAGCGCCCGCCAGGTGCGGGCGGTGATCGTGCTGGTGGGCTTGATGCCCTGGATCTTCTGGAAGGCCCACACCGCGGACTGGGTGGTGCCGCCGTACCTGGAGTCGATCTTGCCGGGGACGTAGCCGAGCTCGCTCAGGCGGTTCTGCAGTTCCTTGACCGCGGCGCCCTTGGCGCCGAGCCTCAGCGTGCGGTGGGGCGCCGCGAAGGCCCTGACCGCGCCGGCGGCACCCGCGCGGACCACGCCGGTGACGCCCGGCACCGCGCCCGTGACCGCACCGGGGACACCGGCCTGCGTCGTCGTGGCGGTGAGCGCCGTGAGCGCCGCGCGCGGGGGTGTCGCGCCGGCGGCCGCCCACGCGCCCGGCATCCCGCCGCCCGAGACCAGCACGGCACCCGCGGTCAGCACCGCCGCGACCGTGAGCCGCCTCCCAGCCGTCATGTCAGGACTCCCCTCCGTCAGCACCACGTCCGGTTCACGGGACCCTAGCGCATCGATCATGCCCGACCCCGTACGGTCACAGAGATGTAATCGATCGCCGACGCCGGTCAACCTGTTTAGAGTGTCCGCGTGCCCGAAAAGTTGCATCCGAGCGTCACCAAGGTGACCGACGCCCTCCGCGAGGCCGGCGCCACCGGCGAGGTCGTCGTCCTGACCGATCCGGCGCCGACGGCCGCCGCAGCCGCCGCCCAGCTGGGGTGCGAGGTCGGGGCCATCGCCAACAGCCTGGTCTTCGACGCCGACGGCGAGCCGCTGCTGGTGCTCACCAGCGGCGCCCACCGGGTGGACACCGCCCTGATCGCCGGCCTGGTCGGCGCGGCGAAGGTGAGGCGCGCCACGCCCGACTTCGTGAAGGCCGCCACCGGCCAGGCGATCGGCGGGGTCGCCCCTGTGGGCCACCCCGCGCCGATCCGCACGCTGGTCGACACCTGGCTCGCCGAACACGAGGTCGTGTGGGCCGCGGCCGGCCACGTGCACACGGTCTTCCCCACGACCTACGACGAGCTGCTGCGCATGACCGGAGGCGCGCCGACCGAGGTCGAGTGACCTCGGCGCGGCCGATCGCCGTGCTGCTAGTGTGCGAGAAGTGATCGAACTGCGACACGCCGGTCCGCAGGAGTTCGCCGCCTCGCTGGACACCGTGATCGACATCTACACGGTGGCGATGCGCCCGCCGGGCGACCAGCTCTCGGGCCGGCAGAGCATCATGCGCAACCACGCGACCTACCCCGACTTCACCTGCCTGCTGGCCGAGACCACCGACGGCCGCGTCGTCGGCTTCGGGTACGGCTTCCACGGCTCGCCCGGGCAGTGGTGGCACGACGTGGTGCGCCGCGCCCTGGAAGAGCGCGAGGGGCCGGCGCGGGCCGCGGCGTGGTTCGAGAACGCCCTGGAGATCGCCGAGATCCACGTGCGCCCCGAGTACCAGGGCAAGGGCGTCGGCCGCCGGCTGGTCCACGGCCTGTGCGCGGGCCGCGGCGAGCGCACCGCGGTGATGTCCACCCACGACCAGCCCACGGCCGCGCGGCATCTCTACCGGCGGCTGGGCTTCATCGACCTGATCGGCATGTACGTCTTCCCGGGCGGCTACGAGCGGTACGCCATCGTCGGCAGCACGCTGCCGCTGCGCCCGATCACCTGACCCCGTCGCCCGGGTCAGGTCAGGGACGGCAGACGCAGGGTGAAGCACGCGCCGCCGCAGGCGGTCTGGCGGACCTCGAGACCTCCCCGGTGGGCCACGGCGATCTCGCGCGCGATGGCCAGGCCGAGTCCTGCGCCTCCCTGGTCCCGGCCGCGGGCGCTGTCGGTGCGCCTGAACTGCTCGAAGATCCGTTCCCTGTCCGCCTCCGCGACACCCTTGCCGTCGTCGATGACCATCAGTTCGGCGTGAGCTCCGTCGTGGTGGACCTCGACCCGTACGCCGTGGGTCGCGTGCCGCTGGGCGTTGTCCAGCAGACCGTTGATGACGCGGACGATCTGGAGGGGGGCGACCCTGACGACGACGCCGGGCGTCAGCCGCGGCCGGACCGGAAGGCGATCGGACCGGCGCTGGAGGACGCGGCGGACCAGGTCGGACAGGTCGACGTCTTCGTATTGCTCGGTCCTGCCCGACCGCACGCTCGCCAAAGCCAGCAGATCGTCCACGATCGACTCCAGGCGGTCGACGCTTCTCAGCGCCCGTATGACGAGCTCGTGGAAATCGGTCTGCTCAGGATGCATGAGAGCTTCCTCGAGTTCCACCCGCAGGCCGGCCACCGGCGTCCGGAGCTCGTGCGAGGCGTCGGCGACGAACTGACGTCGCCATGCCTGCGCGGCCTGCCAGGCCGCCGTGGCGCTGAGCGGCGAGGGGTCATCAGAGGACCGGACGCCGTCCCTGGCGTGATCGGCCACGCACCTCCTGTGAGATCCGGACCTGTCAGGAACCATCTCGTGCTTCTCCTCCCGGGTTCTGCGACATCCGCCGGGCCGTATGGTTGGTGTGCGGCCCGCGTCAGCGGAGGGGGTCGAGGTCGGCCAGCGCGGCGGGCTGCTTGCCGGTGGTGATCTGCTCGGCCAGCAGCCTGCCCGTGATCGGGCCGTGGGCCAGGCCCCACATGCCGTGGCCTCCCGCCACGTAGACGGTGGGAGCCGCCGTCGCGCCGATGAGCGGCCGTCCGTCCGGGGTGACGGGGCGGGGCCCCACCCAGGCGTCGGTGCGCTCCTCCCAGTGCACGCCCCGCAGGAGCGGCCTGGCGGAGGCGATGATGGCCTCCAGCCGGGCGGGCACCGGCGGGGCGTCCGGGTCGCGGAACTCCATGGTGCCCGCCACCCGAAGCCCGTCGCGGTACGGGGTGCACGCCACCCGCTCCCCGGGCAGGTAGATGGGGCCGGGGACAGGATGGTCGACCGGCACGGTGAAGGAGTACCCGCGGCCGGCCCGCACCGGGACGCGCACACCCCACTGCCGGGCCAGACGGGGCAGCCAGGCGCCGGTGGCCAGCACCACGGCGTCGGCGGACAGCACAGTGCCCGTGGCCGAGCGGACGGTCGTCTTCCGGGCGTCGGTGCGCACCTCGTCGACCTCGGCGGCGTACATGGTCGCGCCACGTCGCACGACGGCCTCCCCCAGGGCCTGCACGAACGCGCCCGGGTCGAGGTAGCGCTGGCCGTCGATTCGCACCCCCGCCGTCAGCGCCCCGCCGGCGAGGGGGACGTGCTCGGCCAGCCGGCCGCCGTCCAGCACGGTGTGCTCGACCCGCTGCCCCGCCGCCTCCAGCCTGCGCAGCTCGCGCAGCAGGCTCTCGGCCTGACGTGGCGTGCGGAACGCCGCGGTGATCGGCGCCGCGATGACCGGGGCGGACACGCCGTTGGCGGCGAGCACCTCGTAGGCCTCGACGCATTCGTCGTTGAGCGGCAGGCCGGCGCGCGCGGCGCGGGTCCACGACCGCCAGTGGCTGTTGGCCGCGAAGCGGGCCAGGAAGCTCCACAGGCCCGGATCGAGGCTCGCGGGCACGTGCAGCGGCGCGGACGGGTTCAGCAGCGAGCGCAGACCGTAGCGCAGGACGGCGGGTTCGTTGAGCGGGACGGCCAGGCCCGGCGCGATCCAGCCGGCGTTGCCCCAGGACGCGCCGGCCGCCACGCCGCCGCGGTCGATCACGTCGACCTGGACGCCGCGCTCCTGCAGGAACCACGCGGTCGACAGACCCACGATGCCCGCGCCCACCACGATCACCGATCGCGTTCCGTTGCCCCCCATGCCGCCCTCCAACTCGCGCGAATGCCGATGTCACAGCCAGGATGGCCTGGGCGGCGGCCCGCGGCGTTGTGGGCGGACGACAATCGCGGCGCCGCCGTTGTGGACCCGGCACAACGCCGGCCCTCGGGACGGCGGCGGGCCCCGCGCAGATCAGCTTCGGGGCTCTTCCTCCACGGCGGCCAGCATGATGGTCATGGCCAGGCGCTGGTGGGCGTCGTAGAGGTCCAGCGGGCTGATCTCGCCCATCTTGCGCAGCCGGTTGCGGACGGTGTTGGGATGCACCGCGAGTCGCTCGGCGGCCAGGGTGAGGTCGCCCTGGCTTTCCAGCCAGGCCCGCAGCGTGGCGACGAAGCGCGTGCCGTGACGGGTGTCGTGCCGCAACAGCGTGCTCACCGGCCCGCGGGCCGGGGCCCGGCCGGTCCGCGCGGCCGCGCGCAGCCGCCGCAGCAGGATGTCGTCCCAGGACTCGTCGTAGGCGGGCGGGACGGCGTCCGGCTCGGCGCTCTCGTGCAGAGCCAGGCATTCGTCGGCTTCCTGGCGGCCGGCGGGCAGGTCCGCCGCCTCGGCGGGTGCGCCGATCCCGGCCCTGACGCGCACCCGGGCGGGCAGATCGCGGTGCAGGGCCGCGATCCACTGTCGGGCCGCCTCGGTCCGCTCGGCCGGCAGGATCGTGTAGAGGGTGTCGCCGAGCAGCGCGCTGCGCCCGGGCCGGGACCAGCCGAAACCGGTCGTGGCCCGTTCGAGGGCCAGCAGCAGTGCTGCGTGGCGATCGTCGGGGGTGTACGCGCGGACCGCGATGACGCGAATCGCCTGCGGGGCCAGGCCCAGCCGGCTGATCAGCGTCGCGGCGTCGGCGCTGCCCTCCAGCAGTCGGATGACCAGGTCGGACTCCACCTGACGCTCCAGGTCGGCGCTGGCCCGGGAGCGCAGCAGGTGCAGGGCGACGGTGCGCGCGCCGTCGGCCAGCGCCCGGCGGTGGGCGCCGGTCAGCGGGGCGGCGCAGCCGACCCACACCGAACCGAGCAGCTCGCGGCCGGCCCGCACCGCCACCGCCATCCGCCCGGTCAGGCCGTAGCGGGCATCGGCGGGGACGAACACCGGCTCGTCGGTCGCCGTCAGGCGGGCGAACACTTCCTGCCGCTCGAACAGCTCGCGCAGCCGTTCCGGGACCCGCCGTCCGAGGATGGTCTCCAGCCGGGCCGGATCTCCCGCCTGCTGGGAACGGGAATAGGCCAGCACCTGCGAGTGCCGGTCCTCGATGGTCACCGCGCCGCCGATGACGTCGGCCAGGTTGTCGGCCAGGGCGAACAGGTCGGTAGGGCCGCGCCCCGAGGCCGTCTCGCGGCTCTCCAACACCAACCCGTACACCATGCCGGCCAGTTGGCTCCAGGAGACGGCGGGGTCGGCCAGCAACACGGCCACGCCATACCGGTCGGCGATGGCGGCGGCCTCCCGCTCGACGTCCGCACCGCTCTCTCCGCCGCTCCCGCCGCCGCCGTTCCCGCCGCCGCCGTTCCCGCCGCCGCCGCTCTCGCGGCCGGTGCCGTTTCGGGCGGGGCGTACCAGGACCGCCGTGGCCTTGACCGCGGCCGCCCACCGCACCGCCTCGGCGAGCGAGGAGGTTCCGACGGCCAGAAGCACGTCGCCGGTGACGTGGTGGTCGGTGGCGTCCGGTATCGCCACGCTGCGCAGCCACGTCGAGCGCGCCTCGGGGTGTGCGTACAGCCGCACGCCGTACCCGCCGAGCACGTTCACCAGACGGTCCAATGTGATCACGGTCAGCTCCGGGTGGTCGGAAAGGGGGCGGAGGGCCCGCCCCCTTTCGTGGTGTCAGGCGGCCTCGTGCCGTCGCTGGCAGTCGATGCAGGTGCGTGCCAGCGGCCGTACCTTGAGCCGTTCGAACGGGATGGGCGTCTGGCAGTGGGCGCAGCGGCCGTAGGCGCCGGCCGCGAGTCTGTCGCACGCCTGGGACAGCTCGGCGACGGTGCGCTCGGCGGCGATGATCGACACGGCCAGTTCCTGCCAGGTGCCGTCGGCGCCGCTGCCGTCCTGCTCCTGGGCCCGCAGACCGCGCAGGTGCCGGCTGCGCTGCTCAAGCTGTTCCCGCAGCTCCTGGCGCAGCGACTGGAGCTGCACGCTGCTGAGATGTGATGCCGTACGACCGTCGGTCATGATCATGTGATCCTTTCCGTGATGGGTCGGGAAGACGTTGGGAAGGAGGCCTCGCGCGGGGCCACTTGTGCCTCGCGGCGCGTCCCCCGGCCGGGGGCGTCGCCGGTCGACACCGAGAACGAGCCGTCGCGGCGCGGTGGGCCGCGGCAGCGGCGGACGGCGCGAGGCCGGTCGCCAGGGCCGGTCGCCGGCACGGCCGCGTCAGGCCGAGGACCATGACGTGCTGCGGCGGGGCGCCGTGCCGTCCGGGAGCCGTGAGGTGGCGCCCCGGCCGGCGCGGCGGCGGCCCTTGGTGCGCCGCCGCCGATGACCGCGACGCCCCGGGCGCGCAGCGGCGGGCAGGCGGCGTGGCGAGCCCGCCGTCATGTCGGCGAGGCTCTCCAGCGCGTACCTGGCCGGTCCCACGCTGTGGTGCGGCTGAGCCGGAAGGTTCAGTGCGCGATGGCACGCCCGGGCCGGCGCCAGGGGAAACCTGGATGCGGGCCCGGGGATGCGTCGGGTGCTCGTCGCGGGACTCCGCGGCGCGCGTGGCCGCGGAGCCCGACGGGAAGGCGCCGGCTAGGTCAGCGGCGGGCTGCGCGATCCCGTGGTGAGATGCGCCAGTCGCTGCGGCTCGCGCAGCGTGTCCGTCTCCGGGCCCGGCGATGGCAGCAGCGCCAGATGGGCGAGTTCGCCGTGGCGTTCGCCGCGCGTGGGCGGCCACAGGGACCGCACGTGGTGCTCGCGGGCGCCGCTCACCTGCGGCGGAAGGCCGGACAGGTCGGCGTCCCACGCACCGGGCTTCCACTGCGGGCCGGAGGCCAGGCTCTGCGCGACCGCCGGGCCGCCACGGCCCGCCGTCCACGCGGCGCCGGCCAGCACCAGGGACAACAGAACCAGGCCCATCACGCCGGCGAACGCGATGGACCCTCGTGGAGTTCTCCACGGCCCCGTCATAGGGCCGACCATAGCCCACCCCATCGGAAAAAACATTTCCCGACATAGAAGGCATATCCCGGCGTCTTCGGTGTCGGCGCACCGGCGACGGCGTGGGGTACGGTGGCGGCCAGTACCCCCCCCGCGCCCCCCGTGTCCGGCCAGGAGGAGATGTGCGCAGCAGACTGCCCGCCATCCTGCTCCTGCTGTCGGCCTTCCTGCTGGGCCCCACGCCCGCCGGCGTCCATCCGCCGGCCACGGCGCCATCCGTCGCCGGCGCGGCCTCCATCACTGTGGCCCCACCCGCCGATACCGCGTCCACCACCACAGCGCCACCCGCCGGTACCGCGACCACCACCACAGCGCCACCCGCCGGTACCGCGACCACCACCACAGCGCCACCCGCCGGTACGGCGTCCACCACCGTCGCGTCCGTCACCGCCGCGGACACCGCCGAGGCGGCAGTCGCGGGGTGGGACAGCCCTGCGGTGCGGGCCGCACGGGACGCACCCCCGCCCCGGCTGCATCCGACCCGCCAGATGCCCGCGCCGCCGCTGTGGCTCGCCATGCCGCCGTCCAGCGGACAGCGGGACCCTGACGCGCGGCGCATCACCACGATCACCGGGCACCCCGGCGCGGCGCCGCAGCCGGCCGGGCGCCGTACTCCGGCACGGGCGCCCCCCTCCATGACGCGCTGACGTCCGTTCCTTTCCTTCAGCCCGTGGAGGCTCTCATGTCACGCGCGCCTTTCTGGCGCGCGGTGGCGACGTTCCTTCTGATCGCCACCGCCCTGCTACTCTCCGTCACAATACCGCCACGTCTGGGCCTGGACCTGCGCGGCGGCACGCAACTCGTCTTCGAGGCCCAGGACTCGCCCACGACCCGGGCCGACGCCGAGGCCACCGATCACGCCCTGGACGTGCTGCGCCGGCGCGCCGACGCGCTCGGCGTGGTCGACCCGACCCTGCTGCGTTCCGGCGAACGGCGCATCATCGTCGAACTTCCCGGCGTGCTCGACCCCCGCCAGGCCGCTAGCGTCATCGGCAGGACCGCCCAACTCGGCTTCCACCCGGTGCGGGGAGAAGCCGACGACGCCGGCGCCTCCGGGCAGGTCCTGGCCGACGAGGCCGGGCAGCGCCTGCGGCTCGGCCCCGTCATGATCTCCGGCGACGGGGTGACCGGCGCCGCCGCGCGCAGCGACCCGCAGCAAGGGCCGGGCTGGTTCGTCACGGTCGACTTCCGCGACGCCGGCGCCTGGCGGCGGCTGACCGGCGAGGCCGCCTGTCACAGCGCGGGCGACCCTCGGCGGCGTGTCGCCGTCGTCCTGGACAACAAGATCATCTCCTCTCCCCAGGTCGATGCGAGCGTGCCCTGCCAAGCCGGCATCGCCGGCGGTTCCACGCAGATCACCGGCTCCTTCACCCATCGGCAGGCGGACGATCTGGCCGTGTTGATCAAGGGTGGCGCCCTGCCCGTCCCGCTCACGCTGATCGAGCAGCGCACCGTCGGCCCCACGCTGGGCGCGCAGGCCATCGAGGCCGGCGCCAAGGCGGGGATCACCGGTGTCCTGCTCACCGCGCTCTTCATCGCCCTCACCTACCGGCTGCCAGGACTGATGGCCGCCGTCGCGCTCGCGGCATACGGGCTCATCTCCTACGCCGCCCTGCTCGCCCTCGGAGCGACCCTCACGCTGCCGGGTCTGGCCGGTTTCGTCCTGGCCATCGGCATGGCGGTCGACGCCAACGTCCTGGTGTTCGAACGCGCGCGGGAAGAGTACGGCCGCGCGCCGCGCCGCGGCCCGCGCGCCGCCCTGGACCGGGGATTCGCCAACGCGTGGAGCGCCATCTCCGATTCCGCCGTCACCACGCTCCTGGCCGCCGGGCTGTTGTTCTGGCTGGCCTCCGGGCCGGTGCGGGGGTTCGGCGTGACGCTGGCCATCGGCGTCCTGGCCTCGCTCGCCTCGGCCATGCTCATCACCCGTGTGCTGACCCATCTCCTCAACGGCAGGACCGGCACGCGGCTGTCGGCGTCGTCCGGGCTGGCGGCGCCGGGCCGAGTCAGAACCTGGATCACCCGGCGTGACCCGCGCCTCATGGCCGCGGGCCGACGGTGGCTGGTCGTGGCCGCCGCCACGGTCGCCGCGGCCACCGCCGGGCTCGTCCTGCACGGGCTGAACTACGGCGTCGAGTTCACCGGCGGCCGGATGATCGAGTTCGCGGCCGCGCAGCCGGTGAACATCGAAGCGGCGCGGCGGGCGGTGGCCGAGGCCGGCCATCCGGCGGCGAACGTGCAGGTCTCCGGGACCGCCGTGTCCGTGCGGGCCAGGCAGATCACCGCCGAGGAGGTCACCGCCGTCGAACGGGCGCTCGACGGCGCGCTCGGCGAGGTGACCAAGCAACGCGACGAGCTGATCGGCCCAAGTCTGGGCGACGAGCTGCGCCGCAACGCGCTCATCGCACTCGCCGTGGCGTTGGCCGCGCAACTGCTGTACCTGGCCGTCAGGTTCCGCTGGACGTTCGGCGCGGCCGCGGTGCTGGCCCTCGTCGTGGACGCCTGCGCGGTGCTGGGCCTGTTCGCCTGGCTGGGCAAGCCCATCGACGGGGTCTTCCTGGCCGCCATGCTGACCATCATCGGATATTCCATCAACGACAAGGTGGTGGTCTTCGACCGCGTACGCGAACTGTGGCGGACCCGGCGGCAGGAACGCTTCGCCGACGTCGTCAACACGGCGATCCTGCAGACCGTGCCACGTACCGTCAACACCGGCCTCGGCGCCCTGTTCATCCTCACCGCGCTGACCGTCTTCGGCGACGGCACCCTGCGCGACTTCGCCATCGCGCTCATCGTCGGCATCCTGGCCGGGACCGCGTCCTCCGCGCTCGTGGCCGGCCCCCTGGCGATCGAGCTCGAACGCTTCAGCAAGCGACCGCCGCCCGAGCCCGCCACACCGCGCCCGCGCCGTCGGCGGGGCACGGGCGCGGTCCTGTAGCCGGTGCCCGCCGTCCGGGGCCGCTCGCAGGCCCTGCCGGCCGGGTCCTCACCTCAGAAGGCGAACACCCGGGCGAGGGACACTAGCCGGCGGGGACGGGCTCCGGCGCGGGCGACAGCGCCTGGTAGACCTCGCGGGTCGCGCTCGACCGGTTGAAGGTGATGAAGTGGATGCCGGGCGCGCCCTCGTCGAGCAGGGTCTGGCACAGCTCGGCGGCGTGCTCGATGCCGAGACGCCGCACCGCGGCCGGGTCGTCGGCGACCGCCTCGAAACGCCGGGCCACATCGGCCGGGAACGGCGCCCCCGACAGCTTCTCGGACCGCGCGATCGTGCTGATCTGCGTGACCGGCATGATGCCCGGGATGATCGGCGTGTCGCACCCGGCGGCGGCCACCCGGTCGCGCAGGCGCAGGTAGTCGCCGGCGCTGAAGAACATCTGCGTGATGGCGTAGTCGGCGCCGGCCCGGCACTTGCGGACGAAGTAATCGACGTCGGACTCGACCGACGGCGACCTCGGGTGCCGGTACGGGAAGGCCGCCACGCCGACGCAGAAGTCGCCCGACTGGCGGATGAGGCGGACGAGATCCTCGGCGTAGGCGACGCCCTCGGGGTGCTTGACCCACTCGGCCAGCGGGTCGCGGCCGGGCGGGTCGCCCCGCACGGCGAGGATGTTGCGCACCCCCGCCCCGGCGAACCTGCCGACCAGGTGGCGCAGCTCGCGCACCGAGTGGTCGACGGCGGTGAAGTGGGCGACGGGCGTGAGCGTCGTCTCGTGGGCGAGCCGCTCGACGATCTCGACCGTGCGGTCGCGGGTGGAGCCGCCGGCGCCGTAGGTGACCGAGACGAACGTCGGGCGCAGCCGCTCGAGCTCGCGGATCGCGCGCCACAGCTGCCGCTCCCCCTCGTCGTTCTTCGGGGGCATGAACTCGAAGGAGAACGAGCGCCGCCCGGAGGCGAGCAGTTCCCGTACCGTCGGGACGCGGTCAGGACGGACGGATGGACGACCCAGAGCCATGGTGCCAAGGCTACAGGTCCGGACCGCCGCGCACCGATCGCCAACGTGCGGTGCGCGCGAGAGCCTTCGCGAGCGCGGAGGCCGCGCGGCCGGCGGACATCACCGGCATCGCTGGACCCAGGGACATCACCCAGGGACATCACAGGACCGAGGGACCCCACGACATCGCACAGACGCTCGACCGCCGGGCGTCGCGCGGGGCGGCGAGCGACGGGCATCGCACAGAGCGTGCGGCGCGTGCCACAGCCCCACACCGATCATCGCTCGCGTGTCGGGTTCCCTTCCGGTGCCGCGAACCGGTGTCGGCAGCTCAGCGGAGTGCGCCGGGCGTGCCACCGCCGGTCCATGGCGTGGGTCACACAAGGGGAGGGGAAGCGGCGGCCCGTTGTACGGCCGTTAATCTCAGAGCATGACCACTTCCTTCGCCCTGTCGGACGCGTTCCGTTCCGAGGTGGACCAGCGCCTGCGGGCGTTCGTCGACCGGCAGCGCCCCCTGGTCAGCGGCCCGGAGCTGAGCCCGCTTCTCGTGGCCGCCGAGGACTTCCTCGCCGGCGGCAAGCGGCTGCGCCCGGCCTTCTGCTACTGGGGCTGGCGCGGCGCGGGCGGAGGCGAGGACGCCGCCATCTTCACCGCCGCCGCCTCGCTGGAGCTCCTGCAGGCCAGCGCGCTCATCCACGACGACGTGATGGACGCCAGCGACATGCGGCGGGGCCGTCCGTCGGCGCACCGGCGGTTCCAGTCGCTGCACGAGGACTCGGGGTGGCAGGGGTCGGCGGAGCAGTTCGGCGAGGGCGCCGCGGTCCTGCTGGGAAGCCTGTTGCTGGTGTGGTCGGGCGAGATGTGGCGGACGAGCGGGCTGCCGGCCGAGGCGCTGGCCGCGGCCGAGCCGGTGCACGACCTGATGCGCACCGAGCTGATGTGCGGGCAGTACCTGGACCTGCTGGAGCAGGCGCACGGCCGCAGCACCTTCGACAGCGCGCTGCGGGTCGCGCTGCACAAGAGCGGCAAGTACTCCGTCGAGCAGCCGCTGCGCCTCGGGCTGCTGATGGCCGCGCGGGCGCCCGAGCCGTGGATCGACCGGCTGTGCGTCGACTACGGGCAGAAGGTCGGCATCGCCTTCCAGCTCCGCGACGACGTGCTCGGCGTGTTCGGCGACCCGGCCGAGACCGGCAAGCCCGCCGGCGACGACCTGCGGGAGGGCAAGCGCACGATGCTGATCGCGCGCACGCTGTCGGAGGCGACGCCCGAGCAGGCCGCCGACGTGCGCCTGCTGCTCGGCGACCCCAAGCTGGAGCAGGACGGCGTCGAACGGCTGCGCGCGATCATCGAGGACACCGGCGCCCTGGCGGCGAGCGAAGAGATGATCAAGCGCTATCTGGACGACGCGCTGACGTCCCTGGAGCGCGCGCCGATCACCGGCGAGGCGCGCGAGGCCCTGCACGAGCTCGCCGTGGCCGCGACGGCCCGCCGCAGCTGACGACGGCCCCGCCGGGTCACGTGAGAACGGCCCCGCCGGCCGTGCGCCGTGGCCGGCATCACGCGCCGCGGACGACGACGGCCCCGCCGGGGGTCAGCCGGGCGTGAGACGGCGGGCGAACTCGGCGGCGGCGGCTCCGGGGTCCTCCGCCTCGGTGATGGCGCGCACCACCACGACCCGGGTGACCCCGTAGGACATGACCTCGTCCAGCGTGCCGAGGTCGATGCCGCCGATGCCGAACCACGGCCGATCGGCCGCCAGGGCCGCGGCGTGCTTCAGCAGCCCGGGGCCCGGAGCGAAACGGCCCGGCTTGGTGGGCGTCGGCCAGATCGGCCCGCAGCAGAAGTAGTCGACGCCCTCCTCGACCGCCGCGGCGGAGGCCTCGGCGTCGCTGTGGGTCGAGCGGCCGATCAGGACCTCCGGGCCGAGGATGTCGCGCGCGACCGCCACGGGCAGGTCGTCCTGGCCGAGGTGCAGCACGTCGGGGCGCGCGGCGTAGGCGATGTCGGCCCGGTCGTTGACCGCCAGCAACGCCCCGTGCCTGTCACAGGCCGCGCGGAACACCTCCAGCAGCGCGAGCTCCTCGCGGGCCTCCAGACCCTTCTCGCGCAGTTGGACGACGTCCACGCCCGAGGCGAGGACGGCGTCCAGGAACTGGTCGAGATCGCCTTGGCGGCGGCGCCCGTCGGTGCAGAGGTAGAGCCTGGCGTCAGAAAGCGAGCGCCTGGGCACGCCTTTTCACCTCGGTGTGCCGACCGGCGACGATCGCGTCGATGGGGGCTCCCGGCAAGGAGTCGTCGGCGGTGAACAGCCACCGCAGGGCCTCGGCGTCGTCGTAGCCGGAGTCGGACAGCACGGTGAGGGTGCCCGGCAGGCCCTTCACCACGTCGTCGCCGGCGATGAACTTCGCGGGGACCTCGGGCTCTGGGCCGCCGCGGCGGACGCCGATGAGCTTCTTGTCCTTCAGAAGCTGCTTGGCGCGCCCGGTGCTGAGCCCGAGCCGCCTGCCCACTTCCGTGAGGGGGAGCCACTCCCCCACCATTTGATCAGTCTCGCGGTCGATCTGTGCAACAGAAAGCGTCACGGAACCACAACTACCACGTCGCGCCTCTTCTCAAACACCCCGCAGGGGGTCACAAGCAGTCGCGCAAGGGTATCGAGGGGTCGATCGCCCGATCAACGTCGACTCTTTGCCCGCCCTCGACGATGCGGCGGCCCTGGACCAGGTCACGGGGACGGTCGACGGTGAGGATGGCGGCCAGCCTGTCGTCCGGGGTGAACCAGCACGCCGCCCACTTCCGGTCGGTCTCGGGGTCGCCGCGCAGCACCAGCCGGCCCCCGTCGTGGTGGCCGGCGTACTGCACCATGCGGCCGAACTGCTCGGACCAGAAATAGGGCACCGGGTCGTACACGGCGGACTGGCCGAGCAGGGTGGCCACCGCGGTCTCGGGGGCGTTCAGGGCGGTGTCCCAGTGCTCGACGCGCATGCGCCGCCCGAAGCGCCGCGACCACCAGTTGGCGCAGTCTCCGGCCGCGACGACGCCCTCCATGGAGGTGCGGAGGTGCTCGTCGACCAGGACGCCGTTGTCTACCTCGATGCCCGAGCCGGCCAGCCAGGCGACGTTCGGGCGCACGCCGACGCCGGTGACCACGACGTCGGCCGGGATCCACGAGCCGTCCATCATGGTCAGCCCGCCGGGGTCGATCGAGCCGACCATCGTGCCGAGCCGCAGGTCGATGCCCGCCTCGGCGTACCAGGAGGCGGTGCGGGCGCCGACCTCGGGCCCGAGGGCCACGGCCAGCGGTGACTCGGCGGCCTCGACGACGGTCACCTCGCAGCCGGCGCGGCGGGCCGCGGTGGCGACCTCGGCGCCGATCCACCCGGCGCCGACGATCGCGACGCGGCACTCGGGTACGAGCGCGGCGCGCAGGGCCAGGGAGTCGTCGATGGTGCGCAGCACGTGCTGGGCGCCCTCGCCGCGCAGCCGGACGGGGGTGGCGCCGGTGGCGATGACCAGGCCGTCGTACTCCAGTTCGCCCTCGGTGGTCTCCAGGGCGCCCTCGCGAAGCCCCTTGGCGGAGACGTTGGTGCGCAGATCGACGTCCAGCGCGCCGAGATCGGAGTCGACGACCGTCGAGTCCAGCTCGCCCAGCAGCACGGCCTTGGACAGCGGAGGCCGGTCGTACGGCCGATGGGCCTCCTCGCCGATCAGAGTGACGCGCCCTCGGTATCCGCGCGCCCGTAGCGCCTCGACACTGCGCACGCCGGCCAGTCCGGCCCCCACCACCACGACATGATTCACAACCCGACCCTAAGCGGCCAGGACGGTAACCCGCCAACGGCGATTTGGTAACAAATTGGCTCACTGTCCCATACGGGCAGTGATGAGACCACTCAAGCGGGTGGCGATGCCGTACCAGGGCGGAAACGGACCGCCTCTCCCGCCGTCCCCGGCGGCGCCGGGACGGGATTAGGCTGGGTCCACCACGCGCGGGAGTCCGGCGAAACCGGGCTGAGAGGAGGGCTGAGGGCCCTCGACCGCCACGAACCTGATCCGGGTCATGCCGGCGAAGGGAGCGGACTCAGATGCAGGTGTCGAACGCGCCCCCGGCGGGCGCCGGGCGGCACGCCGACATGGTCGTCGTGGGCGGCGGCATCATCGGGCTCTCCATCGCCTGGCGCGCCGCCCGGCACGGGCGTTCCGTCATCGTCGTCGACCCCGCGCCCGGCTCGGGCGCCTCGCACGCGGCGGCGGGGATGCTCGCCCCGGTCAGCGAGGTCGCCTACACCGAGGAGCCCCTGCTGCGGCTCGGCCTGGCCTCGCTGGCCCGCTGGCCGGCGTTCGCCGCCGAGCTGTCGGCGGAGTCGGGCGTGGACGTCGACCACCGCGGCGAGGGCACGCTCGACGTGGCCTTCGGCGCGGACGACCTGGCGGCGTTGTCCGAGGTGGCCGGCTTCCTGGAGAAGTTGTCGCTGCCCGTCCAGCGGCTCACCGGGCGGGAGTGCCGCCGTGCCGAGCCGATGCTCGCTCCCTCCGTCCGGGGCGGCATCCTGGTCGCCGGCGACGCCTGGGTGGATCCCCGCCGCGTCACGGCCGCCCTGCTCGCCGCGCTGGCGCGCCGCGGCGTGCCGGTGGTCGCCGACCGCGTGACGGGGCTGCTCTCCGCGGACGGGCCCGTGCGGGGGGTGCGGTGCGCGAGCGGCACGGCGATCGGCGCCGGGCTGGTCGTCCTGGCGGCGGGGGCGTGGTCGGGCTCCCTTCCGGGCCTGCCCCCCGAGGTGCTCCCTCCGGTGCGCCCGGTCAAGGGGCAGATCATGCGGCTGCGCGGCGCTCCGGGGTTCCTCGGCCGGTGCGTGCGCGGCGTCGTGCACGGTTCGCGTGCCTACCTCGTGCCGCGCGGCGACGGCGAGATCGTGCTCGGCGCCACGCAGGAGGAGATGGGGTTCGACACCCGGGTGACCGCCGGGGCGCTGTGGGAGCTGCTGCGCGACGCCCGCGAGCTGGTGCCGGGGATCACCGAGCTGGAGGTGGTCGACCTGGCGGCGGGGCTGCGCCCGGGAACGCCGGACAACCTGCCGGTGATCGGCCCGAGCGGCGTGGACGGGCTGGTGCTGGCCACCGGCCACCACCGGGGCGGCGTCCTGCTGTGCCCGCTCACCGCCGAGCTGGTGGCCGGCGACCCCGACCCGGGGCTCGTCCCCCTCGCGGCGCTCTGCTCCCCTCTGCGCTTCACCGAGGCCCACCGATGAACGAAGGAGGAACGGGGCGCGCGCCCTGGCGGCGGCCAGGGCCCTCCCGCGCCCCGGAACGGCGATGAATGTAATGATCAACGGTGTGTCCTGCGACCTGCCCGCCGGGGCGACCGTCGCCCGCGCGGTCCAGGAGCTGACCTCGTCGGGCGCGGGCGTCGCGGTGGCGGTGAACGACGAGGTGGTGCGGCGCGGCGCGTGGCAGTCCACCACGCTCACTGAGCACGACCGCGTCGAGGTGCTGACGGCGGTGCAAGGTGGCTGACCACGGCGCCGGCCCCGCGGCCGGGCACGACATCGATCAGACCGGTACGACCAAGGCGGCCGGGGACGACGACGGCCGGGCCGGCGCCACCAGGGCGCCCGGGGACGACCTCGACCGCACCGGTGCGCACCCGGCGCCGGGGCACGACCTCGACGAGGCGGGCGACGCGCTGGTCATCGCCGGGGAGAAGTTCACCTCCCGGCTGATCATGGGGACCGGAGGCGCGCCCTCGCTGGAGGTCCTGGACCGGGCGCTGGCCGCCTCCGCCACCGAGATCACCACGGTGGCCATGCGGCGCCTGGACCCGGCGGCCCGGGGGTCGGTGCTGGACGTGCTGCGCGGCCGGGGCGTCAAGGTGCTGCCCAACACGGCGGGCTGCTTCACCGCGGGCGAGGCCGTGCTGACCGCGCGCCTGGCGCGCGAGGCGCTCGGCACCGACTGGGTGAAGCTGGAGGTCATCAACGACGAGCGCACGCTGCTCCCCGATCCCATCGAGACCTTCGACGCCGCCGAGCGGCTGGTCGCCGACGGGTTCGTCGTCCTGCCCTACATCGGGGACGACCCGGCGCTCGCGCGGCGGCTGGAGCAGGCGGGGTGCGCGGCGGTGATGCCCCTGGGCTCCCCGATCGGCTCGGGTCTCGGCATCCGCAACCCGCACAACATCGAGCTGATCGTCGAGGCGGCGGCCGTCCCGGTGATCCTGGACGCCGGCATCGGCACGGCGAGCGACGCGGCCCTGGCGATGGAGCTAGGATGCGACGCGGTCCTGCTCGCCAGCGCCGTCACCCGCGCCCAGCGGCCCGGCCTGATGGCGTCGGCGATGCGCGAGGCCGTTCTGGCAGGTCGCATGGCGCGCCTCGCCGGCCGGATCCCCCGGCGGCGGTACGCTGAGGCCTCCTCGCCGGCGATCGAGCCGCGTGCCAGGTGACAACGATGACCCCTTGGGGACGGGAGAACATGTCGGCATCGGTTTGGGATGTGCTTGCCCTCCCCCCGGCAAACCGCCCGTAAACTCACTCCCGTGGACACGACGGTTGCGGACCCCCTTCTAGGGCGGCTGCTGGACGGGCGGTACCGGGTCGAATCCCGCATCGCCCGGGGCGGCATGGCCGCTGTCTACCTGGCCCTGGACGTCCGGCTCGACCGCACGGTCGCCCTGAAGGTCATGCATCCCTCGCTCGCCGAGGACCCCGACTTCGTCCGCCGCTTCATCGGCGAGGCCAAGTCCGTCGCCAGCCTGTCGCACCCGAACGTCGTGCACGTCTTCGACCAGGGCACCGACGCGGGCAACGTCTACCTGTCGATGGAGTACGTCCCCGGGCGCACCCTGCGCGACGTGCTCCGCCGGCGGGGGCGCCTTCCCGCCCGCGAGGCCCTGGAGATCCTCATCCCGGTGCTGGCCGCCCTCGGCGCGGCCCACCAGGCGGGCATGGTGCACCGGGACGTCAAGCCCGAGAACGTCCTGCTCACCGACGACGGCCGGGTCAAAGTCGTCGACTTCGGGCTGGCCCGCGCGATCGAGGCGGGCAACCAGACCAAGACCGGCGTGATGATCGGCACGATCGCGTACATGTCGCCCGAGCAGGTGACCGCCGGGGTGGCCGACGCGCGCAGCGACGTGTACGCCGCGGGGGTGCTGCTGTTCGAGCTGCTGACCGGGCAGCAGCCCTATCAGGGCGACAGCCCCATGTCGGTGGCCTACCGCCACGTCCACGACCGGGTCCCCGCGCCCTCGGCGATCATCCCGGGCACGCCGCAGGCGCTGGACGCGCTGGTGCTCTCGGCGACCGACCGCGACCCCGCGCGCCGTCCGGCCGACGCCACGGCCATGCTGGTCGCCGCCGTCGAGGCCCACCGCACGCTGCCGCGCGACCCGGGGCCGCACGTCCCGCCCGCCGGGGCCACGTCCCCCTCGATGCTCCGCGAGACCGGCGTGATGCCGCGCGAGACCGTCCCGCCGGCCCATCCCACTCTCATCCACTCCCAGACCGAGATGCTGGCCGCCCCGCCGGTGGCGCCGGGCCCGCCCGGCGGACGCCGCGGCGTCCGGCCGGTCTGGCTCATCGCGGCGCTGGCCGTCGTCATGATCGGCGCGGTCGCCGGCACCGGCTGGTGGTTCTCCGAGGGCCGGTACACCAAGGTCCCCGACCTGCTCGGCCTCAACGTCACCCTCGCCAAGGAGAAGGCCGAGAGGCAGGGCTTCGCGGTCAAGATCGGCCCCGCCGAGCACGACGACAAGCTCGCCGAGGACAAGGTGCTGCGCACCGATCCCGAGCCGGGCAAGGACGTCCTCAACGACGCGGTAATCACGCTCATCCCCTCCTCCGGCCCGGTCAAGATCGCCGTGCCGAACGTGCTGAACCTCTCCCAGGGCGACGCGCAGGCGAAGATCTCCGAGGCGGGGCTGACCCCTGGCCCGGTCAGCCGGGTGCCCAGTGACACCGTCCAGCGCGGCCTGGTGATGCGCACCAGCCCGCAGGTCGGCACGAAGGTCCGCGAGGGCAGCCACGTGCAGCTCGTCCTGAGCGCCGGGCTGCTGATGCCGGACGTCAGCGACATGCAGTGCGACCAGGCCGACGCGTTCCTGCGGCAGAAGGGCTTCGTCCCGACGGTCGTGCAGCAGACCGACAACGCCCAGCCCAACACCATCATCGCGCAGGTCCCGACCGCGCGGTCGGAGGTCACCGCCGGGCAGAACGTGCAGCTCACCTGCTCCAAGGGGCCCGACACCGGCTTCCACTGGCCGTGGGAGAGGCCCGACAACCCCCAGCCCGGCCAGGCGCTCGTCGCCATCCCCGACGTCCGGTTCAAGAAGGTCGCCGACGCCACGAACGAGCTGCGCGCGGCCGGGTTCAAGGTCCGGGTGCGCCGCATCGCCGGCACCGGCGCGGTCGTGGCCGAGAACCCGCTCGGACAGGCCCCGGCGGGCACCCGCATCACCATCTGGCACTGACCCGCCCGGGCGCGCCGAGGTCCGTCCGTCGCGCCCGGGGAGCGATCAGACCCGCGCGCCGTCGCCGGGGGCGGGGATGCCGTAGAGGCGCAGGCGGCCGAGGCCGCCGTCGGGGTGGATGTCAAGGCGGACGTGCGTCGCCGGCCGCTCGCCGGCCAGGCGGAAGCGGTGGCGGGTGTCCGGCTGGAGCCGGATGCGGGGCAGCAGCTCGAACCATCCGGCGTCCGGCCCGGGCTCCGCGCCGCCGGGCACGTGGGCGGCGGTGAGCGACGCCGCGCCGGGGGCGTTGTAGACCAGGTTCGCGGTGTCCAGCTCGGCGACCCGGACGACGCCGGGGACGGCCAGCCGCACGACGAGCCAGTCGTTGCCACCGTCGCGGCGGCGGGCGGTCTCCCACCCTTCGGCCTGGTGGCGGGGCGACCCGGGGGCGATGACGTTCAGCGGGGAGGAGTAGAACTCGTCGGAGCAGGCCGTGACCAGCGCGCCGTTCTCCAGGGCTGCCAGGTCCAGGGGCATCGCGTCGTGCATGGCGAGGTCGGCGGCCACCTCGCCGTGGACGCGGAGCCGGGCGACGCCGCCGTCGGGGAAGATGTTCAGCCGCACGTGGGTGAACCGGCTCCCGGTGGTCACGGGGAAGGTGTGCTCGCTGTCGCCGGTCAGCGGGCTCCGCGGCACGATCTCGGCCCAGGACGCCTCGCGCAGCTCGTCCGCCGAGGGATACCCGGCGGCCTCGCACGCCTCGACGGAGGCGAAGGGCGGGTAGTTGCCGGTGAACCAGGCGGTGTCGACGACCACGGCCCGCACGACGCCGGGCATGCCGAGGCGGACGACGGCCCAGTCGTGACCCGGCTCGCGCCGGCGGCGGGTCTCCCAGCCGTCGTACACCTGACCGCGAGGGCCGAACGTCCCGGCCTGGAAGGCGGGCCGGCCGGGCCTGACCAGCGCCTGGCGCTCGGCGAAGGACTCGTCGCTGGCAGCCACCACCGATCCGCCGTAGGAGCGCAAGGCGAGGTCGGGTAGCCGGCGCGGGTCCGGGACGGTCGCAGGGACGGTCGCCGGAGCCCGTCCTGGGGCAGGGGGACGGCTCGCCGCGGCGGCGGGCGCCGAAGCCGAGTGGTGCGGAGTGGTCACAGCAGGGCTCCGAAGGGAGGTTCGGCGTCGGTGACGGGACGGCCGCGCAGCCAGGTGGCCTGGACGACGCCGGTCAGCGTGCGGCCGTGGTAGGGCGTGAGGGGATTTCGGTGGCGCAGCGCGCCCGCCTGGACGGTGAACTCGGCGGTGTCGTCGAAGGCGACCAGGTCGGCGTCCGCCCCCACGGCCAGCCGGCCCTTGGCGGGCAGCCCCGCGAGCGCGGCCGGTCCGCGCGACATCCACCCGGTCACCCGGTCCAGGCCGTGCCCGCGCGCCCGGGCCTCGGTCCACACGGCGGGCAGTCCGACCTGGAGGGAGGAGACCCCGCCCCAGGCGGCGGCGAAGTCGGGGACCTTCAGGTCGGCGGTGGAGGGCGAGTGGTCGGACACCACGCAGCTCAGCACGCCCCCGGCCAGCCCCTCCCACAGCCGGTCGCGGTTGCCGGCGTCCCTGATCGGCGGGCAGCACTTGAACTCCGGGCCGCGCACCTGCTCGGCGGTGATGGTGAGGTAGTGGGGGCAGGTCTCGGCGCTGACCGGCACCCCTTCGCGCCGCGCGGCCTCCAGCGGTTCCAGGCAGGAGGCCGAGGACACGTGCAGGATGTGCGCCCGCGCGCCGGTCTCGCGGGCGGCGGCGATGACGCGCTCGACGGCCCGCCGCTCGGCCTCCCCCGGGCGCGAGTCCAGGAACTGGGCGTACGTCGGCCCGGCCGGGTCGGTGAGCAGCGCCGGATCCTCGGCGTGCACCACGACGAGCCCGCCGAAGGCGGCCACCGCGCGCATGGCCGCGCGCAGCCCGTCCGCGTCGAGCGGCGGGAACTCCTCCACGCCCGAGGGCGACAGGAAGCACTTGAAGCCGCGCACGCCGGCCTCGTGCAGGGGACGCAGCTCGCCTGCGTTGCCGGGGATCGCGCCGCCCCAGAAGGCCACGTCGACGGCGCACTGGCCGGCCGCCGCCGCCCGCTTGGCCGCCAGGGCGGGGACGTCGACGGTCGGCGGCAGGGAGTTGAGCGGCATGTCGACGATCGTGGTGACGCCGCCGGCCGCCGCCGCCCTGGTGGCCGTGGCGAAGCCCTCCCAGTGGGTGCGTCCCGGCTCGTTGACGTGCACGTGGCTGTCCACCAGCCCCGGCAGCAGGCACACCTCGCCGAGGTCCACCGTCTCGGCGGCCGCCGCCTCGGCCTCGTACGGGAGCAGGGCGGCGATCACCCCGTCCCGGACGGCCACGGCCAGCGGGCGCTCGCCGTCGGGGAGCACCGCCCGCCGCGACCGCACGACCAGGTCGAACGTGCCCGCCGCGGTGGCCGGAGTGGCCCCGGGCGCGCTTCTGTGGCCTGGGGCGTCGCCGGTCGCGCCGGGAAAGGCGCCGGGCGCCTTCGCCGGCGCCGCGGAGGCGGGCGGGCGGGGGCCGGGGCGGTCAGTCGGCGGCATGGGCGGGGGCCTGGGAGAGCCGGTCCGCGGCGAGCCCGGCGGCGAGCCGTTCCAGCAGCGGGCCGGCCTCGGCCATGCAGCGGCGCACGTCGGCCTCGATGTCGGTGAGGGCGTACGCCGCCTGGATGCCGGCGGCGCGCAGTTCGTCGTCGGTGAGCGTCCGGCGGCCGCACACGGCGACGACCGGCACCCCGGCGCGTCCCGCCGCCTCGGCGACCCCGGCGGGCGCCTTGCCGCGCAGCGTCTGGCCGTCCAGCGACCCCTCGCCGGTGATGACCAGGCGCGCGCCGTCGAGCCGGCCGGCGAAGCCGAGCAGGTCGAGCAGCAGGCGGATGCCGGGCCGGATCTCCGCGCCCAGGAAGGCCATGGCGGCGAACCCCACCCCGCCGGCCGCTCCGGCGCCCGGGTCGTCGCGCACCCGCACGCCCAGCTCGCGCTCGGCCACGTCGGCCCAGTGCGCCAGGCCCTCCTCCAGCCGGGGCAGCTCGCCGGGGCCCGCGCCCTTCTGCGGCCCGTACACGGCGGCGGCGCCGTCCGGGCCGAGCAGCGGGTTGTCCACGTCGCTGGCCACGACGAACGCGGTGCCGGGCGGGCGGGCGAAGCCGTCCAGGTCGAGGGTGCGCAGGTCGGCCAGCGCGCCGCCTCCCGGGGGCAGCTCCCGGCCGCGCGCGTCGAGCAGGCGCACCCCGAGGGCGCGCATCATGCCGGAGCCGCCGTCGGTGCAGGCGCTCCCGCCGAGGCCGAGCACGATCTGGCGAGGGTCGTGGCGCAGCGCGGCGGCCACCAGGTCACCCGTGCCGTGGCTGGTCGCGGTGAGCGGGGCGAGCCGCCCGCCGGTGAGCCGGTGCAGCCCGGACGCCTCGGCCAGCTCGACCACCGCGACGTCGTCCTTCACGCCGTAGGCGGCGGTCACCGGCTCGCCGGTCGGCCCGGAGGCGACGGTCTCCACGCGCCGGAACCCGCAGGCGACGGCGGCCTCGACCGTGCCGTCCCCGCCGTCGGCGACCGGCATGGTCACCACCTCGACCTCCGGGCGCGCGGCGCGCAGCCCCGCGGCCACGCGCGCGGCGACCTCGACGGCGCCGAGCGACCCTTTGAACTTGTCCGGCGCGACCAGCACGTGTCCCGGCATCACCCGACGACCTCCCGCTCTTTTTAGTCCCGGCCTCACCCGGCGCGCTCGCGCCCGGGCGGAGCCTCCGCCGCGCGGAGACGCCCGGCGCACGCCCGGCCTCACCACAGAATCTTCCACGCCCCCCGCCGTCGCCTCGCCGCCGGGCCCCCGCGACGCGCCGGGGGGGCATGCGACAGGTCGATCACCGGCGAGCGCGGGCGGAGGCGGTCACCGGTGTACCTCCCCTGCCACGGTGACGCCGCGGTCGGCGGCCAGGCGCAGGAGGCGGCGGTGGGCGTCGGCACCGGCGCGGCCGGCGGCGTCGTGCGGGACGGTGCGCAGCTCGCCGTCCGCGACCACGGTGCGCCCGCCGACCAGCACGCGCGCCACCGGCGGCGGCGGCCCGAACACCAGCGCGCACACCGGGTCGTCGATGGCGGCGGCGAACCCGCCGACCCGCCACAGCACGATGTCGGCCAGCTTGCCGGGTTCCAGGGTGCCGATCTCGTCCTCGCGGCCCAGGCAGCGGGCGCCGCCGAGCGTGCCGAGTTCCAGGGCCTGCCGGGCGGTGAGCGCGGCCGGGCCGTAGCGGGCGCGCTGGAACAGCAGGGCCTGCCGCATCTCCCCGGCGAGCGTGGTCAGCTCGCTGGAGGCGGCGCCGTCCACGCCGAGCCCGACGGCCGCCCCGGCGCGCAGCATCTCCGACACCCGGGCGATGCCCGCGCCGAGGCGCCCGTTGGAGCTCGGGCAGTGGGCGGTGCCGGTGCCGGTGGCGGCGAAGCGCTCGATGTCGCGGTCGTGCAGGTGGACGGCGTGGGCCACCCAGACGTCGGGACCGAGCCAGCCGAGCTTGTCCATGTAGTCGACGGGCGTGCAGCCCATCTGGGCCAGGCAGTGCTCCTCCTCGTCGAGGGTCTCGCACAGGTGGGTGTGCAGCCGCACGCCCTTGTCGCGGGCGAGCGCCGCGGCCTCGGTCATCAGCTCGGCGCTCACCGAGAACGGCGAGCAGGGGGCGACGGCGACGCGCAGCATCGACCCCGGCGACGGGTCGTGGTAGGCGTCGACGGCCTCCGCCGTGGCGGCGAGGATCTCCGGGAGGCTCTCCACCACCTCGTCCGGGGGGAGGCCGCCCTGGGAGACGCCGCGGTCCATCGACCCGCGGCAGGGGTGGAAGCGCAGGCCGAGGTCCCGGGCGGCCTCGATCTCGGCGGCGAGCAGGTCGCCGCGGCCCTTGGGGAAGATGTAGTGGTGGTCGGTCGTGGTCGTGCAGCCGGACAGGGCAAGCCAGCCGAGCCCGGCGGTGGCCGCGCCCCTGACCACCTCGGCGTCCATGGCGGCCCACAGCCGGTAGAGCGCGGTCAGCCACTCGAACAGCGTGGCGTCCTGCGCCACGCCCTGGGAGGCCCACTGGTACAGGTGGTGGTGGGTGTTGACCAGCCCGGGGGTGGCCAGGCAACCGGCGCCGTCGATGCGGGCGGCGCCCGGGACGTCGGGGCCCGGACCGGCGCCGATGGCGGCGATGCGGGCGTCCCGGACGAGGATGTGCCCGTGCGCGATCTCGGGCCCGGCGACGGGGGCGATCGCGACGTTCTCGATCAGCGTGTCCCCTCCGCCTCCGCGCCGGCCGCCGGTCGCGGCCGTCTCGTGGCGGCCGGTCGCGTCCGTTCCGCGTCCGCCGGCCATCGAGCCGCCGGTCATCGGGCCGCCGGTCATCGGGCCGCCGCCTTGCGGGCGGCGGCCAGGCGTACCGCGTCGAGGATCTTCTCGTATCCGGTGCACCGGCACAGGTTGCCGGCCAGCGCCTCGCGGATCTCGGCGTCGGTGGGCTCGCCGACGCGCTCGATGAGGTCGTGCGCCTGGACCAGCAGGCCCGGCGTGCAGAAGCCGCACTGCACGGCGCCGCACTCGACGAAGGCCTCCTGCACCGGGTCCAGGCGCTCCCCGCCGGCCAGCCCTTCGACGGTGCGCACCTCGCGCCCCTCGGCCTGCCCGGCGGCCACCAGGCACGCGCACACGGGCAGGCCGTCCAGGTACACCGTGCACGAGCCGCACTCGCCCTGCTCGCAGGCGTTCTTGGCGCCCGGCAGGCCGACCCGCTCCCGCAGCACGTACAGCAGGCTCTCGCCCTCCCACACGCCGTCCACGGCCTCGGGCCTGCCGTTGACGGTGAGGTTCACGCGCATGCCGCCACCTTCCCTCGGTAGTCGTTCCAGGCCCAGGTGAGGGTGCGGCGGGCCATCACCGCGATCGCGTGGCGCCGGTAGGCCGCGGTGCCGCGCACGTCGTCGATGGGCGAGGCCGCCCCGGCCGCCAGCTCGCCGAACCGCGCGAGCAGCGCACCGTCCAGGGGCGCGGCCCCGGTCCAGTCGAGCTCCCGGCCGGCGAACTCCTCGGCCGCGCGGGCCCGCCGGGGCGTCGGGGCGGCCGAGCCGACGCCGGTGCCGACGCGGCGCTCGTGCGGGTGCAGGGCCAGCGCGAACGAGCACACCGCGATCACCATGGCGTTGCGCGGGCCGACCTTGGAGAAGTACTGCGGCCCGGTGGCCGGACGGGCGCGGAAGGCGCGGATCAGCTCGTCGGGTTCCAGCGCGCTCCGCTTGACGCCGAGGTAGAACTCCTCGGCCGGGATCAGGCGGGTGCCGCGGGCCGCGGACTCCACCTCGATGACGGCGTCCCCGGCGAGCAGCGGCGGGTGGCTGTCCCCGGCGGGGGACGCGGCGCCCAGATTGCCGCCGACCGAGCCGCGGTTGCGGATCTGAGACGAGCCGACCGTGCGGGACGCCTGGGCCAGCCCGGGGAGCCGGTCGCCCAGCTCGGCGATGATCCGGGCGTAGGACACCCCGGCGCCGACCCGCAGCAGGCCGTCGGCGGTGACCTCCCACTCGCCGAGCTCGCCGACCGTGGTGAGGTCGAGCAGCGCCACCGGGCGCCGCACGTCGAAGTTGATCTCCACCATCACGTCGGTGCCGCCCTGGATGGGCACGGCGTCCGGGACGGCCGCCTTCGCGGCCAGGGCCTCGGCCCAGGTGGCGGGTCGCAGGAAGTCCAACGGTCGGCTCTCCTAGTCCCAGGCCGCGCCGGCGGGCGGGGCGTCGTCGTGCAGCACGGTTCCCTCGATGAGCCCGTAGGGCCGGTCGGCGGCGAAGTAGACCTCGTTGTCGTTGTCCAGGCCGAACGGCGCGAGATCGACCAGGAAGTGGTGCTTGTTGGGCAGTTCCAGCCGCACCTCGCAGATCTCCGGGCGCTCGCGCAGCACGCGCTCGCCCATGGCGAACAGGGTCTGCTGCAGGGAGAGGCTGTAGGTGCCGGCGAAGGCGTCCAGCAGGCACCGCCGCGCCTGCTGGTAGGACTCGGCGTAGTCGCGGGACTCCTCCCCGGCCGGGAGCAGGTGCCGCCAGCGGGCGGTCACGGCGGTGGCCAGGATCCGGTCGGTGGCCGGGGGCAGCGTCGTGTACTCGTCCTTCGCGAACCCGTGGAACTCCGAGCCGGTGGAGTTGAGCAGCACCAGGTCACGCAGGCCGGACACCACCGTGGTGGCGCCGTCCCGGTCGTGGTGGACGACGCACGTGCGCACCTCGCCGCCCGAACGCGCGAACGAGTGCGGCCCGCGCCGCTCCCAGGAGTGCTCCTCCACCGCCACCCGGGCGTGGTGGATCGTGGGCTGCGAGCCGACGAAGTGGCGGGCCAGCAGCAGGGCGAACTCCTCGATCTCCCCGATGCCGTGCCTCTTGGCGAAGGCGTACACGGTGTTCTTCTGGGAGTCGGTCGGCAGCACGGCGGCGTTGTCGCCGCGCCGGTGCACCTCCTCCATCGCCCCCGACAGCGAGACGCCGACGTTGCAGTCCTTGAGGTGGTGCACCTCGCCGTCGCGGGTGACGCGCACGACGCGGGTCTCCGCCTTGCCGTAGCGGTTGGGTCCGAGCACGACGGCCATCGCTAGCTCCCCCGGTAGGTCGAGTAGGCGAACGGGCTCAGCAGCAGCGGCACGTGGTAGTGCGCGTCGGGGTCGCCGATGGCGAAGGTCACCACGACCTCGGGGTAGAAGGCCGCGACGCCGCTCACGGCGAAGTAGGACCCGGTGTCGAAGACCAGGCGGTGCACGCCCCGGCCGGGCTCGCCCTCGGGCAGCCAGTCGGCCAGGCGCCCGTCGCCGTCGGTCACGCCGGCGCCGACGACCCGGTCGCCCTGGAACAGCGTGACCCGCACGCCCTCCGCGGGCCGGCCCCTGCTGGAGTCGAGCACATGCGTGGACAGGCTCACCTCCCCTCCTCCCCATCGTGCCCGTCGCGGCCGGCGGCTCCGCCGCGGCCCTCCCCGGACGCCCACCGGCCGCCGTCACGGCCCCCGCTGCCGCCGGGCCCGCCGGGATCGGAGTCGTCGGAGTCGTCGGAGTCGGGGTCGGGGTCGGGGTCGGGGTCGCCGGGATCGGGGCCGCTGGGTTCGGGGCCGGCGGGGTCACTCGGACTACCGGGATCGTCACCCTCGCCGAGGCCGGTCACGAGCTTGACGGCCCGCAGCACGGCGATCTCGGCCAGCTCCTCGCGCACGACGGCCCGCTCGGTCTCCTCGTCGTTGCGCACCCTGGCCATGAGCCGGTCGGCCATCTCCTCCGCCGTGAGCCCGGTCGCGCAGACCAGGTACACGTGCCCGAACCGCTGCTCGTAGAGCACGTTGCCCGCGGCGAGCTGGGCGAGCACCCTGCGGTCGGCGCCGGCCGTGCCGGACTGCTCGGCCCGCGACCAGGACGCCTCCCGCCCGCCGCCCCCGGCGCGGTCGCCGATGCGGGGATGGGCCGACAACGCCTCCAGCACCTGCGGCCAGCTCAGCCCGCGGACGGCCTCCCGCGCGGCGGCGGCCAGCGCGGCGGCGTCGGCGTAGGGCAGGCCGGCGGCGACGCGGCGCGCGAACGCGGGCGCGGCGCAGCAGCTCAGCAGTTCCCGTTCGGCCTCCGGTGGGCTGAGCGCGTTGAGGGCCGCCAGGCCGTCAGGGCCGGGTGTCACGTTCGGCATGGCAGCCAGTGAACAGCCGCGGGCGGGCGCGGTCCAGCGGCGGGATCTCCCAACTGGGGCAACGCATCGCCATGGTTTTTCGTGTCATGCTCCAACGCCGCCCGCGCGGGCCGGTCACGGCCGCCCGGCGCCTCCCCCGAGCATCCGGGCCGTCCCATAAGCTGGAGGCATCATGACGGCAACCTCTCTCATCGGCGGCCACGCGCTGGTCGCGGGCGGTCTGGCCACGGGCGGCCTGCGCTACGCGGCCGAGATCGAAGCCGAGATCATCCAGGTGTTCGTGACCAACCCGCGCGGCTGGGCCCTCAACGCCGGCAAGCCCGCCGAGGACGCCGCGCTGCGCGAGTCGGGCGTCCCGGTGTTCCTCCACACGCCCTATCTGGTCAACATGGGGTCTCCGAGCGCCGACACGCTGGAGAAGTCCACCGGCAGCATCCGTCACGCGCTGGGGCGCGCGGTCGAGATCGGCGCGCTCGGCGTGGTCGTGCACACCGGGTCGGCGGTCAGCCAGTCGCGCGACGCCGCGATGCGCCAGCTCCACGAGCACCTGCTGCCGCTGCTGGACGAGATCCCCGAGCACGGGCCCGATCTGCTGCTGGAGCCGATGGCCGGCCAGGGGCAGATGCTCTGCGCCACCGTGCAGGACCTCGCCCCCTATCTGGAGGCCCTGGAACACCACCCCCGGGCCAACGTGTGCCTGGACACCTGCCACGCCTTCTCCGCCGGGCACGACCTCGCCGCGCCCGGCGGAGTCGCCGAGATGCTGGACGCGCTGCACGCCGTGGCGCCGGGCCGGCTGAAGCTGGTGCACGCCAACGACTCCAAGGACGCCTGCGGCTCCAAGCGCGACCGCCACGAGAACATCGGCGCCGGTCACATCGGCGCGGGCGCCTTCGCCGAGCTGCTGCGCCACCCGGTCGCCGCCGGAGTCCCGTTCTGCATCGAGACGCCCGGCAAGGCCGACAAACACCGCGAGGACATCCAGCTCCTGAAGAGGCTCCGCGAGCCGGCGACGGCAGCGGCCGCCTCACACTGAACACAGGCCGGCCGACGGCGACCCCGCACTGAACACCGGCGAACCGACGACGGCTCCGCGCTGGACACAGGCGAACCGACGGCGATTCTCCGCGGAGCAAGAGGCGAGCCTGCGACGATCTCCCGACGAGCAGCGGGTGATCCTGCGACGATCTCCCGCTGAGCAACGGGCGAGCCTGCGGCGATCTCGCGCTGAGCAACGGGCGGCCTGCCCGGCGTCCAGGGCACGGCGCCGGGCAGGGTGTTCGCCAACGAGATCCGGCCGCCCCCCTTTGGGCCAGATCACGTGCGTAGGCCTCGCGGCCGATCGGCGAACACCCCGCCCCGCCCGGGCCGACGGGCCCTACCCCCCGGTGAGGGCCCGGCGACCCCGGCGTCCGCCGGCCGGGCGCGCGGGCGCCCAGGCACGGCGTTCGCCGGTGGGTTCGCGTGACCAAGGTCCGTCCGGCCCCTCGGGGCAGGTGTCCCCCCTGGTCACGCACTGTGGCTCTTCGACGGGCACGACATTACGTCGTGTCATCTGGGTCGCGCGGGCCCTTCGGGCGCCGCTCGCTGAGCGGTCAGTAGTCATCGATGTACGGAGCGTGTCCGCGCGACGAGCGGCGTACCTGCCCCGACGAGCGGCGGGACGGGGGCTCGCGCCCGGGCCCGTTCGCCGCCCGAAGCCGCCGGACGCGCGGTCGGCGGCGCCCACGCCTCACCCAGCGCGCACCCAGCGAGCCCCCGGGCCGTCCATGAGGGCCGCCCGCGCAGCCCGGTCCCGTACGGGACGCCGTTCTACGGCGCGCCGTGTGGCGTCGTCCCAAGGGTCACATGTAGCCCGTTCTACAGGGCGGCGTCCTACGGGGCGCCGTCTTGTTGGGCGCGCTCCTGCGAGGCGGGGTCATGCGGAGCGGCGTCGCGGGGAGCGCCGTGCTGCGGGGTGGTGGCGGGCTGCGGGCGGGGCAGGCCGGCCGCAGCCGACGGGAGGTCGGCCGGGCGCGGCAGCGGGGCGCGGAACTGCCGCACGAGCTGCTCGCGGACGCGGCGACTGTGGCGGCGGCTCACCGGGAGCGTCGTCTCGCCGACGCGCAGCACGATGCGGCCCTCGTCGAAGCGCATCTCGGTGACGTGCCGCGCCGACACCAGCGTGCTGCGGTGCACGCGGATGAACCCCGAGGACGCCCAGCGGCGCTCCAGGGCCGCCAGCGACATGCGCACCAGATGGGTGCCCTCGGCGGTGTGCAGGCGCACGTAGTCGCCGCTCGCCTCGGCGTAGGCGACGGCGTGCTGCGGCACGAAGCTCGTGCGCCCGCTCAGCTCGACCGGGATGACGTCGCCCTCCGCGGCTTCGGCGGCGCAGGGCCCGTAGGCGGCCTGCTCCAGGCGGCGCACCGCCTCGGCGACCCGGTCGGGCCGCAGCGGCTTGAGCAGGTAGTCCACCGCCTCCAGCTCGAACGCCTGCACCGCGCGGTCGTCGTGCGCGGTGACGAAGACCAGCTTGGGCGGGCTGGGGAAGGCGCCGACCAGGCGGGCGAGATCGAGGCCGTCGAGGCCGGGCATGCGGATGTCGAGGAAGACGCCGTCGAGCCGCTCGCCGGCACCGATCATCGCGACCATGTCCTGCAGCGCGGCGACCCCGTCCGAGGCCGTCAGCACTTGCTCGACGCGATTGTCCTGCCGGAGGAGATAGGCCAGCTCCGACAGCGCGTGCACCTCGTCGTCGACCGCCAAGACACGGAGCATGGAGACCAAACTGCCGTCAGGACCGCCTCGCGGGCAAGCCCTCTATCGACATTGAGTGGCGACCCGAATGCTTTCAGTTATAGTTTGGCCGGATTTTCGGCACCCGCATGCGCACCGTGGTGCCCTCGTCGGGCGCGGTGTCGATCACCAGTCCGTACTCCTGGCCGTAGATCTGGCGCAGCCGCACGTCCACGTTGGCCAGCCCGATGCCGCCCCCGCCGTCCCCGCTCGGCGGCTCGCCCGCCAGCAGGCGCCGCACCCGGCCCGGCTCCATGCCCGCGCCGTCGTCCTCGACGGTGATGTGGACCTCCTCGCCCGCGTCGCGCACCACGATGCTCACCTCGCCCGACCCGCCGCCGCGGCGGATGCCGTGGGTGATGGCGTTCTCCACCAGGGGTTGCAGGCACAGGAACGGCACCGGCACCGGCATGACCTCCGGGACGACGTCCACGACGAAGCGCAGCTTGTCGCCGAAGCGGGCCCGCTCCAGCAGCAGGTAGCGGTCGACGCAGGTCAGCTCGTCGGAGAGCGTGGTGAAGTCTCCTGCGCGGCGCAGGGCGTGCCGGGCGAAGTCGGCGAAGTCCAGCAGCAGCTCGCGCGCCCGGTCGGGCTCGGTGCGGGTGAAGGAGGCGATGGTGGCCAGGGAGTTGCACACGAAGTGCGGGGAGATCTGCGCGCGCAGGGCCCGGGTCTCGGCCTGCATCGCCCGCCGCCGGGTGGCGTCCAGCTCGGCCAGCTCGAGCTGCCCGGAGGCCCACCGGCCGACCTCGGTCACCGCCCGCACGAGGGGTGCGCCGACGTGCGGGTCGTAGGCGGCCAGCGCGCCGATGACCCGCCCGTCCACGGTCAGCGGCACCACGACGGCACTGCGGATGGCGCAGTCGTCGGCCTCGCAGAACAGCTCGTCCCCTGCGACCAGGTGGGGCCGCCCACCGGCGAGGATGCCGTGGACGTGCCCGATGAGGTCGCGCACGTGCGCCTCGCCGGGCGCCTCCCACGCGCCGTCCCAGGCGAGCACCTGGTCGGTGGAGGTGACGGCGAGGGCGGCCGTGCCGGTCAGGGCGCGCAGGTGGCGCACGGCCCTGCGCGCGGAGTCGCGCGACAGCCCGGCCCGCAGGTAGGGCGCGGCCATCGCGGCGACGTGCAGCGCGGCGAAGGTGGCGTCGCCGGCCGGGCCGCCCTCCCCCGCCCGGCCGCCCGCGCCCGCCTCGCCGCGACGGCGCCGGCCCAGGCGGTACCCGGCCAGGCCGCTGAGGACGCACAGCAGCGCCCACCCGGTGTGCAGCATGCGGGCAACCGTAATCGGTCACCCGATGTGATCGTGTGGGAACCGGACGGCGGGCCCGCGCCGGCGTCAGAGGCGGGCCGAGGCCCGCACCGGCCCGGCCAGGGCGCGCGACCGGCTGTGCGGCGGCCACGCGATCACCTCTGCGTACGGCGGCCGGCGGGGGTCAGGCGGGGCCGTCGCCGGGTTCCTCCTGGTAGGCGTAGCGCTGTTCGCGCCAGGGGTCGCCCAGGTTGTGGTAGCCGCGTTCCTCCCAGAACCCGCGGCGGTCGGCGACCATGTACTCGACGGCGCGCACCCACTTGACGCTCTTCCACGCGTACAGGTGGGGCACGACGACGCGCACCGGGAAGCCCCGCTCGGCCGACAGCGGCTTCTCGTCCAGTTCGAGGGCGAACAGGGTGGAATCGCGCGCGAAGTCCGACAGGCGCAGGTTGGCGCTGTAGCCGTACTCACCCCAGATCATGACATGGGTGACCCCGGGGTCCGGGGGAACGGCCTCCAGCAGGGCGCCGGCCGGCACGCCTCCCCACTCGCTTCCCATGATCGAGAACTTGGTGACGCAGTGGAAGTCGGCGATGACGGACGCGCGGGGCAGGGCGGAGAACTCCGGCCAGGTGAAGCGGATCTCCTCCCCCGACGCCGTGGCTCCGAAGACCGACAGGTTCCAGCTCTCCGGCCGGAACCGCGGGACCCGGCCGTAGTGGAGGACCGGTCGGCCACGGGGGACGTACTGCCCGGGGGGCAGTCGAGTTTCCTCGGTTGGATCCGGCACGCAGCAATCCTGCCATCGCGCTGTCGGCCGCGCGGCATTGGCACCCCGTTAACCCTCCCGGGGTGGCGGCTCCCTCCCCCGGACGGCGGGACGATCCCATCCACCCACGGAGGATTCACCGGCAGCCGTGCCGGCGCAGGGCCCGGCGGTCCCATCCCCCGCGGACGGTTCCCTCCACGGACGGCCTTTCCCTCGGTCGGACGGAACGGCCCTGCCGGCCGTACCTGCGCCGTCGCCGCCCACCGCTGGGGATGGGTTATGCTTGCGGCGATGCGTACCGCGTTGGAGTTTTGGTATGGCGACGGACCCGTGGAATCGGCCGATCGCCGTCAGACGCTGCGCTGACCGCCAGACGTCGACGAAGGCCCCGGGTCCTGATCAGGACCCGGGGCCTTCGTCGTTTTCCGGCGTCGAACACCTCGACCGCGACCGCGGTCCGGAGAAAGGGCATCACATGGTCATCGTCATGGCCCCCGGGGCCACTCAGCAGGACGTCGACGCCATCGTCGACCTGGTCGCCACGGCCGGCGGTGATGCGTTCGTCAGCCGTGGCGTCAATCGGACGATCATCGGCCTGGTCGGCGACATCGCCCAGTTCATGAACCTGAACCTGGGCGGGATGAACGGCGTGGCCGACGTCATGCGCGTCTCGACCCCCTACAAGCTCGTGAGCCGGGACAACCATCCCGACCGGTCGACGGTGCGGGTCGGCGGGGTGCCGATCGGGCCGGACACGGTCACGCTGATCGCCGGGCCGTGCGCCGTGGAGACCCCCGACCAGACGCTCGCCGCCGCCCGGATGGCCGAGGCCGCGGGCGCGACCCTGCTGCGCGGCGGCGCGTACAAGCCCCGCACCTCCCCCTACGCCTTCCAGGGGCTCGGCGAGGCCGGGCTGCGCATCCTGGCCGACGTGCGCGCCGAGACCGGACTGCCCATCGTGACCGAGGTGGTGGACGCCCACGACGTCGAACTCGTCGCCTCCTACGCCGACATGCTGCAGGTCGGCACGCGCAACGCGCAGAACTTCGCGCTGCTGCAGGCCGTCGGGTCGGTGGGCCGGCCGGTCATGCTGAAGCGCGGCATGAACGCCACGATCGAGGAATGGCTCATGGCGGCCGAGTACATCGCGCAGCGCGGCAACCTGGACATCGTCCTGTGCGAGCGCGGCATCCGCACGTTCGAGACCGCGACGCGCAACACCCTGGACATCTCGGCCGTGCCGGTGGCCCAGCGGCTGTCGCACCTGCCGGTCATCGTCGACCCCTCGCACTCGGGCGGCCGCCGCGACCTGGTGCTCCCGCTGACCCGCTCGGCGATCGCCGTGGGGGCCGACGGTGTGATCATCGACGTACACCCGACCCCCGAGCAGGCGCTCTGCGACGGCCCCCAGGCGCTCGTGGACGGCGACCTGGCCGAACTGGCCGCCATCGCGCGCGACTTCCCCCCGCTGATGAACCGCACCCTGGCCACCAAGCTCGCCCCGGTGGTCTAGAACGGCCGGCGCCGGCCGGTCAGACCGCGGCGGGCGCGGCCGGCGCGGCCGGCGCGGCGTCCACTGCGGGCGCGGCATCTGCGGCCGGCGCGGCGTCCAGGGCGTCCGCGGCGTTCGGGCTCCGACGGACCCCCACGGGCGAGCCGTCCAGCTTGTACTCCTGGATGGAGTCGGCGAGCTGGACGGCGAGCTCCTCGGCGTCCAGGCGCTTCTCGATCTGCCGCAGGTCGGCGATCTTGGCGGCGGTCTCGGCGCGGCGCGGGGTCAGCAACGTGCAGCAGTCCTCGTCGGGCAGTTCGGAGATCTGCAGGGTGCCGATGCGCCGCGCCTCCGCCATGATCTCGGTCTTGTCCATGCCGATGAGCGGGCGCAGGATCGGAAGCTCCACGGCGTCGTCCAGCGCGGTGATGTTCTGCAGGGTCTGCGAGGAGACCTGGCCGAGGGAGTCGCCGGTGACCAGCACGTTACGGCGCAGGCGGTGGGCGACCTCCTCCGCGGTCTTGAGCATCAGGCGGCGCTGCGCCACGACCTGCAGGCGGTCGGCGCCGGAGGCCTTGAGCGACTGCTGGGCCTTGCCGAACGGCACCACGAACAGCCGGGCGTTGCCCTGGAACTTACTCAGCGCCCGCACGAGGGCGTACGCCTTGTAGATCGACTCCGATGTGGTGAACGGGATGCCGGAGAAGTGCAGGAAGTCGACCTGCAGGCCGCGCCGCAGCATGCGGTAGGCGGCCACCGGGGAGTCGATGCCGCCGGACATCAGCACCAGGCCGCGCCCGCTGGTGCCCACCGGCAGGCCGCCCTGGCCGGGCAGGCCGTCGGTGAAGACGAACACCTCGTCCCTGTCGACCTCGATGTTCACGGTGAGCTCGGGGTTCTTCAGGCGCACGGGCAGGCCGTACTTGTCGTTGATCTCGCCGCCGACCATGCGGTCGAGCTCGTTGGAGCGCAGCGGGAAGCGCTTGTCGCGGCGGCGGGAGCGCACGGCGAAGGTGGCGCGGCGCTCGACCTCGGGGCGGCCGGCGACCAGTTCGAGCGCGGCGGCGGTGACCGCCTCGGGGTCCTTGGCGACCCGCCAGGCCCGGTGCACCCAGACCAGCCCGATCACGTCGGTGAGACGTTCGGCGATGGCGTCGGCGGTCTCCACGCCGGTTCCCTCGGGCAGCAGGATTGCGATGACGCCGTGGCGCTGCCGCACGTCGACCTTGACGCCGAAGCCCTTCAGCGCCGCCTTGATGTTGGCCTGCAACTGCCGCTCGAACAGCTCGCGGTTCCTGCCCTTGAGGACGACCTCGCCCAGTTTCAGCAGCACACAGGGGTCGCCCAGAGCTGACGGGGGCACGAGGGACATGGGGCTGCCTCCGGCGGGGATGGTGGAGTCGGGTGGGGACACGTGCCGGCGGAAGGTCCTCCCGCGCTGCGCACCCCTCAATTTATCCCTTATCGAGGGCCGGCGGTCCCGCCCGCCGCCGGCGGTGGCCGCCATCGGACCCGGCGAAGGGGCCGTCCGGCGGAAACGGCCACCGGGATCTCGCCCTTCCGGCCTCAAGAAATTCCATGAAACGGCTGGACCGATTACTGTTCCGAGCAGTGCTCATCATCCGGATTACCCGCCGTAGATCATCTTGATCCTCAAGGACGCCCAGTGTCGCATATTGACCACTTCGCGCAAGGAATATTCACCCCGCTGGCCGCGTACGTGATGTCGGTCATCGGATCATTTCTCAGTCTGCTGCTGGCGAGCCGGGCACGCGGGACGCACGGCGGCGCCCGCCTGCAGTGGCTGGCCGGCGCCGCGCTCGCGCTCGGCGGCACCGGCATCTGGGTGATGCACTTCGTCGCCATGATGGGATTCCGCGTCCCGGGCACGGCGATCACCTACGACGTACCGCTCACCATCGTGTCGGCCCTGGTGGCCGTCGTCATCGTCGGCGTCGGCCTGGCCGTGGTCTCGTGGTCGGGCGAGCGCCTGCTCGCGCTGCTCGGAGCGGGGCTGCTCACCGGGCTCGGGGTCGCCGCCATGCACTACCTCGGCATGGCCGCCATGAACATGGCCGCCGTCAAGCACTACGCCGCGCTGCCGGTCGCGGCGTCGGTGCTGATCGCGGTGGTGGCCTCGACCGTGGCGCTGTGGTTCAGCCTGCGGGTGGAGGGACTGCTCGCGACCACGGGCGCCGCGCTCATCATGGGCGTCGCGGTCACAGGCATGCACTACACCGGCATGTTCTCGCTCAGCGTCACAGTGGATCGCTCCAACACCGGCCAGGCGCTCGCCGGCGCGACCGCCATGAGCTTCCTGCTGCCGCTGCTCATCGGGATCAGCATCATCACCCTGGTCCTGCTGCTGGTGGTGACGCTGGCGCCGTCCCGGGAGGAACTGGAGAGCGAGACCAGGTTGCTCGCCCAGATCGAGGAACAACGCGCGCGGGCCGGCGCCGCCCCGGCGGCGGCGCCCCCGTCCCGGCCGCAGCCGCCGGGCGCCGGGTCCCTGTTCCAGCGGCGTGACGGACGGGAACCCTGAGACGCGACCCGCGCGAAGGGCGGACAAGGAAAACCGCCCCTGGCCGGGGCGGCCGGGGCGGTGAACGCACGCGGGCGTGCCGTGCGGCGGGCCGGCGCTGCCGGCGCGGGCCCGCCGGTGCGGCCCGGGGCGGATCAGCCGAAGAAGACCTCGGCCTCCTCGTAGCGGGACACCGGCACGGTCTTCAGCTCGGAGGTGGCGGCGTCCAGGCCGACCCGGACGATGTCGGTGCCGCGCAGCGCGACCATCTTGCCGAAGTCGCCCTCGTGGGCGGCGTCGATCGCCTGCAGGCCGAAGCGGGTGGCGAGCACGCGGTCGAAGGCGCTCGGGGTGCCGCCGCGCTGGACGTGGCCGAGCACGGTGGTGCGGGCCTCCTTGCCCGTGCGCTTCTCGATCTCGCGGGCGAGCTGCTCGCCGATGCCGCCGAGGCGGACGTGGCCGAAGGCGTCCAGCTCGCCGGCCTGCAGCGCCATCTGGCCCTCGACCGGGTGCGCGCCCTCGGCGACCACGATGATGGGCGAGTAGCGGATCTTGAAGCGGCTCTCGACGTACGCGCAGACCTTGTCGATGTCGAAGGGCTTCTCGGGGATCAGGATGACGTTGGCGCCGCCCGCCATGCCGGCGTGCAGGGCGATCCACCCGGCGTGCCGGCCCATGACCTCGCAGATCAGCGCGCGGTGGTGGGACTCGGCCGTGGTGTGCAGGCGGTCGATCGCCTCGGTGGCGATGTTGACGGCCGTGTCGAAGCCGAAGGTGTAGTCGGTGGCGTTGAGGTCGTTGTCGATCGTCTTGGGCACGCCGACGACGTTGACCCCGCGGTCGAACAGCTGCTTGGCGACGCCCAGGGTGTCCTCGCCGCCGATGGCGATCAGCGCGTCGACGCCGGTGTCGGCCAGGTTCTGCTTGATGCGGTCGACCCCACCGTCGATCTTGATGGGGTTGGTGCGGGACGAGCCGAGGATCGTGCCACCGCGCGGGAGGATGCCGCGCACGGTCGAGATCTCCAGCGGCATCGTCTCGCCCTCGAGCGGGCCGCGCCAGCCGTCACGGAAGCCCACGAACTCGTGGCCGTAGACGCCGATGCCCTTGCGGACGACGGCGCGGATGACCGCGTTCAGTCCGGGGCAGTCTCCGCCTCCTGTGAGCACGCCGATACGCATGACGGGTTCCTCCCGATGGGGTACGCATTGAGGTTACGGGTGAGATGCATGGCCGCCGTGGACGCTTCGCGGGCTCCTGTGGCCGCCGACGTACAGATTTTGCCCCAGCCCGCCTAATTGGTCTAGACCAAGCGGTGGGAGGCCAATCCCACCCTACCGGTGCGACTCAGATCGACAGGGCGAGTACGCAGGAAGGGCTGCCGATCTTGTAGACCTCGCCGGTGGGCACGGGGATGCCGTCGCGCAGCTCGAAGGTCGCGACCGCGTCCGACCGCTGGTTGGCGACGTACATGCGCTCGCCGGCCACGGCGAAGTGGCGCGGCCACAGGCCGCCCGACCCGACCTCGGCCACCTGGGTCAGCGCGGCCGGCTCGCCGCCCTCGGGCCCCACCTCGAAGACGCCGATGGTGTCGGGCCCGCGGTTGGCGACGTACAGGTGCCGGCCGTCGGCGGAAAGCTCGACGTGGGAGACGTAGTTCGGTCCGGTCACGTGGCTGGCCGGGGTGCGCGCGAGCTCGCGCCAGGAGGCGTCGTAGACCGCGACCGTCCCGTCCAGCTCGCAGCCCACGTACCAGCGGCCCTCGCGGTGGACCATGTGGCGCGGCCCGCTGCCGGGCTTCAACGGCACCGGGCCCTCCGGGTGCTCGGCGGGCCCGCCGCCGAGCAGGTGGCGCCGCACCTCGTCGGTGCCGAGGTCGGTGACGTGCAGCACGGCCCCGGGACCGAACACCGCCTGGTGCGCGTGCGGCTCGGCCTGGCGGGCCGGGTCGGGGCCGTGGCCCTCGTGGGGGAACAGCTTGGGCGGGCCCTGGAACAGGCCGGAGCTGCCGAGCCGGTAGACCGCCACCGTGCCGTCGCCGTAGTTGGCGACCGCGAGCCAGGTGCCGGTCGGGTCCACGGCCAGATGGCAGGGGTAGGACCCGCCGCTCGTGCCGTCGGCGAGCGGCGCGGGACCCTGCGGGTCGGCGGAGTAGGCGGCCACTCCGCCCTCCTCGCACTCCAGCGCCGCGTACAGCACGGGCAGCCGGGGGTGCAGGGCCAGGAACGACGGTCCGGGGGCCTCGGTCTCGGCCAGGGCCCGCAGGGCGCCGTCGGCCTCCCTGCGGACGACGCTCAGGCCGGGGCCCGTCCCCCCGGTGCCTGGTGTGTATCCGCCGATGTAGAGCAGCTCGCGCCCGGATGTCATGTGATCGACGATACCGTCACGCACCCGCTCCGACCTTGATCGGGGTCCCCGCGCCGCCCCGCGTCACCGGGCGCGGAGAGCGGCCATGGGTGATCGGGTCTGGACGCACGGCCCGTCCTTATGTTTGACTCTGTCAACGAATTCCTTGATTGGAGCAACGGTATGGAGGAGCTCGTCGGCCGGGTGCGCGGATTCAACCGCTTCTACACCCGCCTCATCGGCGTCCTGGGCGCCGGAATGCACGACACGCCGTACTCCCTCACCGAGGCGAGGGTGCTCTACGAGCTGGGCAAGAAGGACGCGACCGAGACCGGCGAGCTGCGCAGGATGCTCGACCTGGACGCCGGCTACCTCAGCCGCATGCTCGCCCGGTTCGAGGCCGACGGCCTGGTCACGCGCGAGCGCTCCGCCGCGGACGCCCGGCGGCAGGTCGTCCGGCTCGGTGAGCGGGGCCGGGAGGTCTGGCGGACGCTGGACGACGCATCGGCCACCGGCGTGCGCGCCCTGCTGGAACCTCTCTCGGAGGAGGACCGGCGGCGCCTCATCGCCGCCATGACCACCGTGCGGCAGGTCCTCGCCGACCGGCCCGCCCCGGACCGCTATGTCATCCGCCCGCCCCGGCCCGGGGACCTCGGCTGGATCGTCCACCGCCACGGCGTGCTGTACGCCGAGGAGCACGGCTGGGACGAGACGTTCGAGGCGCTGACCGCCCGCATCGTCGCCGAGTACGTCGAGGACCACGACCCGCGGCGCGAGGCCGTCTGGATCGTGGAGGTGGACGGCGAGCCCGCCGGCTCGGTGTTCTGCGTCAGGAAGGACGACCGCACGGCCCAGCTCCGCCTGCTGCTGGTCGAGCCGTCCGCCCGCGGCATGGGCATCGGCGGCCGGCTGGTCGAGGAATGCCTGGCCTTCGCCAAGCGGACCGGCTACGAGCGCATCGTGCTCATGACCGTCGACGAACTGGCCGCCGCCCGCCGCGTCTACCAGCGCGCCGGCTTCACCCTCGACGAGCAGTACACCAAGCGTGCCTACGGCACCAAGGTCACCGAACAATACTGGTCCCGCTCCCTCTGACCCCGCCCCTCCCCGGCGCCGTACGCCTCGGGTGGGACGAGTGCCGTCTCCGGGGCCGGGGCCCGTTCGTCACTGGGCCGCAGGGCGGACGGGCGCCGGGCCCGGAGAGGGCAAACATCGCGCAAAGGGCCGGCCGTGGCGGCTCGCGCCCCGCCTAGGGTCGGCCGGGCCTTCGGGACCATCATGGCCGCGCCGCCTCACGCGGCCCGCCGGTCCAGGGGCGTTGGACCCGCCGCCCGGCCATGGGAGCAGCCGATGACCACGACGACCGTTCTAGCGCCGCCCGCCCCGAAAATCGGGAACCGCAAGGCGCTGGTCTTCCTCGACCGCGACGGCCGGGGCTCGGCGAGGGCGGGCGGCGCGGCCGACCGCCGGCTCGTCCACGCCCTCACCGGCGAGGGGTACGCCGTCCAGACCGCCGAGTGCGACGCGGACGACCACACCAGGGTGGGCGCGTTCCTGGACGCCGTCGAGCCGGGGGACCTCCTCCTGGTCCGCTGGTCCACCGAGTCGGGGTGGGGTCCGGGCGAGTTCGGCGCGCTGATGGGGGAGTTCGCGCGCCGCGTCGAGCGTTCCGACGGGGCGGCGCTGCTCCTGATCGTCGACTTCGGCTGGCTGGTCACGGCCGGGCCCGGACACCCGCACGAGACGGTGACCCGCCTGCACGTCCGTGGCGAGCCGGTCGCCGCGGCCGCCGCGCTCACCACCAGCGCGACCATGCCCGGCGAGCGTCCCGGCGGCGCGGTGTCGCTCACGGCGATCCTGGCCGACGGCATCCTGTCCGGCGAGGCCGACCTTGACCGGGACGGCGCCGTGTCCGTCGGCGACCTGTACCGGTACGCCGACGAGCGCTGCGCCGACCTCGGCGCCGACCGGCGGCCGTACCTGCTCACCTACGGCGAGGGCGAGTTGATCGAGGTCGCCCGCGCCCGGCGGCCCGCCGGCGACCTCGGCCCCGCCTTCGCCGCGACGCTCGCCCGCCTGACGGCCACCGGCGACACGGTCGCCCCCGCCTCCGCCCGCGAGCTGGTCGGCCGCGTCTACGACGTGCACCTGAGCGAACCGGCGAGGCTGCTGCTGCGCCGGGCGACCCTCCTCACCGAGGACGAGCCGCTCACGCCCGAGACGGCGGCCCTGCTCATGGAGGACGCCCCCGCCGGCACGCGCGAAGCGCACGCGCTCGGGGAGCTGGCCGCGTGGGGACTGCTGGGCGAGGACACGCCGTTCGCCGATCCGGCGGTGCGTCCCGCCCTCGCCGGCCGGCCGGACGCGCGGGAGCTGGCACGGGTCTCGGCGGGGCTGCGCCGATGGCGGGCCGCACGGCGCGCCGTCCAGCCTCGTGCCCGGCTGACCGGCGACCGGTGGACCCTGCGGGACCGGCTCGGCCATCGGGTGCACGCCGAGGCGATCGCGGCGTTCGTCCGCCACCCGGAGACGCGGCCGCCGCTGACCATCGGCGTCAAGGGGCCGTGGGGCGCGGGCAAGACGTCGCTGATGCGCATGGTGCAGGACCTGCTCGACCCGGGCGCGGCCGAGGACCGCCCCGCCGCGATCCACCTCGCCACCCCGGCGGTGGACCTCCCTCCCCGCGGACCAGGACGCCGCGGCCGCCCCGGTCACGCACGCGGCCGGGGGTGGGGCGGGCGCGGGTCGAGGGGCGAGAGGGCGGGTGGCTCGGCGGGGCGGGTGACCAATGCGGAGGTGCTCTCGCGTGCCAGGGGGGCCGAGTCCGGGGGCCCGGAGTACGCGGTCCCCGGCGAGCTTCCCCTGCGGCACGCCGACTGGCGGCCGACCGTCTGGTTCAACCCGTGGATGTACCAGAGCGGCGAGCAGGTGTGGGCCGGTCTGGCCCACGAGATCATCAGCCAGATCACCTGCCGGCTCCCGCGCGGCGAGCGTGAGCGCTTCTGGCTGGCGCTCAACCTCGCCCGGGTCGACAGGGAGGAGGTGCGCCGCCGGGCCTACCGGCTGGCCGCGACCCGCCTGCTCCCGGTCGCCCTCGCGTTCCTGGCGACGCTGCTGGTCACCGGCGCCTCGCTCGCCGCGTCTGCCCTGGTGCCCGCGGCCGGCTCACTGCTGCGCGGGACGGCCGCGGCCGTCGGGTCGGGCGGCTCGTTCCTCGTCCTGATCGCCGCCGGGGTGCGGCTCGCGCGTTTCATGGGCGAGTCGGCCGACACCGCGTTCACCCGGCTCGTCCGCCAGCCCGACCTGCTCGGCGGCGGGCCCGGCGCGGGCTCGGAGCCGTCGCCCGACCCCGGGTACCGGGCCAGGACCGGGTTCCTGCACCTGGTGCAGACCGACATGCGGCGGGTGCTCGGCATGGTCGCCACCGAGGAGCGCCCGCTGCTGGTGTTCGTGGACGACCTGGACCGCTGCTCGCCGGGGACGGTGGCCCAGGTGATCGAGGCGGTCAACCTGTTCCTCGCCGGGGAGTTCCCCAACTGCGTGTTCGTCCTGGCCATGGAGCCGGAGGTCGTGGCCGCGCATGTCGAGGTGGCCTACCGGGACCTCGCCCGCTCCCTCCCCGCCTCCGCCGAGGAGCGTTCCGGTCTCGGGTGGCGCTTCCTGGAGAAGATCGTGCAGCTTCCGCTGAGCGTCCCCATGCTCGACGACGGCGAACGGCTGCCCGCCTACCTGCGCGCCCTGCTGGAAGTGCCCGCCCCGCCCGCGAGCCCCCCGGGCGACCGGCGCTCCGGCCCTCCCCCCGGCCCGGAACACCCGCCGGCACCCGAACCGGCCGCGGGCCCACCGCTCACCCCGCATACGGCCACCCGGGACGGCGGAACCGCCCCAAGCCCACGGCACACCACGCGCCCGTACCTGAGCCCCGGGGACGGCGCGCCGGCCGCGGGCCCATCGCGCTCCACGCACCCCGCCCGCGGCCCCCGGAGCGGCGGAAGGGGGGTGCGCCTGTCCGGAAGGGCCGAGCCGGAGGTCAGGGCCGACCCGGGGCTGGTGGACCGCGTCGAGGCGGCGATCAGGGCGATGGGTCCGACGGCCGGCGACCTGGACATCGTCGCGCGTGACGCGCAGGAGCAGGTGGGCGCGGCGGACGGCGACGCCATCGGCGGGCTTTCGGCCGCGACGCGCCTGGCGGCGGACCGGGTCTACGACGACCTCTACAGCGACGAGAACGCCTACGCCGCGATCGCGCGGGTGCTGCCCGTCCTCACGCTGAGCAACCCCCGGGAGCTCAAGCGGTATGTGAACGTCTTCCGGTTCTACTCCTTCGTGACCTACCGGCGCGCCCTGGCCGGGGCGGCGAAGGCGACCGACGAGGAGGTCGCGAAGCTGGCGGTGCTCGCCATCCGCTGGCCGCATCTGCTGTCCTTGCTCGCCCGCGAACTGGACGGCCCGCCACTCCCCCGCGACCGCCCCGCCACGTCGGACACGCCCGGCCAGCAAGCGCCATTGCGTCCGACATTTCCGGTGATCCCGGAATCTTCGCCGCCGCCAGACAACCCGGGTCGTCCCGGATCCGCGGCAGGGCGGACGGCGCTCGACGTTCTTGAGCGGGCGGCCGGCGCGGACGAGGACGCCTGGGCCCGTGCCCTCGTCGAGGTGGGCCTGGTGCGCGGCGCAAGAGCCGGCGCCGCGCGCTGGGACGCCCTCCGCGCCCTCCTGTGCGCCGGCCCGCCCGTCGCCCACCTCGCCTGGCGGCTGCTGTGAGCCGGGCCAGGGGCCCCTGCGGCCGCCGCCGCGAGCCGGGCCGGGGTGCTCACGCCGCCGCCGCGAGCCCGGCCGGGTCAGCGCTGGGCCTGGATCATCCAGTGCTGCTTCTCGAGGCCCTCGGTGATCTGGATGAGGAGGTCCTGGGTGACCGGGTCCGGCTCCTCGGTCGCGGCGATGCGCTCGCGCATCCGGGCGATCATCTCGCCGAGGAGGTCGGTGAACGCGGCGACCACCTTGCCGTCCTCGATGTATCCGGTGTCGAACTGTCTGATCTGGGTGTCGCGGGCGACGGTCGCCGCGCGGCCGTCCGGGTTGACGCCCAGGGCGACCGCCCGCTCGGCCGCGCTGTCGGCGCCGGTCCGCGCTATGGCCACGATCTCGTCCAGCTGCAGGTGCAGCGAACGGAAGTTGCGGCCTATCAGGTTCCAGTGCGCCTGCTTGCCCACGAGCGAGAGGTCGAGCAGGTCGATGAGAGCTCCCTGCAGCGCATCGCCCGCGATCTTCTGCTTGTCGCCCGGGAGCGGGCTGGTGATCTGGGCCATGAAGCATCTTCCCCTCAAGAATGATCGACGGCCTTCTACCTGGCTACCTAGAACGCCCTAACCCGTCTCGCGAAGCACTAAACATTGACAGTGTCATAGTTGCAGTGTCAGCATGGAAGCATGAATGACACCTGGACGATCGGCGAGCTGGCGGAGCACGCGGCGCACCTGCTGCCGTCCTCGCCGCAGCGGCCCAACGGCCGGGTCAGAGACGTGCCCAACGAGCGGCTCATCCGCTGGTACACCACGATCGGCCTGCTCGACCCGCCGCTCACCCGCCGTGGCCGGGTCGCGCTGTACGGCAGGCGTCACCTGCTCCAACTGGTCGCCGTCAAGCGCCTGCAGGCCGAGGGCCGGTCCATCGCCGACATCCAGGCCGAGCTGGCCGGCGCGACCGACACGGCGCTGGAGCAGATCGTCGACGCGGCCGGCCGGCCGGTTCCCGCCGCGCCCCGGCCCAGCACGACCGGCGACCCGGCCGTTGAGCCGACCGGCGATCCGGCCGAGGACCCCGCCGAGGACCCGGCCGAGGACCCGGCCGGAGGCCCGCCGTCCGGCTCCCCCCGCGCCCGGCCGCGCTTCTGGGCGGCCCGCCCGGCCGCCACGGGAACTCGCACGCCCGCGACGGACCCGGCCGCGGCTCCGGCCCACGGGCGCGTCGCCACCGTCCTCGCGACGGGAAGCGGGAGGAGCACGCCGGCCGCGGAAGGCGGGACCGGCACGCCGGCGACCGCGGGCGGGACGGGGTCGCCGGTGCCGAGCGGCGGGAGTCCGCAGGCGGCGAACGGGGGGCCGCCGGTGGCGCCCGAGGGTCCGGCGCCGGGCATGCCAGGAGGGCAGGCCACGCCGCCGGACTTCCTCGCGGCGCCTTTCGCTCCCGAGCAGGCCCTGCCCCGTCCGGCGGGCCGGTGGCCGGGCGTCGTTCCCGCCGCCGCGCCCGCCGATGACCTGGTGCACGGCGTGCGGCTGGCGCCCGGGGTCACGCTCCTGCTCGAAGGGCGGCCTCCCGCCCCCGTCGACATCGCCGCGCTGCGGGAGGCCGCCGCACCGCTGCTCGCCCTGCTGCACGACCGCGGCCTCCTGCCTTCCGGCGTCCCCGGGCATGCCGCCCCGGCCGCCGGCCTCGACCAGTCTCCGCCCGAAAGGTCGTCATCATGACTGTGCAGATCACATCCTTGAAGCCCGGCGAGTACGCCCCGGCGCCCGACGCGGGGCTCGGGGCGCTGAGCACCGGCAAGGGGAACCTGCCCCTGGAGAGCGTCGAGGTCGAGGCGAACATCACCGCGCTGACCTGCGGCGTCGAGGTCACGCAGGGTTTTCGCAACCCGCATGACGTGCCCCTGGAGGCGACCTACATCTTCCCACTGCCCGACCGCGCCGCGGTGACGGCCTTCCGCATGGAGGCCGACGACCGGGTGGTGGAGGGAGTGCTCAAGGAGCGCGGCCAGGCCCGCCAGGACTACGACCGCGCCATCGCGCGAGGGCAGCGCGCCGCCATCGCCGAGGAGGAGCGCCCGGACGTCTTCACCATGCGGGTCGGCAACATCGTCCCCGGCGAGCGGGTGACGGTGCGGCTGACGCTCAGCCAGCCGCTCCCGTACGAGGACGGCGCGGCGACCTTCCGCTTCCCGCTGGTCGTGGCGCCCCGTTACATCCCGGGCACGCCGCTGGACGACCTCGCCGCCGGGGACGGCGTGTCCGACGACACCGACGCCGTCCCGGACGCCTCCCGGATCACCCCGCCGGTGCTGCTGCCGGGCTTCCCGAACCCGGTGCGGCTGGCGCTGACGGCCCGCGTCGACCCCGCCGGGCTCGACCTGACCGAGATGCGCTCCAGCCTGCACGTCGTCTCCCAGGAGGAGGGCGTCGTGCGACTGCTGCCCGGCGAGCGCCTCGACCGTGACTTCGTCCTGCGCCTGTCGTTCGACGCCTCCAGCGCCCTGACCCTCGTCCCCGACGGCGAGACCCGCGGACCGGCGCCCGCCGACCGGACCGGAGCCGACGGCGTCGACGCCGAGATCGACGGGGAGGCAGACGGGGACGGCACGTTCGTGCTGACCGTGCTCCCGCCCGCGCGGACCGACGCCCGGCGCGGGCCGAGGGACGTGGCGCTGCTGCTGGACCGCTCGGGCAGCATGACCGGGTGGAAGATGGTCGCCGCGCGGCGGGCCGCGGCGCGCATCGTCGACACCCTGTCCTCCGCCGACCGGTTCGCCGTCCTGTCCTTCGACAGCGTCGTCGAGCGTCCCCTGGGCCTTTCCGCGGGCCTGGTCCCGGCGAGCGACCGCAACCGCTACCGGGCCGTCGAGCACCTGGCCCGGCTGGAGGCGCGGGGCGGCACCGAGATGCTGCAGCCGATGGAGGAGGCGCTCGGCCTGCTGGAGGATCCCGGCAGGGAACGGGTGCTCGTCCTGGTCACCGACGGGCAGGTCGGCAACGAGGACCAGATCCTGGAACGCCTCGGCTCGCGGCTGGCGGCCGTGCGCGTGCACACCGTGGGCATCGACCGGGCGGTGAACGCCGGGTTCCTCGGCCGGCTGGCCGGGCTCGGCGCGGGCCGCTGCGAGCTGGTGGAGTCGGAGGACCGTCTCGACGAGGCAATGGAGCACATCCACCGCCGCATCGGATCTCCGCTGGTCACCGGCCTGTCGCTGAAGGCCGAGGGGCTGGAGGTGGTGGCGGGCGGCGTGACCCATCTGGGTTCGCTGTACTCAGGCGTGCCGCTCACCGTCTACGGGCGCTACCGGGGCGCCTCCCGCGGGGCGCTGACCGTCCACGGCCTGCGCGAGGACGGCGGCCCGTGGGAGCAGCGGCTGGAGGGCCGGCCCGCCGAGGGGGACGCGCCGCGGGCCATCTGGGCGCGGGCCCACCTGCGCCGGCTGGAGGACCGCTACGCGGTCGGCGAGCACGCCCTGGAGCACGACATCGTCGCCGCCTCGCTGCGGCACGGCGTGCTGTGCCGGTTCACCGCGTTCGTGGCCGTGGACACGCGGGTGGTGGCCGAAGGCGGGCCGCGGCACCAGGTGGTGCAGCCGGTGGAGCTGCCCAGCGGCTGGGAGGCGCCCGGCTTCGCCGCGCCCATCGCCGCCGCGCCGATGGCCGCCGCCGCGCCCGCCGTCTTCAGCGTCATGGGCGGGGAGGGCACGCTCATGGCGGGCGGCGGCCCGGCTCCGGGCGCGGCCGGTGCGCCGGTGGGCGACGCGGCGTTCGGAGGGGGGCCGTTCGCCGTCCCGTCGGGCGCGCCGCGCGGCCCGATGTTCGCGCGGCCGTCGAGCCCGAGGATGGCGCCCCCCGCGCCGCCGGTCCCGCACTCGCTGGACATCGTCCGGCCGCAACTGGCCGCCGAGCTGGCACGGCTGCGCGAGCAGGAGGCGCTCGCCGCGCCCGAGCGCAGGCGCTACCTGGCCGACCTGGGCAGCCGCCTGGCCGCGCTGGCGGCCTACGTGGGCGGGGAGAACGAGCTGTCGGCGCTGGCCCGCGACCTGTCGGCCTGCGAGGGCGACCCGGCCGCCGACGTCGACGCCCTGTGGCGCCGCGCCGTCGAACGGCTGACCGCCCTGAGCGGCGACGGCACCTCGGCCGGCACCACCGGGTCCGCCGCGGGCCGGCCCCGCGCCCAGCGCGCGTCCTTCTGGAAGCGCTCCTGACGAAGCGGCCCGGCGGCCCGGCGGTCCGGCGCCGCCCCGGCGGTGACTCGCCGTGGCCGGCGCCGGTCCCGCGCTCACGCGGAGATCGCGGGCTCAGGCTTCGAGCACAAGCGAGAGCGTGGGCCGGTCCCGCGCTTACGCCGAGATCGCCGTGGTCCTGCGGGGCCCCCTCCGCGCGGAGGGCAGGCGTCAGCCGGGGTCGCCGAGCCGGCGGTAGGCGGGGCGGAGGATGTCCAGCAGAGGGATGTGGCGTACCTTCACGGCGGGCGGCTCCAGGGCGCGCAGCAGCAGCTCCGGCGGCGCGGCGGCCCCGCCGGGGCGGGGGCGCAGGCGGCCGAGCGGCACCGAGGGCGCGTAGAAGTCGCCGGTGCGCTCGGCGAACGGGACGTCGTCCACGTGCAGCGGGTCCTGCGGCTCCTCCTCCTCGTCCGGCGTCCCCCGCAGGGCGTCCAGCAGCGGCTCCTTGGCCCGTCCCCGCCAGGCGAGCACCAGGAACGGGTCCTGGTCGAACGCCTCGCCGAGCAGGTAGAGCACGGCGGACAGGTGCTTGCACGGCGACCCCCAGTCGGGGCACGAGCAGTCCATGTCCAGCTCGGCGGCGCCGGACGGGAACAGCGGCAGCCCGAGGTCGTCGAACACCTCGACGATCTCGGGGGGCATCTCGCCCGCCAGGAGCTTCGCGCGGTACAGCGCCTGCCCGGCCAGGGCGTCCTGGACGGCGGCCCAGGCGTCCGCGCCGTAGGCGGGGATGCGGATCGAGACGTGGTAGGGGGCCGGCCGCGACCCCTGGACCGCCGCCTCGACCCGCCCGGCCGCCAGGTCGATGGACAGCACCTGGCCCTTCCTCGCGTAGGCGCGTCCTCGGCTGAGCCGTCCGGCGTCGCAGACGCGCTCGAGGATGTCGATGAACCTGCGCGACCACCACTGCTCGCCGATCGAGCCGCGCCTGCTGCGCGCCTGGATGCCGCCCTCCACCTTGATCGGCGCGGCGGCCTCGAACCAGCCGTCCTTGCCCAGGGGCATCTCAGCTCACCGCCTTCGGGCCGGACCTCGGGGACACCGGCATCTCAGCTCACCGCCTCCGGGCTCAGGCGGAACAGCTCGCGCAGTTGCTCGGTGGACAGGTCGGTGATCCAGTCTTCGCCGGCGCCGACGACGGTCTCGGCGAGGGCTTTCTTGCGCTCGATCATCTCGTCGATGCGCTCTTCGAGGGTGCCCACGCAGATGAACTTCCTGACCTGGACGTTCCTGGTCTGGCCGATGCGGAACGCCCGGTCGGTGGCCTGGTCCTCGACGGCGGGGTTCCACCAGCGGTCCACGTGGATCACGTGGTTGGCCGCGGTGAGGTTCAGCCCGGTGCCCGCCGCCTTGAGCGACAGCAGGAAGACCATGGGCTCCTCGTCGTTCTGGAAGCGCTCAACCAGCTCGTCGCGTCTCTTCTTGGGCAGCCCGCCGTGCAACCACAGCACGGGCCGGTCGAGATGGGAGGCGAGGTAGGGCTGGAGCAGCGACCCGAACTCGGCGTACTGGGTGAAGACCAGCGCCTTGTCCCCCTCCTCGACGATCTCCTCGGCCAGCTCCTCCAGCCGCGCGAGCTTGCCCGAGCGCCCGGCGAGCCGGGAGCCGTCCTTGAGCAGGTGGGCGGGGTGGTTGCACACCTGCTTGAGGCGGGTCATGGTCGCCAGGACGTTGCCGCGCCGCTCGATGCCCTCGCTGTCGTCGATGCGGGCGAGCATGTCGTTGACGACGGCCTGGTAGAGGCTGGCCTGCTCGGGCGTGAGCGTGCACCACACCTTCATCTCCAGCTTCTCCGGCAGGTCGGAGATGATCGTCTTGTCGGTCTTGAGGCGCCGCAGCACGAACGGGCCGGTGGCGCGCTTGAGCGCGCGCGCGGCGTCCTGGTCTCCGCGCGCCTCGATGGGCTCCTGGTAGCGGTCGCGGAACCGCTTGGCCGGGCCGAGCAGGCCGGGATTGCAGAACTCCATGATCGACCACAGCTCGGCCAGGTGGTTCTCCACCGGGGTGCCGGTCAGCGCGAGCCTGGTGCGCGCCGGGATGGAGCGCACGGCCTGGGCCTGCCGGGCGGCGCTGTTCTTGATCGCCTGGGCCTCGTCGCAGACCACCCTGCCCCAGGTGAACGCGGCCAGGACCGCCGCGTCGCGCAGCGCCGTGCCGTAGGTGGTGAGGACCAGGTCGGCCTCTCGCACCGTCTCGGCCAGCTCCTCGTCGCGCTTGCGGGTGCCGCCGTGATGGACGTACACGCGCAGCGAGGGCGCGAACCGCTCTGCCTCCTTGTGCCAGTTGCTCACCAGCGACATCGGGCACACCAGCAACGTCGGCGCCACCGCCCCGCCGGAGGCGCGCTCCTCCAGCAACAACGACAGGGTTTGGGCGGTCTTGCCCAATCCCATGTCGTCGGCCAGGATGCCGCCGAGGCCCAGGCCGGACAGGAAGCTCAGCCATGACAGGCCGCGTTCCTGGTAGGGGCGCAGGCTGCCGTTGAAGGTCTGAGGGGTGGCCAGGGCCGACAGCCGCCGCTCGGCCTCGCCGGACAGCAGGTCCCCCAGCGGGCCGTCGGCGTCCACGCCGATCAGGGGCAGCTCCTCCTCGCCGCCGCCGACGACCTCCTGAATCACCTCGGCGACGGTCATCTGCCCCGACCTGCGCCGCTCCAGCACCGACAGGGCGGCCTTGAGCTGGCGGTCGTCCAGCTCGACCCACTGGCCGCGCACGCGGACGAGCGGGACCTTCAGCCGGGCCAGCTCCTCCAGCTCCTCCTCGCTGATGGTGTGATCGCCGACGGCGAGATCGACCTTGAAGTCGACCAGCTCGCCGAGGCCGAACCCCTGGCCGGCCGCCGCGCGCGACGGCGTGGCCGTGCGGGAACGGGTGGTCAGCCGCAGGCCCAGCCCCTTGCGCCCGGCCCACGCGGGGAGGCTGACGCCGTACCCGGCGGCCTGGAGCAGCGGCGCGGACCGGCGCAGGAAGCCGAACGCCCACGCGGTGTCCACCACCATGCCGGACGGCCGGGGGTCGCGCAGGGCCGTGTGCAGTTCGGGGCACAGCCGCACGGCCCGGCCGAGCCCGGCGAGCAGGACCTCGTCGGGGCGTCTGGGCAGCCCGGGGACGCGCTCGCCCCGCCACAGCATGCCCGCAGGCACGTACAGGCTCGGGTCGTCGACCGACTGAAGCGCGAACTCCAGTTCCCAGGCGTCCTGGTCCCCTCCGCTGTGGTCCTCCTCGCCCCCCTGCCCCGGCCCGTCGCCCCGCTCGGAGCCGTTCTCCCGCTGGAAGCGGTTCCCCTGCTCGGGGCCGTGCCGGCCGCCCTCCTCCGGCGCCGCCGGGTCGCGGCGCGGCTCGATGAGGCGGAAGCAGACGCGGATCGGCCCGTCCAGTTGCCGGGCCGAGGCGTGCCAGTCGGCGAGCGCGCCGGCGAGCGCCTCGGCCTCGGGGCCGCCGGCGCCGGGGACGGCGGCATCGGGGGTGGTGAGGGCCGACAGCCACCGCTCGGGCAGCGCGCCCGCGGGACCGGGGCGGTTGCCGCGCAGCAGCCTGTCCGGCAGCGACAGCCGGACGGCGCCGTCGGCCAGGGCCGCGAGGGCGTCGCGCAGGACCTCGGCCGCGGGGTGTTCGCCGCCGGCCGCGCGGACCACCGGCGGCATGGCGGCGGCCAGCTCGCGGAAGGCGGCGGCGTCCGCGCCGGTCAGGACGGGCAGCCAGCGGGCGGCGTAGCCGCCGCCCTCGGCGAGCAGCTGGGGCAGCACCCTGCCGCGCCGCACGAGCGCCCGGGCGTGCTCGGCCACGACGGCGAGGTAGCGCAGTGATCCTCCCGCCCCCCACTCGGGGCCGCCGGAGGCGGGCGCGCCGGCGTCGTGCGCGTCCGAAGCGGGCGGGGCGGCGTCGTGCGCGCCGGACAGCGTGCCGAGCAGGCGGAGCGCCGCGGCCGGCGGCAGGAACAGGGCGGGAACCTGCCAGGACGAGATCTTGGGGGCGCGCGCGGTGGTCTGCAGCCCGGACTCGGGAGAGGGCAGCGGCGCCCGGGCCGTCCCGGGGAGTGACAGGGTCATCGCCCCGCCGGTGGCGGCGTTCGCGGCCGCGCGCCCGTCGGTCTCGCTCGCCCACCGGCCCGGCGCGGCCCCGGTCACCCGGGGGACGCCGTCTTTGGCGGCCGTGGCGGGCAGGGGGGTGGTGACGACCAGGCCGAGGGCGGCGGCGAGGGTCGCGGAGGGCGTGGCGCAGGGGTGCGGCCGCCCGGCGCCGGGCCGTCCGCGCGCGGGAGCGGGCCGCTCGGCAGGCGGGGAGGAGGCGGGCCGTCCCCGCGCGGTGACGGCCCGCTCGGCGGGCGGGGAGGACGCGGAGGTGTCCTCCGCCCATAGCGCCAGGCCGCGACCGGTCCATGCCCCGTGGACCACGAGCACGCGCCCACCCCCCGTCCGCCTGCGCCGCCCGGCTCCCCTGCCATCGGCCGCCGCCGGAGCGCCGTTACGCGCCGGCGGGCCGTTCCCCGCGCTCCGCACGGTACCGGCACCGGCGCCCCCTCGGCGCCCGGGCGCGACCGACACCCGTTCTGATGGGTCATAGGGTATATGCGTGAGTTTTAAGCCTGATGCGAGCGATGTTGTGATCCTGGACGGCGGTCTCGCCACGCACCTGGAGGCCCTCGGCTGCGACCTGCGCGACGAGCTGTGGTCGGCCAGGCTCCTGCTGGAGGACCCCTCGGTCATCCGCCGGGCGCACCTCGACTACTTCGCCGCCGGCGCCGACGTGGCGACGACGGCGAGCTATCAGGCGAGCTTCCCCGCCTTCGTCCGGCGCGGCAGGCTCCCGGCCGAGGCCCGCGCGCTCATCCAGCTCTCCGTCGAGCTCGCGATCGAGGCCCGGGACGAGGCGGGCGGCGGCATGATCGCGGCCAGCGTCGGCCCGTACGGCGCCTACCTGGCCAACGGCGCCGAGTACACCGGCGACTACGACCTGGACGAGGACGCCCTGGTCGAGTGGCACCGCCCCCGCTGGGAGGTGCTGGCCGAGAGCGGCGCCGACCTGCTGGCCTGCGAGACCATCCCGTCCTACGCCGAGGCGCGCGCCATCGCCCGCCTGCTCCGCGAGACCCCGAACGTCAACGCCTGGGTGAGCTTTTCGTGCCCGGACGGCGACCACGTCGGCGACGGCACGAACCTGGCCGACTGCGCCGCGCTGTTCGCCGGCAACCCCCAAGTGGTGGCCGTCGGGGTCAACTGCACCTCGCCGGGCGACGTCAAGAGCCTGATGGGCCACATCAGCGGCTCGCCGATCGTGGTGTACCCCAACTCCGGCGAGGGATGGGACGCGGAGAACCGCCGCTGGACGGGGATCGCCGACCCCCTGGAGTTCGGGGCCGCCGCCCGCGAGTGGCGCGCCGCGGGCGCGGCCTTCATCGGCGGCTGCTGCCGCACGACCCCCGAGCACATCCGCCGAATCAAGGCCGAACTCGGCTGACCGGCCCGCAGGACGGGCAATCCGGCGGGCAGGAAAGGGCTGGTCATCGCGTTCTCCGCCGGACCCGGGCGGCGCGGAAGAAGATAGTGGCCCGCCGGTAACACTGTGGTCATCCGCGAGCATCACGGCGGCAACATTGTCACGGTTCACTCCTGACAGGCACCGATGCACGGCTGTCAACAGGAGGCGCGATGACGTCCCCGCCGCATCCGCCCGACCAGCGGGCCGGAGGGCAAGGGGCTCCGCCGGGGGCCGGGCTGAGCCTTGACGCCGCCGCGATGACCACCCGCGAGATCAACCGGTCGCTGCAGGCCCTCCCGTGCGGACGGGCCGTCGTGGCCAACCCCGGCGGGCGGCACAACCTGGCGGTGGGGCTTGACGCCCCGGTCCACGTCGAGATCGACGGGCCCGCGGGCTTCTACGCCGGCGGGCTCGGCAAGCAGGCGCGCGTCACCGTCAACGGCTCCGCCGGCGGCGGCGCCGGCGAGAACCTCATGTCGGGCGACGTCCACGTGCGCGGCTCGGCCGGGCGCAGTACGGCGGCCTCCGCGCGCGGCGGGGTCGTGGTGGTGGACGGCTCCTGCGCCTCTCACGCGGGCATCTCCCTCAAGGGCGGCACGCTGGCGATCGGCGGCGACGCGGGCGCCTACTGCGGGCACCTCGCCCAGTCCGGGGTGATCCTGGTCGGCGGGAACGCCGGCCCGTGCCTCGGGGACTCGCTGTTCGAGGCGGTCGTCTACGTCAACGGGAAGATCGCCGGGCTCGGCGACGGAGCGGTCATCGAAGAGCTCGACGAGCACGACGCGACGTTCGTGAAGGTCCTCGCGGACGGATGCGGGTTCGACCATGTCACGCCCTCCCAGGTGACCAAGGTCGTCTCGGCCCGCCGCATGTACCAGATGCACGCCCGTCACGACGACCACGGGGCCTACTAGCCGCCTGTCCCCCGCTGATGAACGCGGGGGATCTCCACCCATCGACCTACGCCGAGGACAGGATGAGCCACACCTTCTCCCCCGAGGTGATCGCGCAGATCCAGGAGCGCGCCAGGCTCGGCGGCGGCGCGGTGCGCGGCTGGGGCGCCAGGCGCGCCGTGCCGAGCTTCGACGACCTGCTGCTGCTGCCGGCCGGCCTGTCCTCCGGCCTGCCCGAGGGGCACCGGGAACGCTGCGACACCCGCACCATCCTCGGCACCCGGCACGCCGAGGAGCCCGTCGTCCTGGACATCCCCATCACGATCGCCGGGATGTCGTTCGGCGCCCTGTCGTCCGCGGCCAAGGAGGCGCTCGGGCGGGCGGCCGGCATGACCGGGACCTCGGCGACGACCGGCGAGGGCGGCATGGCCCCGGTCGAGCGCGGCGCCGCCAAGACGCTGGTCTACCAGTGCCTCCCCTCGCGGTACGGCTTCGACCCCGACCACCTGCGCTCGGCCGACGCCGTCGAGATCGTCCTCGGCCAGGGGGCCGTGCCGGGCGGGGGCGGGATGCTCCTCGGCCAGAAGGTCACCACCCCCGTGGCGTTCATGCGCGACCTGCCCGAGGGCGTGGACCAGCGCTCGGCGAGCCGCCACCCCGACTGGTACGGGCCCGAGGGTCTGCGCGTGAAGATCGAGGAGCTGCGCGAGGTCACCTCCTGGCGCATCCCGGTGTACGTCAAGATCGGCGCGGCGCGGGTGGCCTCGGACGTCCGGCTCGCGGTCGAGGCGGGCGCGGACGTGATCGTGGTGGACGGCATGCAGGGCGGCACGGGGGCCGCCGCGGACGTGTTCATCGAGCACACCGGCGTCCCGACGCTGGCGGCGACGCGCATGGCGGCCGACACGCTGCGCGCGATGGAGATGGAGGGCCGGGTCCAGCTCATCATCTCCGGCGGCGTGCGCAGCGGCGCCGACGTGGCCAAGGCGCTGGCCCTCGGCGCGGACGCCGTGTCGATCGGGGTGGCCGCGCTCATCGCGCTCGGCTGCAACTCCCCCTCCGACGACACCGGAGCCGACGTCAGCCTCGGCTACCGGGCGCTCGGCACCGTGCCCGGCTCGTGCACGGCCTGCCACACCGGCGGCTGCCCGGTGGGCATCGCCACCCAGGACGACATGCTCGCCGACCGGCTCGACCCCGACTTCGGGGCCGAGCGGGTGGCCAACTTCCTGCGCGCGCTGGCCACCGAGACCACGATGCTCGCCCGCGCCTGCGGCAAGTCGTCGGTCCACCAGCTCGGCACCGACGACCTGGTCGCCCTCACGGTGGAGGCGGCGGCGATGGCCCGCGTCCCCCTGGCCGGCACCTCCTGGATCCCCGGCGCACCGGCGACCTGACCGCGCCGCTCTGCGCCGCCCGGCTATCGGCGCGGGCCGTAGGTGGAGGAGCAGTAGACGCCGTTCACGCCGTAGTAGAGGGGGACGGGGGTGGCGCCGGTGTGCGCGGCGGTGAAGCCGAGCCGCACCGATCCGCCGGGCGCGATGACCTTGTTCCAGGCCAGGTTGCGGGCGGTGAAGAAGGAGTCGGTGCGGCTCCACACCGCCGAGTGGCCCGAAGTGAGGCGCGGAGCGGGCTCCTGCCACCTGATGGACAGCGTCCAGCCGTCGATCGGGGCCGTGCCGGTGTTCTTGAGCGTGATCCAGGCGTTCTGGCCCGTTCGCCACGCGACGAACTCGTAGGTCACGTCGCACGCGAGGCTCGGCGGCGTCGGGGTGTGGCTCGGGGTGGCCGTCGGCGAGGGGAGCCCGCCGCGGGCGAGGGCCACGAACGGGTCGGAGGGCACACTCTGGTTGCCCGCCGCGTCCCTGGCGATCACGATGTAGGTGTAGGTCCTCCCGATGACCACGTCGTTATCGCCGAAGGCCGGAAACGAGGACGTCCCGACCTGGACGTACCCGGTGTCCCCCTGCCGGTAGACGTCGTAGGCGACGACCCCGACGTCGTCGGTGGACGGCGTCCAGCAGAAGAGCACGTACAAGGTGTCGGAGGAGCAGGGCTCGTGAAGACCGGTCGGCTTCGACGGCGGCGTGGTGTCGGCGGCGGCCCGCGCGGCGGACGCGGCGCCCGAGCCGGACGCCGGGCTCGCCGGGGCGGCGGCGTACGCCCCGGAGACGGCGGTCAGAGCGAGGGCGAGCGACGCGACGGCCGAAGCCGCCCACCTACCCCATGAACATGGTGCGCGGAGTCCCATCCGATCCCTCCAGCGATGCACGACGGCGACGACCTCTCCCTGCGAGCATCGAACGCCTGGCGCGCCCCGAGAAGGGACCCTCGCTCCCCGCGCCCGGATGCGCTGGTCGTGCATGAAGCTTTCATCCGGGACGCCGGTCACCGCGACGCGGCACGAGCCTGGGGGCTCAGCCGGTGGAGCGGGCGAGGGAGCCGGTCACCGGGTCGCCGCCGGGGCGGCCGGGGCGTGGCCGTCCGGGGATGAAGTAGGTGATCGCGGCGCCCAGGAGGGACACCCCGCAGGCGATCAGCAGGGCGACCTGGAGGCCGCGCAGGGAGGGCAGCGTGTACGGGCCGGCCGCCGCCAGGGTCATGTGGGCCAGCACGACGCTGGTAACCGCGCTCGAGGCCGAGGTGCCGATCGAGCGCATCAGCGCGTTCAGCCCGTTGGCGGCGGCGGTCTCCGACGCCGGCACCGAGCTCATGATCAGCGCCGGCATCGCGGCGTAGGCCAGGCCGACCCCGGCCGCGATCACCGACCCGCCGATCACGACCTCCCACGCCGAGCGCATCAGGCCCAGCGTGGCCGCGTACCCGGCGGCGATCACCAGTGTGCCGGCCATCAGGGCGACCTTCGGCCCCCACCGCCGCGACACCCGCGCGGACACCGGCGAGAGGAGCATCATCACCAGGCCGCCGGGCGCCAGGCACAGCCCCGCCTCGACCAGCGACAGCCCGAGCCCGTACCCGGTCGCGGGAGGGCTCTGCAGCAGCGTGGGCAGCACCAGCGACATCGCGAACAGCGCGAAGCCGACGACCACCGAGGCCAGGTTGGTCAGCAGGACGGGGCGGCGCGCGGTGGTGCGCAGGTCGACCAGCGGCGCGCGCAGGCGCAGCTCCATCAGGCCCCAGGCGAGCAGGACCGCCACGGCGGCGCCGAACAACCCGAGGGTCGGGGCGCTCGTCCACCCCCAGTCGCCGCCCTTGGTGATGGCCAGCAGCAGGCAGACCAGGCCCACCGTCAGGCCGATGGCGCCCGGGACGTCGAACGTGCCGGCGGCACGTAGCGGCGACTCCGGGACGATCAGCGCGACCAGCAGCAGGTTGACCGCCCCGGCCGCGGCGGCCATCCAGAACAGCGCGTGCCAGTCGGCGTGCTGGGCGATGAAGGCGGCGAGCGGCAGGCCGATGGCGCCGCCCACGCCGAGGGTGGCGCTCATCAGCGCCATCGCCGAGGGGAGCCGCTCGGGCGGCAGTTCGTCCCGCATGATGCTGATGCCGAGCGGGATCACCCCGATGGCGCACCCCTGGAGCACCCGCCCGGCGACCACCGGGATGAGCCCCTCCGACAGCGCGCAGACGACGGATCCGATGATCATCAGCAGCAGGCTGGCGAGCATGACGCGCCGCTTGCCGTACAGGTCGCCGAGCCTGCCGCTGACCGGGTTGCAGACCGCCGCGGCGAGCAGCGTGGCGGTGATGATCCACGAGGCGTTGGCCGCGGAGGTGTGCACGAGGCGCGGCAGGTCGGGGATGAGCGGCACGACGATGGTCTGCATCAGCGACACGACGATGCCGCAGAACGCCAGCACCGCCACCACCACGCCCGGCGCCCGCACCCGGGAGCCGGGCTCCGCTCCGTCCTCCCTCTTTGGAGGGCCGCTCTCCGAAGCCGAACCGCTCATGAACCGTCCCCGATCATTGATCACTGAAAGTGTGCACAAGCACGATACATACCCGTTGATCACGATCTTTTCCCGCCTCGTCCCCCGCCCGCGCACCCCCGCGATCAGCGGAGGATGGGGCGCGAACCCGCCGTTTCCACGGCGCCGCCGCACCCCCGCGTCTCCCCGGCGGCGGGCCGCCGGAGTTCGCGCGTGTGATAGACGTACGAGACCTGGCGCACGCCGTGCCGGCACGTTCCGATGACCGCCGGCCATTGGCGCCCGTGCGCCCACCGGACGAGCCGCCACCGACCGGCGAGGTGTTCCAGGCGCCCCGCCGCCCGCCCGCCACAGGACCACCGACCACCGACCACCGCACCAGACCGCCGGCACGCCGTGAGGCGTGCGGCGCGGATCACACCAAGGAGGAACATCGTGCTGTCATGGGGTATCGCCGCCACCGGCGGAATCGCGCGCACCGTCGGGAAGGTGATCGCCGCCGAACCCGGCATGCGCGTCGCCGCCGTCGGGTCGCGCGACCTCGGCCGGGCGTCCGCGCTCGCCGCCGAACTGGGCGCGCCGCGCGCGTACGGCTCGCACGCCGAGCTGGTGCTCGACCCGGACGTCGACGTCGTGTACGTGGCGACGCCGCACTCGCACCACCTGCCGGTGGCCGAGCTGGCCATCGCCGCGGGCAAGGCCGTGCTGTGCGAGAAGCCGCTCGCGCTGAACGCCGCCGAGGCCGAGCGCATGGTCAAGCTCGCCCGCGACGCCGGGGTCTTCCTGATGGAGGCCATGTGGATGCGGTTCAACCCGCTGGTCCAGCGGCTGCACCGCATGATCGGCGAGGGCGCGCTGGGCACGCCGCGCTCGGTGGCCGCGTCGTTCGGGTTCCCGCTGCCCTACGACCCGGCGCACCGGCTGTGGGATCCGGCGCTCGGCGGCGGGGCCCTGCTCGACCTCGGCATCTATCCGATGGGGCTGGCGCAGCTGCTGCTGGGCGAGCCCGACGCCATGGACGTCACCGGTTCGCTGTCGGCCGGCGGGGTCGACGCGGAGGCGGGGCTGCTGCTGTCGTGGAACGGCGGGGCGCGGGCGCTGCTGGACACCTCGCTGCTCAGCCCGCTGTCCAACGCGGCCACGGTGACCGGCACCCTGATGCGCGCCGAGCTGGAGGCGCCGTTCTACGCCACCCGGCGCATGCTGCTGCACGGCCCGTCCCGCGAGCCCGAGGAGCACCTCATCGCCGAGTCCGACAACGGCTACGCGGGCGAGATCAGGGAGGTCCGCGACGCGCTCGCCGAGGGCCGCACCGAAAGTGCGATCATGCCGCTGGATGACTCCCTCGCCATGGCCCGCCTGCTGGACCGGGCGCGCGAGCACGTCTCCCGGTCCGCCGCGCCGCCGTCCGACATGGCCGCCGAGGTTCGTTGATCAGCCGGTCGACGAGGCCGAGACTGATCATGTGAGGTCCTGTGTCCGCGCCGAGGTCCGTGTCGACGGTGTCGTCCAGGGGGTGGGATTCCGCCCCTTCGTCCACCGGCTCGCCACCGATCTCGGCCTGCGCGGAATGGTCGGCAACGACGAGCGCGGCGTGTTCATCGAGGTGGAGGGCGCCTCGGGCGCCGTCGCCGCGTTCGTGCGCGCGGTGCGCGAGCGGCCGCCGCCGCTGGCGGTGGTCGACCGGGTCACCTCGCGCGAGATCCCGGCCACCGGCGAGCCGGGGTTCGGCATCGTCCCGAGCACCGGCGCCGGGCGGGGCCGCGCCCTGATCTCGCCCGATGTCGCCACCTGCGACGATTGCCTGCGCGAGCTGGCCGACCCGGCCGACCGCCGGTTCGGCTACCCGTTCGTCAACTGCACCGCCTGCGGCCCGCGGTTCACGATCGTGCTGTCCTCGCCCTACGACCGCGCGGGCACCACGATGGCGTCCTTCCCGATGTGCGAGGCGTGCGCCGCGGAGTACCACGACCCGGCGAGCCGGCGCTTCCACGCCCAGCCGGTGTGCTGCCCGGCGTGCGGCCCCCGCCTGCGGCTGGTGGACGCCGCGTCCCGCGAGATCCCGGGCGACCCCTTCGCCCGGGCCGCGACCCTGCTGCGGCGCGGGCTGGTGCTGGCCGTCAAGGGCATCGGCGGGTACCACCTGGCGGTGCGGGCCGGCGACGGGCGGGCGGTGGCCGAGCTGCGCGCCCGCAAACGCCGCGAGGACCGGCCGTTCGCGCTCATGGCGGCCGACCTGGACGCGGCGCGGCGGCTGTGCGACGTCGGCCCGGAGGAGGAACGGCTGCTGACCGGCCGGCAGCGGCCCATCGTGCTGCTCGGCCGCCGCCCGGACGCGGCGCTCGTCCCCGCCGTCGCCCCGGGAGCCCGCTCGCTCGGCGTGATGCTCCCCTACTCCCCGCTGCACCACCTGCTGCTGCGCCGCTTCCCCGAGCCGATCGTGCTGACCAGCGGCAACCTGTCCGACGAGCCGATCGCCTACACCGACGAGGCGGCGTTCGAGCGCCTGCGCGGCATCGCCGACGCCTTCCTGACCCACGACCGGCCCATCCACACGCGCACGGACGACTCGGTCGTCAGGGTATTCCGCGGCCGGGAGCTGCCGCTCCGCCGGTCGCGCGGCCACGTCCCCTCCCCGCTGCCGCTCGCCCGGGGACCGCGCCGGCCGGTGCTCGGGTGCGGCGCCGAGCTGAAGCACACCTTCTGCCTGGCCGAGGGCGGCCGGGCGTTCATGTCGCACCACATCGGCGACCTGGAGAACTACGAGACTCTGCGGTCGTTCGTCGAGGGCGTGCGCCACTTCGAGCGGCTGTTCGGCATCCGTCCCGCGGTGGTGGCGCACGACCTGCACCCGGAGTACCTGTCCACCAAGTACGCGCTGGACCGCGAGGACGCCGAGCGGGTGGGCGTGCAGCACCATCACGCGCACATCGCCTCGTGCCTGGCCGACAACGGCGCGGAGGGGCCGGTGATCGGGGTGGCCTTCGACGGCCTGGGGTACGGCGCGGACGGCACGCTGTGGGGCGGGGAGTTCCTGGTCGCCGGCCTGGCCGGGTTCCGGCGGGCCGGCCATCTGGCGGCGGTGCCGCTGCCCGGGGGCGCCGCGGCGGTCCGGCAGCCCTGGCGGATGGCCGCGGCCTACCTCGGCGGGGGCGCGCCGCGCTCGCTCGGCGTCCGGGCGCGCAACGCGGCACTGTGGGACGCCGTGGTGACCATGGCGGGGCACGGGGTGAACGCACCGCTGACCTCGAGCGCGGGGCGGCTGTTCGACGCGGTGGCGGCGATCGTCACCGGCCGCGACGCGGTGACCTACGAGGGACAGGCCGCCGTCGAGCTGGAACAGCTCGCCGATCCCCGCGAACGCGGCGCCTACCCCTGCCGCCTGCTCACCGCCCCCGCACCGGCGCGGGCTCCGGCATCACCGCGCGCTCCCGCGCCGGCGCACGCCGCCACGCCGGCGCGCGCCCTCGCGCCCACGACCGCCCTCGCGCCGACGGGCGATCCCGCCCTGGCGGAGGTACCGGAACCGTCCGGCGGCTTCGCGGCGGAGGGACGCGACCTGGTCGAGGCGGCGCTTGCGGACGTGCTGGCCGGGGTGGCGGCCCCGGTGGTCTCCGCGCGGTTCCACAACGGCCTCGCCCGGCTGATCCTCTCCGGCTGCCTGCGGGTGCGCGAGGACACCGGGCTGACGGCGGTGGCGCTGTCCGGCGGCGTGTTCCAGAACGTGCTGCTGCTGGAGCGGGCGTGCGCCCTGCTGGAGGACCACGGGTTCACGGTGCTGACGCACCGCCGGGTGCCGCCCAACGACGGGGGGATCAGCCTCGGCCAGGTCGCGGTGGCCGCCGCCCGGCAGCGGCACTCCGGCGAGACGTGACCCCCGCCGGGCGCCCCGGAAGCCGCGGTGAGCGGCCGGCGGGCGTGGCGGTCCTCAGGGGGCCGGGGTGGAGCCGGACTTCCTGGCGGCGCGGGCCATCTCGACCTTGGCGCTGGCGGCGTACTTGTCGACGTACTCCTGGCCCGACAGCTCCATGAGCGCGTACATGATCTCGTCGGTGACGGCGCGCAGGACCAGGCGGTCCTCCTCCATGCCGTAGTAGCGGGAGAAGTCCAGCGGCTTGCCGTACCTCACGCCCGGGCGGATGCCGAGCTTGGGGAACGGCCGGCCGGTGGGCATCATCTCGAAGGTGTTGACCATCGCCCAGGGGATCACCGGCACGCGCGACTCCAGTGCCAGGCGGGCCACGCCGGTCTTGCCCTTGTAGAGGCGGCCGTCCGGCGAGCGGGTGCCCTCGGGGTAGATGCCGAGGATGTGGCCCTCGCGCAGGACGCGCAGCCCCGTGCGCAGCGCGGCCTCGCTGGCCTTGCCGCCGGAGCGGTCGATGGGCACCGTGCCGACGCCGGTGAAGAACGCCCGGCTCATCAGCCCCTTCACGCCGCGTCCGGTGAAGTACTCGGCCTTGCCGAGCGAGATGACCTTGCGGGGAAGCGGGAGGGCGCCGAAGAAGTGGTCGGCGAAGGACAGGTGGTTGCCCGCGAGGATGACCGGACCCTCTTTGGGGACGTGGTCGGTGCCCTCCGACCAGGGGCGGAACACCAGATGAAGGAACGGAGCGAGAATGGCCTTCACCACCCAGTAGAACACTCGGGCACTCCTTCTCCGGCTCACGCGGTCGCGACACGCCCGTCTCACAGGCGTGGCGTCATCTTCGCATGCCCACGGCACACCACCTACACCTCGCCGTGCGCCGTCCGCGACACCCTGGCTCGCGGATCTCGCGGGCGGGCCCCGAACATGCGACGATCAGGCGAGCCGCACCAGGAGGGAACCATCATGCCGCTCATGCCCGGTTCCGAGCCGTACGAGCACGAGGGTGGCGAGGTCGGGGTGCTGCTCTGCCACGGCTTCACCGGGACGCCGCAGTCGCTTCGCCCATGGGCGAAGCACCTGGCGGCGGCCGGCCTGACCGTCTCGCTGCCCCGCCTTCCCGGGCACGGGACGACCTGGCAGGAGATGAACCGCACGCGGTGGGAAGACTGGTACGCCGAGCTGGAGCGGGCCTTCGAGAACCTCAGGGGCCGCTGCGCCGAGGTGTTCGTCATGGGGCTGTCCATGGGCGGGTGCATGGCGCTGCGGCTGGCGGAGGTCCACGGCCGGGCCGTGCGGGGCGTGGTGGTGGTCAACCCCTCCATCGTCAACGACGTGCCCCTGCTGAAGCTGGCCCCGGTGCTGAAGTTCGTGGTGTCCTCGGTCGCCGGGGTGGCCAACGACATCAAGCGCGAGGGGGTGACCGAGCTGGGCTACACCCGCACGCCGGTCAGGGCGGCGGCCACGCTGCCCAAGCTGTGGTCGCTGGTGCAGTCGGAGCTCGGCCGCGTCACCCAGCCGGTGCTGGTCTACCACAGCCCTGAGGACCACGTGGTGAAGCCGGCCAGTGTCGAGTTGTTGCGCAAAGTGCTCGGCGCGAACCTGACCGTGCGCGAATGCGCCGACAGTTACCACGTCGCCACACTGGACAACGATGCGCCTCTGATATTCGAGGGGAGCCTGGACTTCATCAGGGCCCACGCGTCGGTACCCTTGCAGAGAGACTGATCCGGCCCCCTGCCCCGGCCCGCGTCAGGCGGCGAGACGTGGCGGCGGCCCCGAGCGATGCGATCCAGGAGCCACCCACCGAGCAACGGTCAGCAGCACGAGCAATCCAGCGAGCGCGCCCATGAGCATTGGAACGAATCGAAGTGACCGGTGACGCCACAGAGCGATGAGGACGAGGTCTGGCGTCAGATCGTCGCCTCCTTCAACGAGACCGCCGAACCGACCTCGGGCGCGCAGCCGTGGCCGGATCGTGAGAACGTCCCCGTCGACGAGGTCCCCCAGGCGGTGAAGGCCGAGGTCCCCGCGGAGGTTCGTGAGGACGAGCGGGACGACGCCGTCGCCGAGGACGACGACGGCGACCATTACGTTCCCCCGCCCCCTCCCCCGCTGCCGAAGATGGACTCCGGCACCAAGATCGCCTGGCTGGCGCTCTTCGGCGGCCCGGCCTATCTCCTGCTGGCCGCGCTCCTGTCGTGGCCGATGGAGGGGTGGATCATCTTCGCCGCCATCTCGGCGTTCATCGGCGGCTTCGTCGCGCTGATCGTCCGCATGGGCGACGGCTCACCGCCCGACTCCGGCTGGGACGACGGCGCGGTCATCTGAGCGGCCCCTGCCAGGTGGTGCCGCGCGGCGCCGGTCACCGCGCCGTGGGAGCACCGTTGGTGCGGGCCGGCGCGGCGGCGTCGCTCTTGGCCTCCGCGGGCTGGAAGCGCTCGATCACGTCGGTGTAGCGGTCGGCCGCGTCCACGACGTGCCCGACGGCCATGGTGAGGTCGCCGACGTGGGTGACCGCCTGCAGGCGAATCGTGCGCGGCCGGGCGGACTCCTCGCCGCGGACGACCCGCCAGCCGGACCCACCGCGCAGCAGATAGGCCTCGCCCGGGTGCGCGGGGTCGAACCCCGACACCCAGAAGTGGCCCTTGCCGTCGCCGGTGACGCCGTAGAGCTCGGCGTAGCGGTCGGGCGCCTCGGCCCGCCGCCAGCGCTTGCCGTTCCACTCGAGGATCAGCGGGGAGATCTTGCCGCCGTCGTGGTAGACCCCGCCCACGGCGACGGCCTTCTTCGGCCCTTCCATGGAGACGTCGCGCAGGTAGCCGCCGGCGATCGAGGGTGTGGGGACGGTCTTCCACGCGCCGTCCGACAGCCGCATGACCAGCGGCTGGGACCCGCCGTCGCCGACCGCCCAGCCGTCGCCCTTGCGGGTCAGCGCGACCCCGTACAGCATGCCCTTGCTCTTGCCCTTGACGGTGGTCCAGCCCTTGGCCGTGGAGGTGGCGATCAGCGGCTGGCCGCCGCGTCCGCCCACGGCGACCATGCGGCCCGGGACGGCGTCCACACCGCCGAGCCAGTCGCCCGTGCCGAGCTGCGGCACGCTCACGCGGTCGAACACCGAGCCGTCGCCGCGCACCACGTAGGGCAGGCCGTCGTGGCCCTCGCCGACCGCCCAGATCTCGCGCGGCGTGGCCGCGGCCACCGACCTCAGGTGACCGGCGCTGGAGGCGTCGTTGCGGATGCCCACCTCGGTCCAGGCGGCACCGTCCCAGTGGGTGATGACGCCGCGGTTCTGCCAGGCCTCCCAGACGTCCTCCTGGCCGACGGCCCAGATGTCGGTCTTGGACAGCCCTGCCACGTCGGACAGCGAGCCGTCGCTCTGGAGCCGCGCGGTGGCCGACTCCTGGAACATGCCGACCGGCCCGCGCTCGGCGGCACGCGGGCGGGGCGGTTCGGCGTGCGCGTGGGCCGCGGGCATGGTGCGGACGAGCGCACCGGTCAGCACTCCGGTCAGCAGCACGCACAACGGCAACGCACGCCTCGGCAGGCGGCGGGACATGACCAAATCGTACGTCTCCCGCCATCCCGCGCGCGGAAGCTACCCGAGTGTTGACCAAACGGTCACCTGAACACAGTCCGCCCGTCGACGCGATCACACCGCCAAGCCCCCGCGACCCCCGCCCCCGGGCCACGGCGGCGCGGTCATCCCCCGGCGTTCGCCACCGGGCCGGGGTGGCGCGCGGTCATCCCGCCAGGGTTCGCCGCCGGGCGGGACCGCGAGGAGCTCGGCCAGGACGGGCAGGTGGTCGGTGGCCGCCCGCAGATCGGCGGCGGCGGCGTCCACGCCCCCGCACGAGCGCACGGCGACGCCGGGCGCGGCCAGCACGGCGTCCAGGCGCTTGCCCGGCCGCCGGGCGGTGAAGGTCAGCCCATCGCCCCGGGGCGCCAAGGGGTAGCAGTCGGCCAGCGTGCGGGTCAGGTAGTCCCAGGTGGGCCCCCCGGGCTGCTCGTTGACGTCGCCGGCGAGCACCAGCGGCGCGCCGAAGCGGCGGGAGACGTCCTGGGCCAAGCCCATGATCTCCACCGCGTGGCAGAGCCGGGCGGCGGCGCGCAGGTCCAGGTGGACCGAGGCGACGGTGAGCGCCACGCCGTCGCGCTCGACCACCGCGATGGCGACCCCGCGCCGTTCGAGCCCGGCGAACGGCCGCAGCAGGTGGCTCTCGGCGTGGACGGCCCGCGTGCCGGGGCCGGCCATCACGGCCACCCCGCCCCAGCGCCGCCCGGTGACGATGCGCAGGCCGGCGGCGCGGGCCAGCCACGCCCGCCTGCGGCGCCATCGCAGCAGGCGGGGGGCCTCCTGGACGCACAGGACGTCGGGCGCCATGGCCCTGACGACCCGCGCCAGAGCGGCGTTGTCGTCGTACATGGAGCGCACGTTGTAGGTGCCGACGCGGATCACCATGGAGCGGCGGCCGGGTGGCGCGGTCAGGGGTGGCGGGCGAGGTCGGCGGCGCCGACCAGGCCGGCGGAGGGCCCGAGCTCGGCGGGGCGGATGTCGGCGTGCGGGCGGTGCTCGCGCCCGGTGAGCGCGCGCCGGAACGCCGCGCGGGCGTGGTCGATCCACAGGTCGGCGGCGCGGGAGACGCCGCCGCCCAGGATGAACCGGCCCGGGTCGAGGACGGCGGCGAGGTCGGCCATGCCCTGGCCGAGCCACTCGGCCATCGTCGAGAACGCCGTGAGCGCCGCGTCGTCGCCGTCCCTGGCCGCCTGGGTGATATGCGTGCCCTCGATGCCGTCCACCGACCCGCCGGCCAGCTCGAGCAGCCGCCGGGCGCGCCCGGGCTCGGCCTCGGCGAGCAGCCGGGCCTCGTGCACCAGGGCGTTGCCGCTGGCGTACTGCTCCCAGCAGCCGAGGTTGCCGCAGCCGCACAGCCGCCCTTCGGGGACGACCTGCATGTGGCCCATCTCGGCGCCCATGCCCCACCGGCCGCGGTACAGGGCGCCGCCGAAGACCAGGCCGCCGCCGATGCCGGTGCCGACGGTCACGCACACCACGTGGCTCTCGCCGCGCCCGGCCCCGAAGCGGTACTCGCCCCAGGCCATCGCGTTGGCGTCGTTCTCCACCACGACAGGGAGGCTCACCCGCTCGGCGACGGCCTTCTGCAAGGGCTCCTCGCGCCAGGCGAGATTAGGAGCGAACCGGACGATCGACCTGGTCTCGTCGACGAACCCCGCCGCTCCCAGCCCGACGGCCTCGACGTCGTGGCGGCCGGCGAGCTCGAGGACGGCCTCGGCGATCGTCTCGGCCACCTTGTCGGGGTCGTCGGCGGGAGTGGGTCGCAGGAGGTTCTCCACGATGTGGCCGTCCTCGTCCACGACCCCGGCGGCGATCTTCGTGCCACCGACGTCAACGCCGATCGTCAGCGCCATTTCTCATCCCTTCACCTCAGCCCAGGTCGATGTGCTGAACCCGGGTGTCCGTGTCGCCGGCGCCCCTCGGCGAGGCCGGTCGCGACACGGCGTCCACCGCTTGGCGGAACGCGGCGAGAAGCTCCCCGCCCGCGGTGATCAGGTGGTCGGTGACGTCGCCGCCGGCCTCGCGGCGGGCTGCCTTGAGCCGGCAGACGGGGCAGGCACGGCAGATGTACTCATCGTCATCGTGCCCCGACACCGCCTCGGCCCACACATCACCGGACGCGCGGCCGGAGCCGCCGCCGAGGGCCTGCCCGAGGCCGTGGCCGAGCCCGGCCACCGAGCCCTTGACCAGCCCCTTGCCGACCTCCCGGCCGACCCGCTGCTGCAGCGCGTCGAAGAGCTTGCGCGCCTCCTCGGCCACCGAGCCCAGCGGGTCGGCGGTCTGGCCGCGCGCGTCGCGGGAGTCGCGCGGCCGGTCGCCTTCGCGCCGCCGGAACCACTCGTCGCGCACGGCGTCGCGCCGCTCGTCCTCGCGCTCTCGCTCACGCTGCTGGAACCACTCGTCCCGCGGCACGGCGCGCGGGCCGGCGTCCTCGCCTCCGGCGGGACGCGGCCGGTCCTCTCCGCCGGGCGCGGCGGGACGCGCCTGCCGGGCGTCGCTGTCGTTCACTTCGATGCCGTCGGCCGGCGTGCCGGCGTCGCGGTCGTTCATCTCGGTCATCAGGCCCCTCCTGCCTCGAACCGTACCCGGAGGCGCCCGTCGAGGAGCACGGCGTCGCTCACGGATCTGCGGGCGAGTGCGGCGGGGAGGGCGAGGACCCTGCGGTAGGAGCCCGCGGTGATGATCAGCTCGTCGCCCTTGCGGGCCAGGCCGACCTCGGACCGGTCGGCGAGGGGCAGCGCGAGGGTGAGCTCGTGGACATCGTCTTTGGAGCGGACGGTCAGCGGCGGCTCGCCGGAGGGCGGCGCGAAGGGGTCGGTGCCGGCGTACAGCCGTTCGGCCAGGCCCGCGAGCGCCTCGGCGCCGACCGGCTCGGCGGGCAGGTAGGGGACGGTGTGGACCGGCAGCGGCGCGAACGACTCCCCGACGGCCGCCAGATGGCGGGCCTGCGCCGCCACCCAGCCGCTGCGCCAGGCGTCGCCGCCGTCCTCGGGGAACACCCGGTTGGCCACGACGCCGTCGACGCGGTAGCCGTACAGGCTGAGAGAGGTGAAGGTGCGCCGCGCCTCGGCGACGACGACCGCCTCGGGGGTCAGCACCAGGCGGACCGAGGCGCCGCCGCCGCTGAGCAGCTCGCGCACCCCCATGAGTCCGGCGTGCAGCCGCTCGCCGGCGCTGACGACGGCGTCCTCGGGCAGGCTGAGCCGGGCGACGTGCCGGACGAGCGGGGCCAGGGCGCGCAGCAGCCGGCGGCCGGCGGGGAGCAGGCGGTGGACATGCCAGTCGAGAGCCTCGGGAAGGGCCAGCAGCCTCAGGGTCTCGGCGGTGGGGGCGCAGTCGACGACCACCACGTCCCACCGGCCGGTGCGCACCTGGTCGCACAGCTCGAGCAGGGCGATGACCTCCTCGGCGCCCGGCAGCACCGTGAGCTCCTCGGAGGTGACCCCGTCCAGGCCGAGCTCGGCGAGCAGGCCCCGCGCGTACTCGCGCAGCTCGCCCCAGTGGCGCTCCAGCGCCCGCTGGGTGTCGACCTGCTGCAGGTACAGGCCGGGCTCGACCTCCGACGGCTCGCCCGAGCCGGGCACGCCGAGGGCGTCGGCCAGGGAGTGGGCGGTGTCGGTGGAGACCACGAGCGTCTTGCGCCCCCGGCGGGCGGCGAGCGTGGCGGTGGCCGCGGCGACGGTGGTCTTGCCCACTCCTCCCTTGCCGGTGAAGAGCAGGATGCGCGGCGCCTCGGCGCTCATCGGCCCTCAACGCGCTTCTTCAGACCCTTCAGAGCGGTGTCGACGATGACCTTCTCGGCCTTGCGCTTGATCATGCCGATCATCGGCACCTTGAGGTCCACGGCCAGCTCGTAGGTCACCTCGGTGGCCTCGCCCGCGCCGGCGAGGCGGTAGCTGCCGGTCAGCCCGGACAGCATCTTGCCGGACTCGACCATCTCCCAGTCGACGGCCTGGTCGCCGTGCCAGCGGTAGCCGAGGGTGTACTCGTCGGTGATCACCCCCGCGTCCAGGGCGAACCGGACGGTGTCGGGGCGGCCGTCCTCGCCCACGGACAGGACCTCGGCGGACCTCACCTGACCGGCCCACTCGGGGTAGGCGGCGAAGTCGGCGATGACGGCCGTGATCGCCGCCGGGGCGGCGCCGATCGTGATGCTGGACGTGGTGCGATCAGCCATGGGCTTACCGTACTCGTTCGCCGTTCCCGAGCGAACGCCCGAGGGTGTGATCTTCGCGGCCGCCGGGAACGCTCCCGCCCGGCGGCGCCCGGAAGCGGGACGGCGCCCCTTTCAAGGGAGCCGTCGCGCCGGTCACAGGTCGAGGGCGAAGGGGTGCCCCCGGCCGCGGAAGTGGCCGACGTTCACGCACTCGGTGCGGCCGATGCGCGTGCGCCCGGCCAGCGGCTGGTGCACGTGCCCGAACAGGGCGTACCGGGGCTGGGTCGCCCTGATCGCCTCCAGCGTGGCCTCGCTCCCCCGCTCGAAGCGACGCGCCACCACGTCGTACAGCAGGTCGGGCACCGCGGGCGGGATGTGGCAGCACAGCACGTCGACCGCGCCGACCGCCTCGACCTTGCGGGCGAACTCCTCGTCGTCGACCTCGTTCGGGGTGCGGTAGCGCGTGCGCAGGCCTCCGCCGACGAACCCGAAGGTGAGCCCGCCGATCTCGGCGGTCTGGCCGTCGAGCACGTGGTGGCCTTCCCTGAGGTGCTCGCCCCACAGACGGGGCACGTCGACGTTGCCGTAGGTGAGGTAGGCGGGCGTCGGCATGGCGGCGAAGATGCGGGCGTACTGCGCGCGGACCGCCCGCTCGATGTGCTCGCGCGGCTCGCCTCCGAGCGCCTCCCACAGGCGGGCCGACATGCCGCGCGCCTCGTCGAAGCGGCCGGCCGTGCGCAGCGCGATGAACTCGGTGGCGCGCTCGTGGCCGAACAGCTCGGCGAAGATGCCCTGGGAGTGGTCGGCGTAGTCGACGAACAGCAGCAGGTCGCCGAGGCAGACCAGCGCGTCGGCGCCGTCGGCCGCGCGGGCGAGGGCGTCGATGCGCCCGTGGACGTCGCTGACGACATGGACCCGCATGACGCACATAGTAAACGGGGCGCCCCCGGGCCGGCCGCCGCGTGGGGGGCCGCCGCATGGGGGGCCGGCCCGGGGGCGCGGGCGACACGCCGGACGCGCCGTGCGGGCACCGGGCCCGGGGCCGCGGCCCTGATAGCGTGGTCAGGCCCTTCGGAACGCTGTCTACCGCACCGTCGGCCCGACGCGATAGCGTCCAGGGCGACCACCGGGAAACACAGCCTCCCGGCATGCGTTCGAAGGAGTGACCGTGCGCGAGTACAGCGTTCCCGTGCTGGTGGACGTCCCGCTGTCGGACAACTGCGCCGACATCGTCTTCGAGCGAGGCGAGCAGGAACCGGGCACGGTGGTGATCAACCGTAAGTCCGGCGAGTCCTGGACGCCCGTCACCGCCGCCGAGCTGCGCGACCAGGTCGCGGGCGTGGCCAGGGGGCTCATCGACGCCGGCGTCGAGCCGGGCGACCGGGTGGCGCTGATGTCGCGCACCCGCTACGAGTGGACGGTCGTCGACTACGCCATCTGGGCCGCGGGCGGGGTCAGCGTGCCCATCTACGAGACCTCCTCCCCCGAGCAGGTGCGCTGGATCCTCACCGACAGCGGCGCCAAGGCCGTCATCGTCGAGTCCGAGGCGCACGAGCGCACGGTCCGCGAGGCGCTTTCCGGCATCGCCGGGGAGCCGTCGGTGTGGTGCCTGGACAACGGCGCGCTCGCCGAGCTGACCGCGGGCGGCGCGGATGTCTCCGAGGAGACGCTCAAGGAGCGCCGGCTGGCGCGGGGCGGCCTCGACCTGGCCACCCTCATCTACACCTCCGGCACGACCGGGCAGCCGAAAGGCTGCCGCCTCACCCACGACAACCTGCTGTTCACCGCGCGCAACGTGGCCAGGGGTCCACTGGAGGCACTGTTCGAGCTCGACGGCCGGGCCGCGCTGCTGTTCCTGCCGCTGGCCCACAGCCTGGCCCGCATCATCGAGATCGTCCTGATCGAGACGGCCACCGTCCTCGCCCACACCCCCAACATGAAGAACGTCGCGCCCGACCTGCAGGAGTTCAAGCCCACCTTCCTGCTTGGCGTGCCGCGGGTGTTCGAGAAGGTCTACAACGCCGCCGAGCAGAAGGCCTCCTCCAGCGGCGCGCTCACCGGCAAGATCTTCCACCGGGCGGTGCAGGTCGCGGTGGCGTGGAGCCGCGCCGAGAGCGCCGGCGGGGCGGGCGCGGGCCTGCGGTTGCAGCGCGCGGTGTTCGACCGGCTCGTGTACGCCAAGCTGCGCGCGGCCACCGGCGGCCGGCTCAGCGCCGCGGTGTGCGGCGGCTCGGCTCTTGGCGAGCGGCTCAGCCACTTCTTCAGGGGCGCCGGCATCGAGATCTTCGAGGGCTACGGGCTCACCGAGACCTCGGCCCCATCGGCGGTCAACATTCCCGGCGCCAACAAGATCGGCACGGTCGGCAAGCCGTTCCCCGGCGTGACGATCGCCGTGGCCGACGACGGCGAGGTGCTGGTCAAGGGCCGCCACGTCTTCGACGGCTACTGGAACAACCCCGAGGCGACCGCCGAGGCCATCGACGAGGACGGCTGGTTCCACACCGGCGACGTCGGCTCGCTGGACGCCGACGGCTACCTGCGCATCACCGGCAGGAAGAAGGAGATCATCGTCACCGCCGGCGGCAAGAACGTCGCCCCGGCCCCCATGGAGGACCGCATCCGCGCCCACCCGCTGGTCAGCCAGGCCATGGTGATCGGCGACGACCGGCCGTTCGTGGCGGCGCTGGTGACGCTGGACCCCGAGGCCCTCGGGCCGTGGAAGCAGGCCAACGGCAAGTCGGGCGTCTCCGACGCCGACCTGTGCGCCGACCCCGACGTCCTGGCCGCCGTGCAGAAGGCCGTGGACGAGGCGAACATCCTGGTCTCCAAGCCCGAGCAGGTGAAGAAGTTCGCCATCCTCCCCACCGACCTCACCGAGGAGAGCGGTCATCTGACCCCGTCGCTCAAGGTCAAGCGCAACGTGGTCGCGCGCGACTTCGCCAAGGACATCGAGGCCATCTACGGCTGAGCCGGGCACTCGTCGCCGCGTCTGGACCGCTTTGCCCTATCGGGGTTGTTCTCGCTGATGAGGGCCGCTCTATACGATGGTTTGGCCGGGCATTGGACGTGGACTTAAGGGTGGACATGGTTGAGAGCGTCAGCACCGCCAAGCGCGCAAGGACCACCCGCGCGAACGCGGGCGGCCCAGAAGTGGACCTGCGGCAACTGCTGGCGGGCCTGACCGCCGTCCGCGACGGCGACTTCGGGACGCGGCTGCCCGAGGAGGGCGACGGCCTCTACAAGGAGATCGCCACCGTCTTCAACGGCATGGTCGACCAGCTCTCGCTGTTCACCAGCGAGGTGACCCGCGTCGCCCGCGAGGTCGGCACCGAGGGCCAGCTCGGCGGCCAGGCGGCCGTGCCGGGCGTGTACGGCACCTGGAAAGACCTGACCGACTCGGTGAACGCCATGGCGGGCAACCTCACCGACCAGGTGCGCAGCATCGCCCAGGTCACCACCGCGGTCGCCAAGGGCGACCTCTCGCAGAAGATCACCGTCTCGGCGCGCGGCGAGATCCTCGAACTGAAGAACACCATCAACACGATGGTCGACCAGCTGTCCTCCTTCGCCGACGAGGTCACCCGCGTGGCCCGCGAGGTCGGCACCGACGGCCGTCTCGGCGGCCAGGCGCAGGTCACCGAGGTCGCCGGCACCTGGCGCGACCTGACCGACTCGGTGAACTCCATGGCCGGCAACCTCACCGACCAGGTGCGCAACATCTCGCAGGTGGCGACGGCGGTGGCGCGCGGCGACCTGTCGCAGAAGATCACCGTCTCGGCGCGAGGCGAGATCCTCGAACTGAAGAACACGCTGAACACCATGGTCGACCAGCTGTCGTCCTTCGCCGACGAGGTCACCCGCGTGGCCCGCGAGGTCGGCACCGAGGGGCGCCTGGGCGGCCAGGCGGACGTCAAGGGCGTCTCGGGCACCTGGAAGGCGCTCACCGAGTCGGTGAACGTCATGGCCGACAACCTCACCGCCCAGGTGCGCAGCATCGCCGAGGTCACCACGGCGGTCGCCAAGGGCGACCTGTCGCAGAAGATCCGCGTCGACGCGCGCGGCGAGATCCTGGAGCTCAAGGAGACCATCAACACGATGGTCGACCAGCTCTCGGCGTTCGCCGACGAGGTGACCCGCGTGGCCCGCGAGGTCGGCACCGAGGGCAACCTGGGCGGCCAGGCGACCGTGCGCGGCGTGTCGGGCACCTGGAAGGACCTCACCGACAACGTCAACGTGATGGGGTCCAACCTCACCGGCCAGGTGCGCTCGATCGCGCAGGTCGCGACGGCGGTGGCCAGGGGCGACCTGTCGCAGAAGATCACCGTCGAGGCCAAGGGCGAGGTGGCCGCGCTCGCCCAGACGATCAACACGATGGTCGAGACGCTGAGCGCGTTCGCCGACGAGGTGACCCGCGTGGCCCGCGAGGTCGGCACCGAGGGCCAGCTCGGCGGCCAGGCGCGGGTGCCGAACGTCGCCGGCACCTGGAAGGACCTCACCGACAACGTCAACTCCATGGCCAACAACCTGACCAGCCAGGTGCGCAACATCGCCCAGGTCACCACGGCCGTGGCCCAGGGCGACCTGACCAAGAAGATCGACGTCGACGCCCGCGGCGAGATCCTCGAGCTCAAGACCACCATCAACACGATGGTCGACCAGCTGTCCTCCTTCGCCGCCGAGGTCACCCGCGTGGCCCGCGAGGTGGGCAGCGAGGGCCGCCTGGGCGGCCAGGCCGAGGTGGAGGGCGTCTCGGGCACCTGGAAGCGCCTGACCGAGAACGTCAACGAGCTGGCCGGCAACCTCACCCGTCAGGTGCGGGCCATCGCCGAGGTGACCAGCGCGGTGACCTCGGGCGACCTCACCCGCTCGATCACCGTCGACGCCTCCGGCGAGGTCGCCGAGCTCAAGGACAACATCAACTCCATGGTGAAGTCCCTGCGCGAGACCACCAGGGCCAACCAGGAGCAAGACTGGCTGAAGACCAACCTGGCCCGCATCTCCGGCCTGATGCAGGGCCACCGCGACCTGTCGGTGGTCGCCGAGCTGGTCATGAACGAGCTGGCGCCGCTGGTCAGCGCGCAGCACGGCACGTTCCTGCTGGCCGAGGAGACCCCCCGCGGCACCGAACTGCGGCTGGTCGGCGGCTACGGCCACCGGGAGGACTCCCGCCGCTACGCCCTGGGCGACTCCCTGGTCGGGCAGGCGGCGCTGGCCAAGCGCACCATCCTCGTCGAGGACGTCCCGCACGGCTACCTCAAGATCGCCTCAAGTCTGGGCGAGGCGGGGCCGGTGAACCTCATGGTGCTGCCCATCGTCTTCGAGGACCAGGTGCTCGGCGTCATCGAGCTGGCCAGCCTCAACCGCTTCACCCAGATCCACCGCGACTTCCTCGAACTGCTCGTCGAGACCATCGGCGTCAACGTCAACACGATCGTGGCCAACGCCCGCACCGACGCCCTGCTCACCGAGTCGCAGCGGCTGGCCACCGAACTGCAGGTCGGCCAGGAGGAGCTCCAGCGCTCCAACGCCGAGCTGGAGGAGAAGGCCGAGCTGCTCGCCCGGCAGAACCGCGACATCGAGACCAAGAACATCGAGATCGAGCAGGCCAGCCAGGAGCTGGAGGACCGCGCCCAGCAGCTCGCGCTCGCCTCCAAGTACAAGAGCGAGTTCCTGGCCAACATGAGCCACGAACTGCGCACCCCGCTCAACTCGCTGCTCATCCTGGCCCAGCTGCTGGCCCAGAACCCCGCGCGCAACCTCACCGCCAAGCAGGTGGAGTACGCCAACGTCATCCACTCGGCCGGCACCGACCTGCTCCAGCTCATCAATGACATCCTCGACCTGTCCAAGATCGAGGCCGGCAAGATGGACCTCACGCTGGAGCCGTTCCACATCCGCCAGCTTCTGGACTACGTCGAGGCCACCTTCCGGCCGCTGACCACCGAGAAGGGGCTGCGGTTCGACGTGCGGATCGCCCCGGACGTGCCCACCCAGCTGCTGATGGACGAGCAGCGCCTGCGCCAGGTGCTGCGCAACCTGCTGTCCAACGCGGTGAAGTTCACCGAGCGGGGCACCGTCGCGCTTCGCGTCGAGCGCACCACGATGGACCTGCCGAGCGGCGCCGGCCAGGAGGTCCTGGCCTTCCACGTGTCCGACACCGGCATCGGCATCGCCGAGGAGAACCTCTCCCAGATCTTCGACGCCTTCCAGCAGGCCGACGGCACCACCAGCCGCAAGTACGGCGGCACCGGCCTCGGCCTGTCCATCAGCCGCGAGATCGCCACGCTGTTCCACGGCGAGATCCGCGCGGACAGCACGCTCGGCGAGGGCAGCACGTTCAGCCTCTACCTGCCGATGAACGGCTTCTCCGACGAGGAGCCGACGGTCCCCGGCACGGGCCGCCCGGCCCTCCGGCAGGCCGGGCCGGTGGAGGCGGCGGAGCCCGTCGAGTTGCCGGCCCCCTCGCCCCTGCAGGGCGAGGACCTCGACGGCCGTCGCCTGCTGGTCGTCGAGGCGCGGCCGAACGGGCTGCTGTCGCTGCTGGCGCAGAGCGTCGTGGCCGACCTGTCGCAGACCCACGGCCCGGTGCGGGTCACCACGGCGAGCAACCCCGACACCGCCATGGCCGCGCTCACGCGCGACGGCTACCACTGCATCGTGCTCGACCTCGGCATGCCGCAGGACGCCGCGGCGGAGTTCCTGCGCCGGCTGGACGACGACCCGGCGCTGCGGTCGCTGCCGGTGCTCGCCCACCACACCCGCAAGCTCACCCGGCCGCAGGAGAACCTCCTGCAGGGCCGCTCGCGCACCCAGCCGCTGGAGCGCCTGCCCAGCCTGGACGAGCTGCGCGAGCGCATCACGCTGCACCTGTCGGCCGAGGGCCCTGGGGACGTGCTGCCGCTGGTGCAGGCCAGCCCCGAGGAGACGCCCCAGGACGTCGAGAAGGTCGACAGCGGCCTGCTCGGCCGCAAGGTGCTGGTGATCGACGATGACGTGCGCAACGTCTTCGCGCTCACCAACATCCTGGAGCTGCACGGCATGCAGGTGCTCTACGCCGAGAACGGCCGCAAGGGCATCGACGTGCTGATGCGCAACGACGACGTCGACCTGGTGCTGATGGACATCATGATGCCCGAGATGGACGGCTACGCCGCCACGGCCGCGATCCGCGAGATGCCGCGCTTCGCCAACCTGCCGATCATCGCGGTCACCGCCAAGGCCATGCACGGCGACCGCGAGAAGACCCTCTCGTCGGGCGCCAGCGACTACGTCACCAAGCCGGTGGACTCCGAAGAGCTCATCGACCGCATGCAGCGCTGGCTCGAACTCTGACCCCGGGCCCTCAGGCGAAGACCTCAACACGGCAGCGGGCTCCGGTCGCCACGTGACATGGCGTTCAGGTGCCGCTGGTGAGGTGGTTGGCGGCCCAGGAGGCGATGCCGGCGCGGGAGCGGGCGCCGAGTTTGTTCATGATCCGGTCGACGTGCCCCTCGGCGGTCCGCTGGGAGATGACCAGCCGCGCCGCGATCTCCCTGTTCGAGCGGCCCTCGGCGACGAGCGCGGCGACCTGCCGCTCGCGGGGCGTCAGCCGCAGCAGCGAGTCGCCCGGGGCGGAGGGGGCAGGGACGCCGGGAAGGGTGCCGGCCGGGACGCCGGGGCGGGCCGCGCCGCTGGACGGCCGGCGCGTCTCGCCGAGGGCGTAGGCCACGGCGGCGTCGAAGGGGATCTCCGCGGCCCGCCGGCGCGCGGCCTCCACGGTGTCCTTGCCCAGCGTCCGCTCGGCCCGCTCCCGGCAGTGGACGCTCCACCCGCGCAGGGTGCCCCAGCCGAACAGCGGCGCGCCGATCGGCTCCCACATCCTCTCGCTCATGGCGAGCATGAGCGAGGCGGCCTCGGCGTCGCCGTTCGCCATGGCGATCCAGGCCAGGAACTCCACGCAGAACGGGATGCCGAGCCGGTCGGTGATGCGCCGCTTGACGCGCAGCGACTCCCGCGCGTACCTCTCGGCCGACCGCAGGTCGCCGCGGCTCCACCAGGTGACGGCGAGGTTCCACAGGGCCCACGACCGCGTCCAGCACTCTCCGTGGGACTCGCACAGCGCCACGCAGTCCTTGCACAGCGCCATGGCGCGTTCCACGTCGCCGAGCAGGCCGACGACCATGCCGAGCTGGCAGGACACGACGGTGGTCACGGACGTGAGCTCCCCTGTGGCCCGATGGTGGTCCAGCGCCCGCTCCAGGTACACCGCCGCCTCCTCCAGCCGGTCCTGGATCCACATCGCCGTGCCGATCCACTGGGTGGCGTGGGCGAGCGCGGTGTCGTCCCCGAGGCGCCGCGCGAGGTCGGCGCACTCGGTGAGCGCCCCGAGCGCGCGCTGGACGTCGCCCTGCCCGGTGGCCACCCAGCCGTCCACCCACAGCGCCTTGGCGCGCTCGCCGCTGGGCGCGGTGTCCAGGGCCAGCGCCCGGTCCAGCCAGTGGCGGCCGTCCCGGACGGCGGAGCCGATCCAGTACCACCAGAGCGCGCCGGCCATCCGCAGCCCGGTGCGGGCCTCGCCGGGTTCGGTGAGGCAGAACTCCAGCGCCGTCCACACGTCGGGCTCGTCGGCCCGCGTGCGGTCCAGCCAGGCGGGCTGGCGCGGCCCGAACCAGTCGGCCTCGGCCCGCTCGGCCAGGCGCAGGTAGTGGTCGCGGTGCCGGCGGCGCACGGCGGTCTCCTCGCCGCTCTCGGCCAGCCGTTCCTTCCCGTAGTCGCGGATCGTCTCCAGCATGGAGTACCGGACGTGGGCGCCATGGCCGGTGCGGCAGACCACGGACTTGCCGACCAGGCTCGCGATGCCCGACAGCACCTCCTCGCGCGTGAGGCCCGCGCCGGCGCACACATCCTGGACGGCCTCCTGGCCGGCCTGGCCGGCGAACACCGAGAGCCTCGCCCACAGGGTCTGCTCCAGGCCGGTGCACAGGTCGAAGCTCCACCCGATCGCCGCGCGCAGCGTCTGGTGGCGCGGCTGGTCGTCGCGGTATCCGGTGGCCAGCAGGCGGTAGCGGTCCTCCAGCCGGGTCAGCATCTGGTCCACCGACAGCGCCGGCAGCCGCACCGCCGCCAGCTCGATGGCCAGCGGCAGCCCGTCCAGCCGGCGGCACAGCGTGGCCACGGCGTTCTCGTTGCCCTTGTCCACGACGAACCCCGACACCGCGGCCGACGCGCGGTCCTCGAACAGCGCCAGCGCCTCGTACCCGGTGCCGGCGTCCTCGGCACCGGCGGCCGGCTCCTGCGTGCCGGGCAGGGTGAGCGGCAGGACGCGCCAGACGTGCTCCCCGGGCAGCCCGAGCGGTTCGCGGCTGGTGGCCAGCACCCGCAGCCCGGGCGCCGCCCGCAGCAACGCGGCCACCAGGTCGGCGCAGGCCTCGCGCACGTGTTCGCAGTTGTCCAGGACCAGCAGCAGGCGGCGGCCGGCCAGGTGGTCGGCCAGGACCCGCACCGGGTCGCGGGTGGAGACGGTGTCGGGCGCCTCGACCGCCGCGGCCACCGCGCTCGCGACCAGCGAGGCGGTGTGCACCTTGGCCAGTTCGACGAGGCGGACACCGTCGGGGAAGGTCCGCTGGAGCCGGCGGGCGACGTGGAGCGCCAGCCGGGTCTTGCCGACCCCGCCGACGCCCGTGAGCGTGACCAGCCGCCAGCGGCACAGGCATTTCCCGATGTCCGCGGTCGCCTGCCGGCGGCCGACGAAGCTGGTGATCTCGCGGGGCAGGGTCCCCGCCTTCCGCTTTACCGCATGCACTGGCACCACGCCCGCCGGGCCCGAGGGGCTCCTGAGATGGTTCACGGCCATCTGTCGCGCGCAACACGTCATCACGCGCCCACTGTCCGTATTATCCCATATGTCAGGTTCGCGCGGTCGGGGAGCCCGAGCCGTCCAGCAGCTCGGCGAAGCGCTCGGCGACCAGGTCCCAGCGCCACTCGCGCTCGATCCACTCCCGGCCCCGCTCCCCCATGCGCCGGGCGCGCTCCGGGTCGCGCAGCAGCCCCGTCAGGGCCGCCGCCACCTCGGCCGGGTCGCGGCCGTCGACCACCAGCCCGGTCTCCCCGGGCAGGACCGCGTCGGGCGCGCCCCCGGAGGCCCCGGCGACGATCGGCAGCCCGGTCGCGGACGCCTCCAGGTACACGATGCCCAGCCCCTCCACGTCCATGCCGCCAAGGCGCGTGCGGCACGGCATCGCGAACACGTCCCCGGCGTCGTAGTAGGCCGGCAGGCTGCTCCAGGGCACCGACCCGGTGACCACTACCGACCCCGCCAGCCCCCGCTCGCCGATCGCCCGCTCGATCGCCGGACGGGACGGCCCCCCGCCCACCAGCAGCAGGACGGCGTCCGGCACCTCGCACAGCACCGACGGCCAGCAGCGGACCAGCATGTCCTGCCCCTTGCGCGGCACCAGGCGCGACACGCACACGACCACGGGCCGCTCGCCGATGCCCAGCGACGCCCGCACCCCGGCGCCGCCGGACCCGGGACGGAACACACCGGTGTCCACGCCGGGCGTCAGCCGCACGAGCCGGCCGGAGGGCACCACGCGCACCAGCCGCTCACGGGTGTACTCACCCAGGTAGGTGACCACGTCCGCGCGGGCGCCGATGCGCGCGAGCAGGCCGCGCGCCACCGGGACGCCCGCCCAGGCGGCCTCGTGCCCGTGGGTCAGCATGACCACCCGCCGGGCCCCCGCCGCGCGCAGTGCGGGCGCGAGCAGACCGAGCGGGGCGGCCGCGCCGAACACGACGGTGTCGCACCCCTCCGACCGCACCAGGCCGGCCGCCCGCCGCGCCACCTCCGGGACCGGCAGCATCAGCGACCCCGCGTGCCGCACCACGCGGTACGGCTGCCGCGCGTCGAACTCCTCCCACCCGCGCCAGCGCGAGGCGTACACCACCACCGACCCGGGCGGCCGCCGGAGGGCGAGCGCGTGCACGAACGCCTGGATGCCGCCGGGCCGCGGCGGGAAGTCGTTGGTGACGAACAGCGTCCTGGCGTGCCCGGGGCCGTGCCCGTCGGGGATCACGGCTCGGGCAGGCCGTTCAGGCGGGCCCAGGAGCGCGCCAGAGCCAGACGCTGCGGAGCGGTGGGGTGGGAGGCGTACATCAGGTAGTCGAAGCCGCTCGGCGTCAGGTCGGAGATGTTGGTCAGCGCCAGCCGCTTCTGCATCGCGGCGAACGTGGCGGCGTCGCGGGTCAGATCCAGCGCGTGGACGTCGGCCCTGGCCTCGATCCGCCGGCTGACGAGGTTCTCGGCCGGCCCCGACAGCACGGTCGCCAGGCTCATCAGCCCCAGAAGCACGCCGACCGCCCTCGGGTCGGCCACCGAGGCGACGCCCGTGCGCCGCCTGAGCGCGGGCAGGGACACCACCAGGTACAGCAGGCAGGCGCCCGCGGCGGCGCCGAGCGCGCCGACCATCGTCCCGTACAGGACGTCCCCGCGCTTGGCGTGCCCCAGCTCGTGCGCGACGACCAGCCTCACCTCACCGGCCGGGGCGCGCAGCAGCGTGTCGTAGACGACGATGCGGCGGGTGGCGCCGAAGCCGGAGACGTAGGCGTTGAGCGCCGTCGTCCGGCGGGAGGCGTCGGCGACCAGCACGTCCTGGACGGGGACGCCGTCGCGGCGGGCCATGGCGACCAGATCGTCGCGCAGCCGCCCGGCGGGCAGCGGCGTGAAGTCGTTGAACAGCGGCTCGACGACCAGGGGGTAGACGAACGACGCCGCGACGGTGAGCAGGAACGCCCCGGCCGCGGCGGGCGCCCACCAGCGGCGGGGGGCGCGGCGGGCCAGCCAGACCACCGCGAGCACCATGATCGCCATGATCACGGTCTGGACGGCGAAGCTTTTGAGCCGGTCGGCCGACCACGCGGGCCACTGCTGGGTGGACAGGCCGTACGCGCGCAGCCGCGTCTCGTACCACATGCCGAGCGGCCATTTGATCGCCAGGCTCACCGCCGAGAGCGCGACGACGCCGAGCAGGGCGCGCGCCCACCACGGGCCCGGGAGCCGTCCCACCAGCCAGGCGCCCACGGGCGTCAGGACCAGCACGCCCGTGACGGCGAGCGTCACGGCCATCGACAGGTACACCGGCACGTTCACGGCCGCGTCGAAGGCGTCGGCGCGCGCGATCTGCGCCGCGGTGAAGTCGCGCGCGGGATCGGGCGCCACGGCGGGCGCGGAGCCCGGCAGCGGGCGCCACGGCGTGCTCACCGCCACCACGGCGGCCAGCGCCACCCCCAGGACCACCAGCGCGCCCCCCGCCGCCCGCACCCCGCTCACGGCTCCCCCACCACCGGGCAGGACCGAGCCGACGCTCGGACCGTCATCCGCGCCACCGGGCGGCACCGAGCCGATGCCTGGACCGTCACCTGTGCCCGGACCGTCGGATGGGCCCGTGCGGGCGTGCGCGTCCGCGCCGGCGCGTGCCCCGGCGTCGCCCGCCGGGCCGGCCACGCGGCCGGTCTCGTCACTTCGCTCCATGCTCTCCCCTGCGCCGCGCCGCCACCGTGGTCATGCGAGCTGGTCTCGGACGTACTCGCGCCAGGCGGCGGTGAACCGCTCCAGGCTCATGCGGAGCGTGCGGGACAGCGCCGCCCGCACGTCCCCGTGCCTGGACTCACGGTAGAGGCTCACCAGAGCGCGTTCGCCGAAGCGCCCCGCGACATACCGGCAGGCGAGCCAGGCCTCCTCGTACGCCTGGGCCTGCCGCGCGGAGCCGGCGGCGAACGTTTCCGGCCCGGGCAGCCGTTCGGGCGTCCGTCCGGCGCGCACCTCGTCGGCCAGTTCGGCCGCGGCCCGGCGCGCCGGGATGCCGGCGTCGAGATAGCCGACGTAGTCCGCGAACCCCTCGACCAGCCATTTGGGCGTGCTCCCGTCGAGCGCCGCCCCGGTGGCGATGTGCGTGATCTCGTGGGCGAGGACGACGTCGCGGCCGGCGGCGGTCAGGCGGGCGAAGGACCGCGGCTCCACGATCACCCGGTCGGCGCCCGCCACCGCGGCCAGGCCGTTCACCTGCGCGGGCGCGGCCAGCACGGCCGCCTGCTCGGTCGTGGCGGGAACGGCGATCAGCGGACGCACCGGGCCCACGACGCGGGCGACCAGCCGGCTCGCCCGGTCGGCCCGGCGCGCCAGGTCGGCGAACGCGGCTCCGGAGGCCGCGGCGGCCCCGCCTCCGGGGACGGGGCCGGCTGCGGAGGCCGTCGCGGCCCGCGAGGCCGTGGTTCCAGAAGCCGTGGGGGCTCCATGGGCGGTGAGGGCTCCAGGGGCGCCAAGGGCATCTGGGGCCGCGACCACGAGGGAGAGGTCGCCGCGGAAGGTCCGCGCGCCGGACCATATCTCCGGATGCTCGCCGATCAGCGTCCGCGCCCGCCGTCCGAGATCGTCCTCGACGGCGGAGGGCCCCGTCAGCACGGTCAGCAACCCCGCCAGGACGGCCCAGAGCCACACGACGCGCATGCGGGAAATCTACCTGCTCGTCCTTCCCGGCCACATCGGCGTCCCAGGGGCGGACCCCCACCAGCCGTCCCGGCGGCGGCCCCGTATCGAGTTCCCGGCGGCACATCGGCCTGGCGGGGCATGGACGCGCGAAGGTTGCGCCCGGTCGTGTCGCGCCTCGCCGATGTGGCGCGGCGCGGACGTGCGAAGGCCCCGTCCGCTCCGAGGGGGGAGGAGCGGACGGGGCCTTCACGACCGGCGCGAGGGGCATGTGCACCACCCGGAAAACGTCTTCGAGGAGCGGGGGCACCTCTCGGAGACGCTCTCCCGGAGGAGTCCCTCGCGCCGATCGGCCTCCGGAACGGTAGATCGGCTTCCGGAACCGCCGGTCGGCTTCCCGAACCGCCGGTCGGTTCCCGGAGCCGCCGGTCGGCTTATGGAACCGCCGGTCGGTTCCCGGGTCCACCGGTCGGCTTCTGGAACCGCCGGTCAGGATCCGGAACCGCCGGCCGGCATCCCGGGACTGCCCGGAGATCGACCGGCTCCTCGTGGGAACCGGGAGCGGATCGGCACGGGCGGCCGGCGCACCGGACCCAGCGGAGCCCTGGATGGGCGGGGGTGGTTCCGCGGGGTCAAGCCGGGGTCGTCCCGCCGGTCAGGCGCCGGGGCGGACGGCGCCGACGAAGGACGCCTTCCGGTAGCCCGACAGCTTGTCGATGCGCACCCGCGCGCCGGTGTGCGGCGAGTGGATCATCTTGCCGTGCCCGACGTACATGCCGACGTGGCCGAGTCCGTAGAAGAACATCAGGTCACCCTGCTTGAGGTTCTTCCAGGACACCTTCTTCCGCACCGTGCGGAACTGGCCGGCGGCGATGCGGGGCAGCTTCACACCGGCCTTGCGCCAGGCGTACAGCATCAGGCCGGAGCAGTCGAAGGCCCCCGGGCCGCTGGCGCCCCAGCGGTAGGGGTCGCCGATCTGCTTCTTCGCCACCGCGACGGCCGTGTGCGCCTTGAACTGCTGCCGGGCGGCCCTGCTCACCTTGGCCTTGCTCTTGGATGTGCGGGAGGCGCTGGATGTGCTCGCCTCGCTCACCGCGGCCGTGCCGGCGGGCTCGGATGCCCCGGTGATGCTCGGTGTCTCGATCAGCCCGGCCGGGCCGTAGACGGACTGCTCTGACGGGCCCTGAGCGGGTGCCGCCGTGGCGGCGTCAGCCGCCGTCGCCTGCGTCGCCACGGCTCCCACGGAGGCCGTCATCGTGAGCGCCACACCGCCGAGAGAGAAGCGGGCAATGCGCGACAGACGAGGGTTCTGGGTGGTGCTGGACAGGATCGCTCCTTGATTCTTCCACTCACGCCTACCGGGTTAGCTGACGGATTCGGGCATGGAAGTAGCCCTACGACGCCAAGGCGTCGATTCACCCCCTGATCCCGCGTTTAGGATCGATTGGGTCCCCGGTTCCGTGCTCCTTGCCGCACGGATTCGGCAGGTCACCGCCCCTTTGGGGTCCTGGCTCGCGCCTTACTGGGGCGACGGCGACCGCTGGATTGTCATGCGTGGAGCCGGTCGGAAGACCGGCTCCGTTCGCGACGGCATGGCGTGCTCGCCGCGGGCCAGAAGTTACACAGAACCTCAAATTGAGGCAAAGCCGTGACCAAGTCGCGTAGATCAAATAAGGGGCTTCTTAATCAGGAAACCCCTGCACAACAAGCGCATCCGTTACCCGTATGTGATTCCCCTCACATATCCCGAAACGGCACCTGACGTGAGTCACACAAGTCACATCAGTCACACCCGTTCAGGGATCTTGGAGGGGGAACGGTCCCCCTAGCACCGCCCGGCGGACCGGGATTCGGACCCCGCATGTCACGCTCCGCACCCGAGACCCGATACCCACGACGTCTGTTCCGCAATGATCCTTCGGCAACAGCGCTTCCGCAATGACAATTACGCAATACCTGTTGTGCAACGTTCGTTGCTCATGTCAAAGTGGGCGCATGGCCGACGAAGACGTACGCACGATCACCGACTCACGGGTGCTGGCCGCCCTGTCGCATCCCACGAGGCGGCGCCTCATGGACGCGCTGAAGGTCTACGGTCCCTGCACCGCCAGCATGCTGGCCGAGCACACCGGGCAGGCCGTCGCCAACGCGAGCCACCACCTGCGCGTCCTGGCCGGCAGCGAGCTCATCGAGGAGGCCCCTGAGCTCGCCCGCGACCGGCGCGAACGCTGGTGGCGACTGTCCTCGGCCGAGCTGCGCTGGAGCGAGTCCGACTTCGGCGGCGACCCCGCGACCGCCGCCATCGCCAGCGCGGCGGCGTCCCTCAACCTCGAACACCACGTCAGCATGGTCCGCGCCTGGTACGCCGCGAGCGAGGACGAGCGGGCGGCCTGGCAGGACGCCCCCTTCTCCACCGACAAGTGGCTGCGGCTCACCCCAGACGAGCTGCACGAGTTCGAGGCGCAGTTCCTGGAGCTCCTCAGCAGGTGGGCCACCCGGGAGATCCCCGACGACGGGCGGCCCCGCGAGCCGGTGTTCGTCTTCGCCTTCGGCGTCCCGGGCCGGCCGTGAACGGCCTCACCGCGGCGGCCGCGCCCGCCGCGTCCCGTTCCCGGGGCCGCTGGGGGCTGCTGCGCGACCGCGACTTCCGGCTGCTGTGGGTCGGCGAGACCACCAGCGGCTTCGGCAGCTCTCTCACCTCGGTGGCCCTGCCCCTGGTCGCGATCACCGCGCTCCACGCGACCACGCTGGAGGTCGCTCTGCTCACCGCCGCGGCGTGGGTGCCGTGGGTGCTCATCGGCCTGCCCGCCGGAGCCTGGGTCGACCGCCTGCCCCGCAGGCCCGTGATGCTGACCTGCGACGCCGTGTCGTTCCTGCTGTTCCTCAGCGTGCCGGTGGCCGCGTGGCAGGGCGTGCTGACCGTCGGCCATCTACTGGCCGTCGCGCTGCTCACGGGCACCGCCAAGGTGTTCTTCCAGACCTCCTACCAGGTGTACCTCCCCTCGATCGTCGTCCCCGCCGACCTGCCCGAGGGCAACGCCAAGCTCCAGGGCGGCGAGTCGGCCGTCGAAGTGGTGGGCCCGGGAGCCGCCGGTCTGGTCGCCCAGGTGTTCGGCGCGGTCACCGCGCTGCTCGCCGACGCGGCGAGCTTCGTGGTCTCGGCACTGTGCCTGCTCGGCATCAGAACCCGCGAGGCCCCGGTGTCGCGCGAGCGGCGGGCCACGACGCTTCGACGCGAGATCGGCGAGGGCCTGCGCTTCGTCGCCCGCGACCCCTACCTGCGGGTGCTCACGGTGTTCGGGGCGGCCAGCAACCTCGGGCTCATGGGATACCAGGCCATCCTGGTCGTCTTCCTGGTGCGCGACGTCGGCGTCGGCCCCGGCGCGGTCGGCGGGCTGATGGCGGTCATGAGCGTCGGCGGCCTGGCGGGCGCGGCGAGCGCCACCTGGGTGTCCAGGAGGCTCGGCAGCGCCCGCGCCATGATCGTGTTCGAGGCGCTCGGCGCGCCGTTCGGCCTGCTCATTCCGCTGGCCCACCGGGGCCCGTGGCTGGCGGTCGCGGTGGCCGGCGGGTTCGTCCTGGTCACGGGCGTGGTGGCGGGCAACATCATCAAGGCGGGCTTCCGTCAGACCTACGTCCCCCGGCACCTGCTCGGCCGGGTCTCCGTGAGCATGCAGTTCGTCAACTACGGCACCATCCCGCTCGGCGCCCTGCTCGGCGGAGCGCTCGGCGGCGCCATCGGCACCCGTCCGTCGATGTGGGTCGTCACGGCCGGGCTCGCCCTGACCGGCCTGATCCTTCTCACCGGCCCCCTAAGGCACCGCCGCGACCTCCCCGCCTCCCCCGACCGCCCCTGACCCCACGACCCACGACCCACGACCTCCACGACCCCCACCCACCACCGGACCAGCCCGCACACCGAGCCAGACCCGTTCGAGCGTGCCTTTCCCGGCGCCGGGTCGGCGGGGCGAGGGACGGCCGATCCGGTGCCGTGTGCGGCGGGCGACCCGGTGGACCCTCGGCTCACGGCCCCCGGCCGTTCGCCAGGCCACCGGTGGGCGAGCGTCCTTGCCATACCGGCAAGAGGGTGTGCTCATTCGCGCTGCGAGCGCCTAGCCTGCCGGCCATGATGTCGCATGCACAGCACCATGATCACCTTGACCGTGAAGATCAACATGGCCGCCATGACCACGATGGCGAGGGCCACGCGCACCATGACGAGGCCGGCCTGGCGGACCTGCTCGACCTGGACGCGGTGGTGCTCGGCGCCTACCTGGAGAAGGTGACCGAGTGGGCCGCGCGGCACGCCCCCGACGCGCCCCGAACCATCGTCGACGTGGGCGCCGGGACGGGCACCGGCGGCCTGGCCTTCGCGCGCCGCTTCGCGACCGCCGAGGTCGTCGCCGTCGACAGGTCCCCCTTGATGCTCGGACGCCTCCAGGCCACGGCGCGCGAGCGCGGGCTGGCCGACCGGCTGCGCGTCGTACAGGCCGACCTGGACCTCGCCTGGCCCTCGGTCGGCGGAGTGGACCTCGCGTGGGCGTCCTCGTCCTTGCACGAGGTCGCCGACCCGCACCGCGTGCTCACCGACCTGCACGCCGCGCTGAACCCCGGCGGCCTGCTGGTGGTCGTCGAGATGGACGGTCCTCCGCGCTTCCTGCCCGACGACATCGGGTTCGGCCGGCCGGGCCTGGAGGCGCGCTGCCACGAGGCGATGGCGCGGGCGGGCTGGAACGCGCACCCGGACTGGCGTCCGTACCTGGAGCGGGCCGGTTTCCAGATCGCCGCCGAGCACCGATTCAGCACCGAGGCGGCTCCGGCGCCGCCGGAGACCGGACGCTACGCACATGCCTACTTGAGCCACATCCGCCGGGGCCTCGACGACCGGCTGCCCGCCGACGACCTCGACGCCCTGGACCGCCTGCTCGCGCAGGACGACCCCGGGGCCCTCCTGCACCGCCGCGACCTGACCGTCCGGGGCACCCGCACCGCCTGGGCGGCCCGCCGCCCCTGACCGGCTCCCCGCGCCGGCCACAGACCGCGCTCCGGCTCGTAGAACGCGCTGACTTGCAGAACGGGCTGAGCCGTAGAACGGTGCTGAGCCGTAGAACGGGCTGGGCCGTAGAACGCGAACGCCCCCGCGCCGGAAGTCCCGGCCGGGGGCGTGGCTTGGTCCGTGCGGTGCGTCAGGGGCGGACGGCGCCGATGATCCCCCGGTAGCTGGAGAGGGGGACGACCTTGACGACGTCTCCGGTGCGGGGCGCGTGCACCATCTTGCCGCCGCCCGCGTACATGCCGACGTGACCGAGGCCCGCGGCGAACAGCAGGTCGCCCGGCTGCAAAGCGTTCAGGGAGACCCGGCGGGAGGCGCCCCAGGAGTACTGCTGGGCGGCGGTGCGCGGCAGGCTGACCCCGGCCGCCCGCCAGGACGCCTGGGTGAGGCCCGAGCAGTCCCAGGCGCCCGGCCCGGTGCCGCCATAGCGATAGGGCTTGCCGACCTGCGCGAAGGCGAACTGCAGCGCCGCGCGGGCGTTGCCGGAGGCGGCCCCGGTGTACTTGATGCCTGGGCTGTTCGGATTGCCGGGGTTGTAGGCGTTCAGCTTGCGCAGGAGCCGCTCCTGCTCCCCGACCAGCTTCTCGACGTCCTTCTTCTGCCGGCGCAGGTCGTCCAGCAGCTTGACGGCCTTGTCGTAAGCGCCCTTGGCCTTGTCGCGCTGCCCCTTGAGCGACCGGGTGGCCTGCTCGTACGCGCTGATCGTGCGTGACTGGCCCGCCGACATCTGGTCGATGGAGGCCAGCCCGGCCAGCAGCGCCTCGGGGTCGGGCTGGGTGATCAGGTTGGACCAGGACAGGACGTCACCGGACTGGTAGGTGCTGATCGCGACCGACACCAGGCCGACGCGCAGGTCATCGACGCGGCCGAGCTCGCCCTTCAGGCGGCCGTTGAGGGAGTTGTACTCCTTCCTGGCCTTCTTCCACTGCTCGCCGGCCAGGTTGTAGCGGTCCACCACCTTGTCGGCCTGGTCGTTGAGCTTGGCCAGCCGCGCCTTCGTCTGGGCGATCGTCGGCTTCGGCTTGGCCTCCGCTCCGCCCGTCTGGGTCGCCATGACGGCGACGATCAGACCGGCGGCCAAAGGTATCCGCCCTATCGCCCGGATCCCACGCACGACCACTGGGACGCCAGCTCCCTCTGCGAGACAAGTGAGACAACCTGGGCGGTGATCCTACAGAAAAGGCATGGATACCTGCACCTCTTCGCCAGTAAATGGTTTGAGAACAGTCAAGCGATGGGAAATCGCGTCGCCACGACGATCGCGGGCGCCGGGCGCCACGGGACCACGGCCCGTCCGCGGCGGGCGGACGGGCGTCGTCACGGACGGGCGTCGTCGGGAACGGGCGTCGTCAGGAACGGCCGAGGCGGCGCAGCAGCAGTGTCGAGGGCACGGGACGGGCGCCCATGCGCCGCACCGAGTCGGCGACCTCGCGGTCGGAGGACACCACCGCGACGGCCCGGCCGGGCGGCTCGGCGCGCACCAGCTGCCGGATGAGGTCGTCGGCGATCTCCCCCGGCGCGCTGAACAGCACCCGCACTCCGCGCGGCGCCGACACCTGGACCGGGCCGTTCAGCTCGGCGCCGTCGAACACGCAGGTGACCTCGACCCTGGTCTGCACCGCCAGCCCGCCGAGGCCGGTGAGCAGCCGCGACCGCTGGTCCAGCAGGGTGAGCGACGGGTAGCCGGTCTTGGTGACGTTGTAGCCGTCCACGACGAGGTGCAGGTGCGGGATGGCCAGCAGCTGGTCCAGCAGCACCGGGTCGTCGTCGGCCAGGGCACGGGCCGGCACGGCGCGCACCGAGGGCGTGCCGGGGGTCACGGCGCTCACCGAGTCGGCCGGCTTGCTGATCGCCACGGGCAGCGCGAGCTCGCTGCGCAGGCCGGCGGCCGCGTCCTGCAAGGTGTCCAGCAGGACGCGGATGCGGGCGTCCTCGATGCTGCGGCCCTCGCGCGCGGCACGGCGGCTGGCTTCGAGGGCTCGCTCGGCGTCGGACAGGCGTTCGCGGAGTTTGCGAAGCTCGCTTTCGGCCGCGCTGGTCGCAGAGGACACCGCCGTGCGGACCTCCTGCTCGAGCGCCCGCAACTCGGCGGCCCGCTCCTCGGCCAGCCTGCCCCGTTCGCGGGCGTCGTGCAGCTTGCGCCGCAAATCGGCCACCTCGGCGCGGGACGCCTTGAGCTGGTCGCGCAGCCGCTCGGCCTCCTCCTTGGCGGCGGCCTTCTGCGCGGCGAGCTGCTCGCGCAGGCGCACGACGGTCTGCTCCTGGGCGCTGCCCTCGGCGACGGCCGCCGCCTGCTCCAGGTCGGAGCGGGCGGTCTCCACCAGGTCGGGCCAGCCGGGAGGGCGCGTCAGGTAGGCCGCGGCCGCGACGAGCACCGGCTCGGCCGCCGGCGGCACCGTGCCCTCCTCCAGGCTGGCCACCAGCTCGGGCCACGCCTCCTTGAGGCTCTCGGCGACGGTCTCGCGGAACTCCTTGTCGGTCTCGAGTTGCGCGGCGATCGGCGCGCTGCCCAGGCGGGCGCGCTTGCGCGGATCGAACCTCGCGATGCCCTTCAACGGCGCGGGGATCATCGCGGGCTGCATCGTGCCGAGCACCTGGGCGGCGAGCTCGACGACGTGTAAGCGGACCTGCTCGGGCAGCGGGCGAGACAGGCCTTCTCCGGCTGAACTCATCCGTCGTCCCCTAGCTGACTGGCCATTCAAATTTCTTCTATCCGACAAGGGTACGGCTGGCACGTTCGTGGTCAGCGCCGTTCCCACCCGGTTCCTGGCTCACGGCCGCCCCACAAGTGCCGTGTCAGACCCCCTTGCGCCGGACCGCCGACCGGCGAACGGCGCGTCGACGGAGTGTCGGCGCAGGTGCGCGCGGCGGCGAAGGCCGCCCGCCGCGGGGCGGCGGGCCCACGGGCCGGTGCGATCGGGCATGGCCGGTGCGGAACTGTCGGACCGCGATCGTATGGTCATGGGCGTGGAGATCGGTGTTCAAGGAACTCTGGACGATCTGGGCACGCCCCTCGACCAGGTGACCTTCGTCGTGTTCGACCTGGAGACGACGGGCGGTTCGTCCGCCGAGCACGCCATCACCGAGATCGGCGCGGTCAAGGTGCGCGGTGGCGAGGTGCTCGGCGAGTTCGCCACGCTCGTCGACCCCGGCCGTCCCATCCCGCCGTTCATCGCCGTGCTCACCGGCATCACCGACGTGATGGTCATGGCCGCGCCGCGCATCGAGCAGGTCCTGCCCGCGTTCCTGGAGTTCACGCGCGGCGCCACGCTGGTCGCGCACAACGCCCCCTTCGACGTCGGCTTCATCAAGGCCAACTGCCAGGCCCACGGCTACCCTCCCCCGGCCAATCCGGTGGTCGACACCGCCGACCTGGCCCGGCGCGTCCTGACGCGCGACGAGGTGCCCAACTGCAAGCTCTCCACTCTGGCCCGGGTCTTCCGCAGCGGCACCGAGCCGTGTCACCGCGCCCTGGCCGATGCCAAGGCGACCGTCGACGTCCTGCACGCGCTCATCGAACGCGTCGGGGCCTACGGCGTGCAGACCCTCGAAGAGCTCAAGGGCTTCGTCCGGGCCCCCACCCCCGAGCAGAAGCGCAAGCGTCACCTGGCCGCGAGCATCCCGAGCGCCCCCGGCGTCTACGTCTTCGAGGACGAACGCGGCGAGGCCCTGTACGTCGGCAAGAGCGGCGACCTGCGCCAGCGGGTCAAGTCCTACTTCACCGCCAGCGAGACCCGGCCGCGCATCCGCGAGATGATCGGCATCGCCGAGCGGGTGCGGCCGATCGTCTGCGCCACCGGCCTGGAGGCCGAGGTGCGCGAGCTGCGGCTGATCGGGGCGACCAAGCCCCGCTACAACCGCCGGTCGCGGTTCCCCGAGAAGGTCGTCTGGCTCAAACTGACCGACGAGCCGTTCCCCCGCCTGTCCGTCGTCCGCGAGGTCAAGGCCGACCAGGGCACCTATCTCGGCCCCTTCACCTCCGCGCGCGGCGCCGAGGACGCCAAGTCGGCGCTGCACGAGGCCGTGCCGCTGCGGCAGTGCACCGAGCGCATCTCCACGCGCACCAGCCGTCCCGCGTGCGTGCTGGCCGAGATGGGCCGCTGCGGGGCGCCGTGCGAGGGCCGCCAGGGGGTCGACGAGTACCGGCGCCACGCCGACGAGGCCCGCGCCGCCATGGAACACGACCCGGGCCCGGTGTTCTCGGCGCTGGAGGCCCGCATGCAGCGACTGGCCGCCGAGCAGCGCTATGAGGAGGCCGCGGTCGACCGCGACCGGCTGGCCGTCTACGTGCGCACGGCGGCGCGCATGCAGCGGCTGCGGTCACTGACCGGCATACCCGAGCTGATCGCCGCCAGCCCCGCCTTCGACGGCGGCTGGGACATCCACGTCGTGCGGTACGGCCGCCTGACCGCGGCGGGCGTGATGCCCAAGGGCGCCCATCCGACTCCGTACGTCGACGCCCTGGTCGCCACCGCCGAGACCGTCACGCCCGGGCCTGGCCCGCTCCCGGCCGCCATCGCCGAAGAGACCGAGTGCATCCTGCGCTGGCTGGAGTCCCCCGGTGTCCGGCTGGTCCGCGTGGACGGCGGCTGGAGCCTGCCGGCCCGCGGCGCCGCCCGTCTGAAGTCCCGCATCGACCGCGCCTACGACGGCATGCGCGCCTACGAGAACCTCCACCCCCGCCACCCCCGCGAAGGCCGCCCCCTCCGCTGACAACGGCCATCACCTCAGCCGCCCGAGCGGGCTCGGCGGTTTTGGCCCCCTGCCGGTGAGCGGTCCCCTATCAACGTCAACGGGCCGATCTCGAGTGGCGGACCCTCACCGATGTCCATGATGCGGCCGAAAGAACATGAGTCACAGCTTATATTGGCCGCATGACGTGGGATATCATCCTCCTGGAACCAGTCGAGGCCTAATTCTTGAAGCTCTGCGAGTCCGACCCGGACACCGCAGCGTTGATCGAGCAGGCCATCGACCGCCTTGCCAAGGAGGCCGATCGATGAGCACCGCCCGCCGGTGGCAGGACGTCAAGGCCGAAGCACACCGCCGTCATCCCGAGTTGGCGGACCCGGAACGCCAGGCCAAGGCCCGTGCCGAACTCGACGCCTACGTCGCCGGGCATCACCTGAGTGAGCTCCGCAAGTCCACCGGGAAGACCCAAGCAGAGGTCGCCGAGATCCTGGGCGTATCCCAATCGCGGATCTCTCAGATCGAAAACGGCAATGTCGAGGCCATGGAACTGGAGACTCTCCGGGCTTACGCAGCCGCGCTGGGCGGGCATGTGGACATCACCATCAGTGTCGGTCCCCATTCGGTCAAAGTCGCTTAGCCACACGCACGGCGTCCGGATCGGTCCTCCGACCGCGTGGCTCACTCCGAGCAACACGGCGATCTCATAGTGAGCGTGGCCACGCTCTGTTAGCCGGCTCGCTGAGGATCGAGTCCAAGTGTTCGCCTCTTCCCTGCGCCGATCCGCCTCTCGTCCGACCTGGCGGGTGCTGGCTGAATCGTCCGCGAATGCTCAGTCGGAAGCGCGACTGCGCTTGGCCTCGCGGGCCTTGGCCTGGGACGGGGCGACGCGGACAGCGATGATCGCGATCGCGCAGAGCCGTGCGCCCGTAAGGTTGCCCGCTTACGAAGGCAGCGTAGGCCGCTCCGTTGCGTTCGGCGATGATGAATCCTCCGGCGACTCCGCAGTGCACGCCGACCGTTTGCGGCACCACTTGGATGGTCACCTGGGGAAGCCGGGCCATTTCGAGGAGAAAATCGCAGCTGATCCGCCATGACGGCGGGTCCGCCGATGTTGCGGTGCAACACGGCCTCGTCGATGACCGCGCTGATCAGCGGCGGTCGCTCGCGGTCAAGGATGGTCCTTCTCCGCACGCGCCCCGCGACGCGTTGTTCGACCTCGTCCTCGGTGATGCCTGGCGATGCGCCGAGGATGTGCCGCGCGTATCCCTGGGTCTGCAGGAGTCCCGGGACGATCGTCGGCTCCCAGCAGTAAAGGTCGGTGGCGTCCTGTTCCTCATCCAGCCAGGGGCGGAAGTGCTCTGGCGCGCGGGGCCATGTCGTGGCCGTGTACAGCCTGGCCATGGTGCCGTCGAGGCCGAGGACGCGGTCGCACAGTTCCGCGAACTGCTGTGACGGGCGGCGTTTGGCCAGTTCGACCAGGTTGACCTTCCCCTAATGGAACAGGTCCGGCGGCGCTACACTGACGATTCGTGCAGGAGACGCGCCTCGACACCGCTCGAATTCGGGCGGCTCGCCGGCTGATCGACCCGATGTTCCTCGACACTCCGCTGTATCCCTGTGAGGCGCTGGAGCCCGGCCTGGGCTGCGCGGTGAGCATCAAGCTCGAAACGGCGAACCCGGTACGCAGCTTCAAGGCCCGCGGCACCGAGGTGATCGCGAGCCTGCTCGCCGACGAGGGTTCGCGGGCCGCGGTGTGCGCCAGTGCGGGCAATCTGGGGCAGGCGCTCGCCTGGTCCGGCCGCGGCCGGGGCCTCGACGTGACCGTCGTGGCCTCCCGTTCCGCGCCCGCGGCCAAGCTCGACCGCATCCGCGCGTTCGGCGCCACGCTGGAACTGGTGGACGGTGACTTCGACCTGGCTCGCGAACGGGCCGCGGACCTCGCGCGGTACGAGGGCATCCGGCTGGTCGAGGACAGCCTGGACATCGAGACCTGCGAGGGCGCGGCGACCATCGGCCTGGAACTGGCGGGCTCCGCATCGTCGTTCGACGCCGTCCTGATCGCGCTCGGCGGCGGGGCGCTGGCCACCGGCGTGGGTCACGTGCTGAAAGGCTTGGCGCCCGGGGTCGAGGTGATCTGCGTCCAGCCTCTAGGCGCACCGGCGATGACCCGCTCCTTCCACGAACGGCGCGTCGTCACCACCGACTCGACCGACACCATCGCCGACGGCGTCGCCGGCCGCCGCCCCATCCCGGCCGTGCTGGACGACCTCCTCCTGGTCGCCGACGACGCCGTCCTGGTCCAGGAGACGTCGATCATGGCCGGGATGCGGATGCTCCTCGACCACGCCGGTCTGGTCGTCGAACCATCGGCCGCGCTCGGCATCGCGGCGATCCTCGAAGACCGTGACCGCTTCGCCGGACGGCACGTCGTCACCATCGTGTGCGGCGGCAACGTCGACCTCGACGCCTATCACCGCTGGGTCGGCGCCGCTCCCGGCCACGCCTCCTGACGTCCGTCCCGCCTCTCGGGGCACCCGCGGTTCAGGGGGACGGCAGACGGATCTCCCGGCCCGGCCAGCGGGAGCGGAGCCAGCGGTCGTGGCTGGCGACCACGATGGCGCCGGGACCCGCGCCCAGAGCCTCTTCGAGCTCGTCGGACAGGCGGGGCGAGAGGTGGTTGGTCGGCTCGTCGAGCAGCAGCAGCTCCGGCGGGTCCGCCACGAGCAGCGCCAGCGCGAGCCGGCGGCGCTGGCCGGTCGACAGTTCCGCGACCCGCTTGCCGCGCTCTCGCGGGCCGAGCAGGCCCAGCGAGCGGAGCGGCACCCAATCGGCGCGCTCGGCCCCGAGTGTCTGGTCGTAGATCTCCAGGGCGGTACGGTCCGGCCGGTCGAACACGGTGTCCTGGGCCAGCAGGCCGACCCGCAGCCCACGCCGCCGCCGCACCTCGCCGGAGGTCTCCAGCCGCCCGGCCAGCACCGCGAGAAGCGTCGACTTCCCCGCTCCGTTCGGCCCGGTGACCAGCAGACGATCGGTCGCCGACACGTCCATGCGATCGAGCGTGAGCCGGCCAGGTACGCGAATTCCCCGCAACGACACCAGCAGCCCATCGGCGAGCGGGGCCAGGCCGGTCTCCGGCCGGTCGACCTGGGCGAGTCGGCGGGAGTCGCCGGGGTCGCCGGAGGTGACGGTCCCATCAGGGGCGGTGGTGGCGAGGGCGCGCGGATGGAACCGTAGCGGCGCCGGGGGCGGGGGCACCTGGGCGCGTTCCAGGTCGGCGAGCCTGCGGGCGGCGTCGCGCACTCGGTGCGAGATCTGGTTCTGCACCCGGCCGCTCCGGTGGCCGTAGCCCATCTTGTCCTTGTCGCGCAGCAGACGGTTCGGCGCGACCTGTTGCGCGGCGACGGCGACCGAGCGGCGCAGCTCGGCGAGTTCCTCCTGCTCTTCGGCGAAGCGCCGCCGCCACCGCTCTCGCTCCGCACGCTTCTCCGCCTGGTAGGCGGTGTAGTCGCCGCCGTACCGGACAGGCCCGTCCACCGCCGGATCGAGGTCGACCATGTCCGTGCAGACGGCGTCGAGGAACGCCCGGTCGTGGCTGGCCACCACGACGGCGCCGGGCAGGCCGCGCAGCCGTTCCTCCAGGAAGATCGCGGCGTCGTCGTCGAGATGGTTGGTGGGCTCGTCCAGCAGCAGGGCCGCCGGACGCCGGACCAGCAGGGCGGCGAGCGCCAGCCTGGCCCGCTGGCCCCCGGACAGGGATCCCAGCGTGCGGTCGTGCGGCACGCCGCCGAGCCCGAGCCCGGCCAGGACGATCTCGGCACGCCGGTCGGCGTCCCACGCCTCGTCCTGCTGCGCGCGTTCGAGCCGCTCACCGTAGGCGGCGAGAAGCCCGGCCGCGGCCGGGGAGTCCGGCGGGGCGCCGGCGAGCGCGGCGGCGAGCCTGTCCAGCTCGGCCAGGTCGTCGCGCGTTTCGCGCAGGGCGTCGTCCAGCACGCCGGCGATCGTGGCGGCGGCGTCGAACGGCATCTCCTGGTGCAGGAAGCCCAGGTCGGGTGGCCGGACGACGCTGCCGGCGTCCGGCTCGTCGACCCCGGCCAGCAGCCGCAGCAGCGTGGACTTGCCGACGCCGTTCTCGCCGATCAGGCCGATACGGTGCCCGGGCGAAGCGGTCAGGGAGACCCCGTCGAGCACCCGCCTCGTCCCAAGGATGCGCACGAGGTCGTGCGCGAGCAGAGCTGTCTCAGACATGCGATATCACCAGGGGAACAGTCGCGGAGAGGCGTCAGGCGGGCTCAGGAGCGGCGGTCTCCTGGAGGCGGGCGTCGGAGAGCCGGAGCCAGCGGTCGACCTTGATCTCGGCGAGGAAGCGTTCGTCGTGGCTGACGACCACGAAGGCGCCCTCGTAGGCGTTCAGCGCGCTCTCCAGCTGGCCGACGCTGACCAGGTCGAGGTTGTTGGTCGGCTCGTCCAGCAGCAGCAACTGGGGCGCGGGCTCGGCGTACAGGACGCAGGCCAGGGTGGCGCGCAGCCGCTCGCCGCCGGACAGCACGCCGACCGGCAGGTGGACGCGCTGGCCGCGGAACAGGAAGCGGGCGAGCAGGTTCATCCGCTGCGCCTCCGGCATCTCGGGCGCGGACGCGGCGAGGTTCTCCGCCACGGTGCGGCCGAGGTCCAGCAGGTCCAGCCGCTGGGACAGGTACGCCACCCGGCCGTCGGCCCGTCTGACCAGGCCGCCCTCCGGCTCCAGGTCGCCGTGGAGCAGACGCAGCAGAGTCGACTTGCCGGCGCCGTTGGAGCCGGTCAGGGCGATACGCTCGGGCCCCCGGATGGTCAGGTCGAGGCCATCGCCCGCGAACAGGGGCCGCTCGCCGTAGCGGACCTGCATCCGCTCGCCGAGGAAGACCGTGCGCCCGGCGGGGACGTTGGTGCCGGGCAGCTCCAGCGTGATCTTCTGCTCGTCGCGCAGGGCCCGGCTCGCCTCGTCCAGCTTGGACTTGGCGTCGCCTACCCGCGCGGCGTGCGTCTCGTTGGACCTGCCCGCCGACTCCTGGGCGCGCCGCTTCAGGCCCCCGGCGATGATCTTCGGTAGGCCGGCGTTGCCCAGGTTGCGCGCGGCGTTGCTCGCCCGGCGTTCGGCCCGCTCACGTGCCTGCTGCATCTCGCGCTTCTCGCGCTTGACCTCCTGCTCGGCGTTGCGGATGTTCTTCTCGGCGACCTCACGGGCGGCGCGGACGGCCTCCTCGTACTCGGTGAAATTCCCGCCGTAGGAGCGCAGCTCTCCCCCGTCGAGCTCGGCGATGCGGTCCATGCGGTCGAGCAGCGCCCGGTCGTGGCTGACCAGCAGCAGGCAGCCGTTCCAGTCTTCGAGCACCGCGTAGAGCTTGCGGCGCGCGTCGAGGTCGAGGTTGTTGGTGGGCTCGTCGAGCAGCAGGACGTCGGGGCGTCTGAGGAGCTGCGCCGCCAGGCCGAGCGAGACGACCTGGCCGCCGCTGAGGGTGTGCAGGGGGCGGGTGAGGGCGAGGTCGCCGAGGCCGAGCCGGTCGAGCTGGGCCCGGGTGCGCTCCTCGATGTCCCAGTCGTCGCCGATCGTGGTGAAGTGCTCCTCGCTGGCGTCACCGGCCTCGATGGCGTCCAGCGCCTCGATCACCGGCGCGACGCCGAGGACCTCGGCCACCGTCGGGTCGCCGAGCAGGGGCAGCGTCTGCGGGAGGTAGCCGAGCACTCCCCCGGCGGAGACGCCGCCCGCGGTGGGCCGGAGCTCGCCGGCGATCAGCTTGAGCAGCGTGCTCTTCCCGGCGCCGTTCGGCGCGACGAGGCCGGTGCGGCCGCCGCCCACGGTGAAGGACAGATCGTCGAAGACCGGGGTGTCGTCCGGCCAGGAGAAGGACAGGTTGGAGCAGATGATGAAGGCATCGGACATGAATGAGACCTTGTGTGATCACGCCGGGCGCGCTGGCGCCCAGGCAGGGGACGGGCATGGGGAACGACGACGCCGCCACGTCGGCCGCGCACCTGTGCGCGCGCCGGTGGCTGATCACATCCGGGTATCACCCGGAGATGTCGTCGTCACCTGCCACGTCTGATCTCCTACATCCGACAATCCGTGCCCCCGCACTCTACCAGCCCTGCCATCCTCCTCCCGTCCGGTCCTCGTCCCTGGTCGTCCTCCGGTCCCCGTCCCCGGCCTCCGCCGCTGTGGTCCTGCCTCCGGGCGTCCTGTGTTCAGTCGGCTTCGGCGAAGCCGATGGAGAAGGCCGCGTCGAGGTCGTGCTTGGAGTAGGTGCGGAAGGCGAGGTGGGTCTCGGTGGCGAGGACGCCGGCCACCTTGTTGATGCGTCCGGGGATCACCTCGGCGATCTCCTCGTACGCGGAGACCCTGACCATCGCCACCAGGTCGTAGTCACCGGTGATCGAGTACACCTCGCTGACCCGGTCAAGCTCGGCGATCGTCTGGGCGACTTCGGGGATCCGGTCGACCTCCGCCTTGATGTGCACGATCGCGGTGATCATACGGGCTCTCTCCTTCGAGTGCGGCTTGGCCCGACTCTAGCGCCGAGCGGTTCACTGCCTGAGACGCGGTACCACCGAACCCCGCGCTACCCCGGCCGTGAGCCGGCACGCCACGGAAGGCACGGGCACCGGCCGATCGCCGTTACACGGCGCCGGATTCGCCGACCACCCTCCCACCGCGCCGGCGCCGGTGGAACATGGCCCACGAGGCGAGGGAGTGGGCCGCCCACAAGTCAGGTGGCAAGCGGGTGCGCCATACGCGTGCGGGGACGGCGAGAACCCGGATGGCAGGGCGGACATCGGGGACACGCTGGGCGACGTAGGAGGGCGCCGGATTCGCCGACCACCCTCCCACCGCCGGCGCCGGTCGGCTCACAACCCACGAGGCGGGGGCGCGGCATACGTCGGCGGGCGGCGGGGACACGGCCCATCCGGCCGGGCCCGGCAGCACGAAGCCGGCAGGACGAAGCCGGCAAGGGTCAGGGTGAGAGCGGGGATCCCTTGCGCGGTGGTGGGTGATTCGTGGGCGGAATCGCTCAGGATGGACAGCGCCGAACGCCCCACTTCGCAGGCGGCGGCGGGGAGCCGATGCGGCGAGGGGCTCCTGAGGAAGGCGCGCCGAAGGCGGCATTTCCGACGGCGCGCCGGGAGCACCAGAAGCAGGTGGTGTTCGGTCAGGGGGTCTTCTTGTGGGAGCGGCTGATCTGGACCCAGCGGGTGAGGGTTTCGGCGGCGCGGCCGGAGTCGACGGCTTCGGCGGCGCGGGTGTAGGCCCTGGTCATCGCGGCCACCAAGGCGTCGCCGGGCGGGCCCGGGTCGGGGGCGGCGGCGCCGGCGTCCAGGCTGACCAGGGCGGCCGCGGCGTTGAGCAGCACCGCGTCGCGCACCGGGCCGAGCTTCCCGCCGACCAGGTCGTTGACGGCGCGCGCGTTGAACTCGACGTCGCCGCCGCGCAGCGCGTCGGCCTCGGAGCGCGGCACGCCGATGTCCAGCGGGTCGAAGGTGGTCTCGACGGCCGTGCCGTCACGCACGACCCACACGGTGGAGGTGGTGGCGGTGGACAGTTCGTCGAGGCCGTCGTCGCCGCGGAACACCAGGGCCGACACGCCGCGCTCGGCGAAGACGCCGGCGACGACGGGCAGCATGCGCGCGTCGTAGACGCCGATGGCCTGCGCCGACGGGCGGGCCGGGTTGGTGAGCGGGCCGAGGAAGTTGAAGAAGGTCGGGATGCCGATCTCTTTGCGGACGGGGCCGGCGAACCGCAGGGCCGGGTGGTAGACCGGCGCGAAGCAGAACGCGATGCCCGCCTCGACGGCCGTGCGCGCGGTGGACTCCGGGGACAGGTCGAGGACGATGCCGAGGTGTTCGAGCACGTCTGCGGCGCCCACCGAGGAGGACGCCGAGCGGTTGCCGTGCTTGACGACCCGGGCCCCGGCCGCGGCGGCGACGATCGCGGCCATGGTGGAGACGTTGACGGTGTGCGCGCGGTCGCCGCCGGTGCCCACGATGTCGACGGTGGGGCCGTCGACCGACAGCGGCGTGGCCCGCTCGAGCATGGTGCGCGCCAGCCCGACGACCTCGGCCACCGTCTCGCCCTTGGCCTTCAGCGCCGTGGCGAAGGCGGCGATCTGGGCGGTCGTGGCGGAACCGGACATGATCTCGCCCATCGCCCAGGCGGTCTCGTCGGCGGTGAGGTGCTCACGGGCGAGCAGGGCCGTGAGCAGCGCGGGCCACGTGGTGCGCGCGTCCATGGGGTCTCCGGGTCAGTGGGAGGTGATGCGGGAGGCCGAACGGCTCCGCATGAGGCCGGCGACCGCCTCGGCGAGCGCCATGGGGTCGATCGGCTGCGCCACGACGGCGTCGGCGCGGGACCAGTCGGCCAGCCAGCGGTCGTCGCGACGCCCGATGATCACACAGATCGGCGGGCAGTCGTACACCTCGTCCTTGGCCTGGCGGCAGATGCCCATGCCGCCCGCGGGGACGGCCTCACCGTCGAGGACGGCCACGTCGATCTCTCCGGAGTCCAGGTGCTTGACGACCGCCGGCTGCGTGGCGCACTCGACGATCTCCACGAGGGGCACGTCGGCGGCGGGACGCCGTCCGATCGCCAGCCGCACCTTCTCGCGGGTGCTTGCGTCGTCGCTGTAGACGAGAACCCTCATGCTCACGGTCGCGCTCACTATCGATTGGGACGAGGTATGGTCACCACGGATGCTACCTGTCCCCGGCGACGGAAACCCAGACCAGTCACACTTAGCGCTGTTCCCGGCTTATGTCTGGTTTATCGGGGTGAGGTGGCCTTACCGGGGGGTCGTGCGCCGACCCGACCCCTCCAGCCGCAATAATGCTGGGCGTGGCGACAGCATCCGCAATTACGACGACAGCAGCACCGTCCCGCCGGCCGAACCTGGTCCAGGTCGGGACGATCGTCTGGCTGTCCTCTGAGCTCATGTTCTTCGCGGCGCTGTTCGCGATGTACTTCACCATCCGGTCGGTCAGCCTCGGCCAGGGCAAACCCTGGCCCACGCTGCCTGAAGGCGTCCACCTGGACATCCCGTACGCGCTGGTCAACACGATCGTGCTGGTGCTGTCGAGTGTGACGTGCCAGCTCGGCGTGTGGGCCGCTGAGAAGGGTCAGGTCAGGAAGCTCCGGTTCTGGTACATCATCAGCTTCCTCATGGGCGCCTGGTTCGTCGGCGGGCAGCTGTACGAGTACCACAACCTCGTGGAAGAGGGCGTGACCCTGTCCTCCAACGCCTACGGTTCGGTCTTCTACCTGACCACGGGCTTCCACGGCCTGCACGTGACCGGTGGTCTGATCGCGTTCCTGTTCATGCTGGGACGCACGTACGCCGCGAAGCGCTTCACACATGAGCAGGCCACCAGCGCGATCGTCGTGTCCTACTACTGGCACTTCGTCGACGTCGTCTGGATCGGCCTCTTCGCGACCATCTACATCATCAAATGATCGGAACGAGGATATCGGTGAACTCGATCACCGCACGGAGGCGGCATCCGCTCGCGCGATACGCCGTCCTCCTCCTTGCCCTGAGCCTCCTCGGCGGGGTGTACGCCCTGGTGGCGCCCGGAGGAGACCGAGCTGACGCGGCGATCGCCTCCGGCAAGGCGGACGACGTGGCCGCGGGCAAGGATCTGTTCGCGGCACACTGCGCGAGCTGCCACGGCCTGAACGGCGAGGGGTCCTACTCCTCCGGCGGTGCATCGGGCCCGAGCCTCGTCGGCGTCGGCGCCGCTGCCGTGGACTTCCAGGTGTCCAGCGGCCGCATGCCGTTCTCCGACCCCGGCCCCCAGGCGCCGCGCAAGCGCCCGCCGGACTGGGTGAACCAGGACACGATCCGGCAGCTGGCCGCGTACGTGCAGTCGCTGGGCGGCGGTCCGACCAAGCCCTCCCTGGAGGCGACCGACCCGTCCAAGGGCGACCCCGCCAAGGGCGGCGAGCTGTTTCGCGCGAACTGCATCCAGTGCCACAACTTCGTCGGGTCGGGCGGCGGCCTGACCTACGGCAAGTACGCACCTCCGCTGAACCCCGCCACCCCCACCCAGATCTACGAGGCGATGGCCACGGGCCCGCAGGCGATGCCGGTCTTCAACGACAGCACGATCACGCCCGAGGAGAAGCGGGACATGATCGCCTACATCGTCAGCGTCCGCCAGCAGCCCGACCCGGGCGGCAGCGGCCTCGGCCGCATCGGCCCGGTGACCGAGGGCCTGGTCGGCTGGATCGTCGGCATCAGCCTCCTCGCCCTCGCCGCCATCTGGATCACCGCGAAGAAGCGTCAGGCCAACCATGACTGAGATTCCGAACGACATCGAGCAGGCCGAAGATCGCGTCCCGAGGCGCGTCATCGGCACGCCCCCTCCGGGGGGTGAGACGTCGGCGCTCGGCGCGCCGGCCAGCGCCCACGAGGAGATCGTGCACGAGGGGGTGACGTTCCCCGACCCGGCCAAGGCCCGCAAGGCCGAGCGCGTCGTCGCCCTGCTGTTCGTGGTGTCCTTCGTCGCCGCGATCGTGTTCATCGTGTCGTACGTCGTCTTCCAGGTCGGCACCATCGACAAGACCCAGACCTCCAACTTCGCCCTCGGAGCCTCGCTGACCGTCGCCCTGCTGTCGATGGCGGCCGGCATCGTGGTCTGGGTCCGCGGCATCATGCCGAAGTACAACCTGGTCCAGGAGCGCCACCCGATGGCGACCGGGGCGGAGGTCCGCGAGAACGTCAACGCGACGTTCCTGCAGGGCGCCAACGAGAGCGGCTTCGTCAAGCACAAGCTGCTGCGCCGCACCCTCCTGCTGGCCGCGGCCCCGCTCGGCCTGCTGCCGCTGGTGCTGCTGAAGGACCTCGGCCCCCTGCCGGGCACGACGCTGCGGCACACGGTGTGGAAGAAGGGCCTTCGCCTGATGGTGGAGGGCACCAAGCAGCCGATCCGCGCGGCCGACTTCAACTCCCCCGGCGGCATCCTGTCGGTGGTCCCGGAGGGGCACGAGGAGGATCTAAACGCGCTGGCCAAGGCCACGCTGATCCTCATCAAGTTCCGGCCGGAGGACCTCAAATCGGGCACCAAGCTCAATTGGACCCACGACGGCATCGTTGCGTACTCTAAAATCTGCACGCACGTGGGCTGCCCCGCGGCGCTTTACGAGCAGACGACGCACCACATCCTCTGCCCCTGCCACCAGTCCACCTTCGACGCCGCCGACGGAGCGAAGGTCATCTTCGGCCCCGCGGCGCGTCCCCTGCCCCAGCTGCCGATCGGCGTCGACGGCGAGGGCTACCTCATCGCACAGAGCGACTTCAACGTCCCGGTCGGCCCCAGCTTCTGGGAGCGCGGGGACGCCGAAGCCGAAGTCAGGGGGAAGGCATGAGCCTGGACAGCACTCCTAAGGCCATCGCAGGACCCGCGAACTTCATCGACGAGCGCATCGGTGCGGGCAACTTCCTCAAGCGCAACCTGCGCAAGGTCTTCCCGGACCACTGGTCGTTCCTGCTCGGTGAGATCGCCCTGTACTCGTTCGTCATCCTGCTGCTCACCGGTACGTTCCTGACGTTCTGGTTCAGGCCGAGCATGGGCGAGGTCACCTACAACGGCGCCTACGCGCCGCTGGTGGGCGTGCGCATGTCCGAGGCGTACGCCTCCTCGCTGCACATCAGCTTCGACGTGCGCGGCGGCCTGCTCATCCGGCAGATCCACCACTGGGCGGCGCTGCTGTTCGTGGCGGGCATGATGGTGCACATGCTCCGGGTGTTCTTCACCGGCGCCTACCGCAAGCCGCGCGAGCTCAACTGGATCATCGGCGTCCTGCTGCTCACCCTGGCCCTGCTGGAGGGCCTGACCGGCTACTCCCTGCCCGACGACCTGCTCTCCGGCGCCGGTCTGCGGATCACCGAGGGTGTGGCCATCTCCATCCCGCTGGTGGGCACCTACATCACCTACTTCCTGTTCGGCGGGGAGTATCCGGGCCACGACGTGATCTCGCGGTTCTACAGCATCCACATCCTGCTGATCCCGGGCATCCTGCTGGCGCTGATCTCGGCCCACCTGATCCTCATGTGGGTGCAGAAGCACACCCAGATGCCGGGCAAGGGCCGCACCGAGCAGAACGTGGTGGGCGCGCCGTTCTACCCGTCGTTCATGGCCAAGTCGGGCGCGTACTTCCTGTTCACGTTCGGCGTGGTGGCGCTGCTCGGCACCTTCGCCCAGATCAACCCGATCTGGTTGTTCGGACCGTACACGCCGGCCGACATCTCGGCCGGCTCGCAGCCCGACTTCTACATGGGCTTCCTGGAGGGCTCGCTGCGGCTCATGCCGTCGTGGGAGATCAACTTCCTGGGGCACACCCTGCCGCTGAGCGTGCTCATCCCGGCGCTGGGGCCGATGGGCCTCATCATGACGGGCCTGGCGCTCTACCCGTTCGCGGAGCAGTGGATCACCGGTGACCGCAGCGAGCACCACCTCGCCGACCGTCCCCGCAACAACCCGCACCGCACCTCGATCGGCATCGCGGCCATCACCTTCTACGGTCTGCTGTGGCTGCTGGGAGCCAACGACTGGATCTCGGCGAAGTTCCACATCTCGCTCTACACCACGACCGAGGTCGGCCGCGTGCTGATCTTCGTCGGGCCGGCGATCGCGTACTTCGTCACCTACCGCATGTGCATCGGCCTCCAGCGCCACGACGCGGACGTGCTGTCGCACGGCGTCGAGTCCGGCGTCATCAAGCGCCTGCCGCACGGCGAGTACATCGAGGTGCACGTGCCGCCGGCCGAGGACATCGCGGCGCACGTGCGCGGCAAGAAGGCCATCCCGGCCATCGCCGCCGCGCCCGACCGCGACGGCATCCCACCGAAGGGCATGCGCGGCCCGATCGGCCGGCTGCGGGCCCGGCTCAGCGAGACCTACTCGGGCGACACCGAGGCGATCTCCCTGGACGGCCACGACGGTCACCACAACGGGCACGACGGCCACGGGGCGCCGCACGCGGCGGTGGGCGCCGGGCCGGCGGACGAGACGACCAAGTCGATCGGCCACTGACACATCGGCACACCGGCCGCCACGGCGGCCGGCCGCGGAGAGGGCCCGGGCGCACCACGCGCCCGGGCCCTCTCCGTTCGACCTTCCTTCCCCGGAGCCTTCCGGGGCCCGGCACCTCCGTGCGCGCTTCGTGCGCCGTCAGGAGGTGACGCGCCGCTTGGAGGTGTCGGTCTGCTGGGTCAGGTGGTCGCTGACCGGGACGGCCGACAGGGCCTCGGTGGTGAAGCCCGAACGCAGCCCGCTCCACCGCAGCCACTGGGGCCAGCTCTCCTGCCAGTGTCCCCATCCGTTCCCCGGGTCGAGCTGACGCGGCGTGCCGCTCACGATGATCGGGTCGCCGATGAGGGTGACCTCCTTGAACCACTTGGCATTGGACGGGCTGACGTTGATGCAGCCGTGGCTGACGTTGGAGTTGCCCTGCGAGCCCACCGACCACGGGGCGCCGTGGACGTACTCGCCGGTGTCGGAGATGCGCACGGTGTCGTAGACGGTCAGGCTGTAGTAGCCGGCGCTGCCGGGGCCGGCGTCCGGGGAGGTCATGGTCGTGACATCCTCGCGCGACATGGCCAGGTGGACGCCGTTGGTCGTGTAGTGGTTCCAGCTTCCGCCGTCCCCCGCGCTGAGCGGGATGGTCCTGATGACCTCGCCGTCGCGCTTCACCGTCATCTGGTGGCTGACGGTGTCGGCGTGGCTGATCTGGGCGCGGCCCACCTCGAACTCGCGGACGTAGTCCTGGGCGCCGTACATGCCAGGCGCGCCGCGGACCCCGGCGAGCTGCGCGACGAGCTTCACCTTGGTGTTGGCCGGCCACCACTTCTTGGGCCGGAAGCTCACCGACTTGTCGTCGAACCAGTGCCAGGCGCCCTCCACCGGCTTGGAGCTCTGGACCATCAGGTTGCGCTCGACCGACACCCGGTCGGTGATGCCGTGGGTGAAGGTCAGCATGATCGGCATTCCGACGCCCACGGTGAGGCCGGTGATGTCCTTGTTGGGCAGGATCTTGTCGACCGCGAAGGTCTGAGTGGCCTTCTGCGTGGAGAACTCGCTGGTCACCTGCTTGGTGGCCCCCGTGGGGCCGACGGCGACGACGGTGACCTGATAGGTCTCGCCGGGGGCCGTGCCGCGCTTGCTGCGCCACTGGGTGTGGTCGGCGCTCAGCACGCCCGCGACCAGGGTGTTGCCGGCCTTGCCGCGCACCGTGACGCTCCTGAGAGCGCCATTGACGGCCCCGACCATGACGGGCAGTTCAGGAGCCACCAGGGCCGCCCCGTTGCCCGGAGAGACGCTCACAGCCACGTCCTGCCGTGAGCCAGAGGTACCTTGTCCTTTCTCGGTTCCGGAGCCCGCGCAACCACCTGCCAGCAGCAGGGCCAGCGCCCCCGTTCCCATGGCGACCACCCGGATCTCGACGTGTCTCACGTTACGTCTCCCCCGCTCCGATGGATCACTCCTTGTGAGTTATTACCCGGTTACAGCGTGTCGTGTACCCGTGCAGAAGGAGAAAGGCCGCAACGACCAGCAAAAAAGCCGCGCGGGCGACCGACGCTCCCTTGACGGAGAGCTCGGCCGCCCGCGCGGCGGAAGTGGGGTGGACGGGACCTGGACGGCGGGCGCGCCGCCGTCCGGGGCCGTCCGGTCAGTGCGTGAAGTGACCCCGGTAGTACTGGAAGACGAAGCCGATGGTCGCCATGATCACCGCGAAGACGCCGATGATGAACATCCACCAGCCGATGACGAAGCCCACGGTCATCAGGGCGACCGCGAGGCACAGGAACAGCGGCCACCAGCTGGAGGGGCTGAAGAAGCCCAGCTCGCCGGCGCCGTCGCTGATCTCGGCGTCCTTCCTGTCCTCGGGCTGGTCGCCGATGCGGCGCGCCGTGTAGAGCAGGTAGTAGCCGATCATGAGCGCCAGGCCCACCGAGATGGCGAGCGCGGTGGTGCCGGTGGGCTCCTTGGACCAGAACCAGTAGACCAGGTCCACGGCGGCGAAGAAGATGCCGCAGAGGAGGAACAGCCAGCCCTGAACCTTCATCGAACCTCCTCCAGTTCCTTCTCCGGAGCGAGCCGGTGCGGGTTCTTCAGGTCGAACGCGGGACGCTCGGACCGGATGCGGGGCAGCCGGGTGAAGTTGTGCCGCGGCGGCGGGCAGGAGGTCGCCCACTCAAGGGAGTTGCCGAAGCCCCACGGGTCGTCGACGGTGACCTTCTCACCGTGCCGCCAGGTCCGCCACACGTTGTAGAGGAACGGCAGCGTCGAGGCGCCGAGGATGAACGCGCCCACCGAGGAGACCACGTTCAGGTCGGTGAACCCGTCGGCCGCCGAGTAGTCGGCGTAGCGGCGGGGGAAGCCCTCGGCGCCGAGCCAGTGCTGCACCAGGAAGGTGGTGTGGAAGCCGATGAACAGCGTCCAGAAGTGCCACTTGCCGAGGGTGTCGTTGAGCATCCTGCCGGTGAACTTCGGCCACCAGAAGTAGAAGCCGGAGAACATCGCGAACACCACGGTGCCGAAGACGACGTAGTGGAAGTGGGCCACGACGAAGTAGGAGTCGCTGACCTGGAAGTCCAGCGGCGGCGAGGCCAGGATGATGCCGGTCAGGCCGCCGAACAGGAACGTCACCAGGAAGCCCACCGCGAACAGCATCGGCGAGGCGAAGGTGATGTGACCCCGCCACATCGTGCCGATCCAGTTGAAGAACTTCACGCCGGTCGGCACCGCGATGAGGAAGGTCATGAACGAGAAGAACGGCAGGAGCACCTGGCCGGTGACGAACATGTGGTGCGCCCACACCGCGGCCGACAGGCCGGCGATGGCGATCGTCGCGCCGATGAGGCTCATGTAACCGAAGATCGGCTTGCGGCTGAAGACCGGCAGGACCTCGGTGATGATGCCGAAGAACGGCAGCGCGATGATGTAGACCTCGGGGTGGCCGAAGAACCAGAACAGGTGCTGCCACAGCATGGCGCCGCCGGTCGCCGAGTCGAAGATGTGCGCCCCGAGGTGGCGGTCGGCCTCCAGGCCGAGCAGCGCGGCGGCCAGCACCGGGAACGCCAGCAGCACCAGGATGCTGGTGAGCAGGATGTTCCAGGTGAAGATCGGCATGCGGAACATCGTCATGCCGGGGGCGCGCATGCAGATGATCGTGGTGATGAAGTTGACCGCGCCCAGGATGGTGCCGATGCCGGACATCGACAGGCCCATGATCCACAGGTCGCCGCCGAGCCCCGGGGAGGAGACGGCGTCCGACAGGGGCGTGTAGGCCGTCCAGCCGAAGGAGGCGGCGCCGTCGGGGGTGAAGAAGCCCGAGACGGCGATCGTGCTGCCGAACAGGTAGAGCCAGTAACTCACCATGTTCAGGCGCGGGAACGCCACGTCGGGCGCGCCGATCTGCAGCGGCATCAGCTCGTTGGCGAAGCCCGCGAACAGCGGGGTCGCGAACATCAGCAGCATGATCGTGCCGTGCATGGTGAACAGCTGGTTGAACTGCTCGTTGCTGACGAACTCAAGGCCCGGCTGGGCCAGCTCGGCGCGCATGATCAAGGCCATGACGCCGCCGATGAGGAAGAACACGAACGAGGAGATCAGGTAGAGGTGCCCGATCACCTTGTGGTCGGTCGAAGAGAGCCACCGCGCGATGACGGTCCCCTTGCGGGCGCTCCGCGGCGGGATCGCACCGCCGATCGGCTCGTTGATGGCGGTCACTGGGCACTCCCCGCCTGGCTGTTGACGTACTGGTCGTACTCGGCCTGCGGCACGAGTTTCACGGTGAAGAGCATGCGGCTGTGGTCGACGCCGCACAGCTCGGCGCATCGGCCCGCGAAGGTGCCGGGCTTGTCGAGGGTGTGGATCTCGAAGACGTTCTTCACGCCCGGGAGCACGTCGCGCTTGAACAGGAACGCGGGCACCCAGAACGAGTGGGCGACGTCCGGCGAGGTGAGCTCGAACTGCACCGACTTGTTCATCGGGAGCACCAGCTCGGGGCGCTTGGCCGGGGTGCCGACGACGCTGACGGTCTTGCCGCCGCTCTCGCTGGTGAAGCGCCAGCTCCACTGGAAGCCCTCGACGTGCACCTTGACGTCGGGGTTCTTCGACACCGCGGTGATGGTGCTCTCGTCACGGGCGGTGAAGTAGAAGAACACCGCGACCATGATGATCGGCACCGTGGTGTAGAGGATCTCGATCGGCAGGTTGTAGCGCACCTGCGGCGGCAGCGCGTCCCCACTGTTCTTGCGCTTGCGGTGGAACGCGCAGGCCCAAAGGATCAAACCCCAGACGACGACACCGACCGCGAGGGAGGCGATCCAGGCACCGTTCCACAGACTCTGGATGATGCCGGCCTCTTTGGTGACGCCTTGGGGCATGCCGGCACGATCCCACGTGCCAGGGCCCCCACACGCCGTCAGGGAAACCAGCAGCGCCGCCAGGGCGGCGGCGCCCGGCACCCTTCGGGCCAACGGACGCCGTCTAGTACGGCGGGTCGGACTCACGGATCGCCTACCCCACAGATAAAGCCCAAGAGTCCCCCTCCTGGGCGGTCGTTTCCAGATTCACGTTGTTCGCGCTCTTAGTTGTCTCACGTCACGCTGGGGGACACATTAGCGCGCACAGGGCCCGCCCCCCTTCTCAGCCCCCGCGAACGGCGGTCCCGGGCGCGCTCACCCCGTCGCGGCGACCCCGGCCGCGGGTGCGAGCATGAACGCGTGGCGTACTTCGACGCGGCCTCGGCCGAACCCCTGCACCCCGCCGCGCGCGAGGCGCTGATCGCGGCCCTGGACGCCGCCGGCGCCGACCCCGCGCGGCTGTACGGCGCGGCGCGGCAGGCCCGGCTGCTGCTCGAACGCGCCCGCGCCGAGGCCGCCGAGGTGATCGGCGCGCGTGCCGACGAGGTCTCCTTCACCTCCTCCGGGACGCAGGCCGTCCATCTCGGGGTGCTCGGGACGCTGCCCGGCCGCCGCCGCGCCGGGCGCCGCGTGGTGGCGAGCGCCGTCGAGCACTCCAGCGTCCTGGCCGCCGCGGCGGCCAACGAGCGCGACGGCGGCTCGGTGGAGCTGGTCGGGGTGGGCCGGACCGGCCGGGTGGATCCGGCGGAGTTCGGCGCGGCCGTCGCGGCGGAGGGCACCGCTCTGGCCTGCCTGCAGACCGCCAACCACGAGGTCGGCACCCTGCAGCCGGTCGCGGAGGCCGCCGAGGCGTGCCAGGCGGCGGGGGTCCCGCTGCTGGTGGACGCCGCCCAGACGCTCGGGCGGGTCCCCGTCCCCGAGGGCTGGTCGGTGCTCGCGGCCAGCGCCCACAAGTGGGGCGGGCCGGCCGGGGTCGGGCTGCTGGCCGTGCGCAAGGGCACCCGGTGGCGTTCGCCGCTGCCGGAGGACGAGCGCGAGCGCGGCAGGGTGCCGGGCTTCGAGAACGTCCCGGCGGCCGTGGCCGCGGTGGCCGCGCTGCGCGCCGCCGTCGCCGAGTCCGGGCGGGAGAACGCGCGGCTGTCGGCCCTGGTGGACCGGGTACGCGAGACCGTGCCGCGCGTGGTGCCGGACGTCGAGGTGGTCGGGGATCCGGCGCTGCGGGCGCCGCATATCGTGACCTTCTCGTGTCTTTACGTCCCTGGCGAGGCGATCCTCACCGAACTCGACAGAGCGGGCTTCTCGGTATCGTCCGGCAGCTCGTGCACGGCGAGTACGCTACGACCATCCCACGTGTTGGAGGCGATGGGGGTGCTCACGCACGGCAACGTCCGGGTGTCGCTGCCCAGAGGCGCCTCCGCCGCGGACGTCGACCGGTTCCTCGCCGTCCTGCCGGACATCGTCCGGCGCGTGCGCGAGAGCGTGGGAGTGAGGTCGTAGAGATGCGCGGCGCGCCGCGGGACCTGGTCTCGAAGGCGGGCCGGCTTCCCGGCGGGACGCGCCGGGGCCGCGACGGCGAAGGTGGATCACTGATGGCAGGCTCGCAGCAGCAGGCGTCCGCCGGGGCGCCCCAGCCCCCGGCCGCGCTCACGATCGACGCCCTGGGGCGCAAGTGCCCCATCCCGATCATCATGCTGGCCGAGCAGATCAACTCGGTGCCGCTCAATGCGACGGTGTCCGTGCTCGCCGACGACCCGGCGGCCTTCACCGACGTCCCCGCGTGGTGCCGGCTGAAGTCGCACCATCACGTGGGCACCTACGAGCTGCCGCAGGGCGGATGGGCCATCCACGTGCGCCGCAACTACTGACCGCCCCCGGCCACCGCGGCCGGCCCGCGGAGAACGCGGGCGGATCGCGAAGGCCGGAAGGCGCGGAGGGCCGGACGCCGTGGGGAGGTCAGACGGCGCGGCGGGTCAGACGCGGGAGGTCAGACGTAGTGGCACGACAGCCGCGGCTCGACCTCGGCGGCGGCGTCGGCGCCGTAGGCGGCGGTGAAGCGGTCCACGAACGCCTGCTTGCCGAGCTGGTACTCCTGCCCGCCGACGTGCTCGAGGACGTAGGTGGCGGTGAGGTTGCCGATCTGGCCGCAGCGCTCGAGCGACAGGCCCCAGGACAGGCCGGACAGGAAGCCCGAGCGGAAGGCGTCGCCGACGCCGGTGGGGTCGACCTTGCGCAGCTCGGGGGTCGGCGGGACGTGCACGCTCGGCTCGCCCTCGCGGTCGATGCGGGCGCCCTTCGGGCCGAGGGTGGTCACCCGCACCCCGACCCTGGACAGCACCTCTTCGTCCGACCAGCCGGTCTTCTGCTCGACGAGGGCCTTTTCGTAGTCGTTGGTGAAAAGGTAGGCCGCGCCGTCGACCAGAGCCCGGATCTCCTCGCCGTCCATGCGGGCGAGCTGCTGGGAGATGTCGGCGCCGAACGGGATGCCGCGCTGGCGGCACTCGCCGGTGTGGCGCAGCATCGCCTCGGGGTCGTTCGGGCTGATCATCACCAGGTCGAGGCCGCCGACGCGCTCGGCGACCGGGTGCAGCTCGATGTACCGCGCCTCGGCCATCGCCCCGGTGTAGAAGGAGGCGATCTGGTTGTGGTGCTCGTCGGTCGTGCACAGGAAGCGGGCCGTGTGGTGCAGGTCGGAGACGTGCACCGAGCCGCAGTCGACGCCGTGGCGCTCCAGCCACGAGCGGTAGTCGGTGAAGTCGTCGCCGACGGCGCCCACCAGGACCGGCGAAAGGCCCAGGCAGCCCATGCCGAAGCAGATGTTGGCCGCGGTGCCCCCGCGCCGGATCTGCAGGTCGTCGACCAGGAAGGACAGCGACACGCGGTCGAGCTGCTCGGCGATGAGCTGGTCCCCGAAGCTTCCCGGGAAGGTCATCAGATGATCGGTCGCGATGGATCCGGTGACGGCGATGCGCACGGGGTCGCTCTCCTCGTTGTCAGCCTCGATGAGCCCGCCAAGAATACGGCAAGGAACTCGAGCCCGAACCGAGAACCGCCGTGGATGATCTTCTCCGCGCGGGGGCCGGACAGGGAGCCGGCGGCGCCGGCGGCGCGAGGTCCGGGCGGCGCCCCGTGTGACCTGCGGCGCGGCCCGGCGGCCCCGGTGCACCCCTACGGGTCCACGCCGCGACGCGGGCCCGCCCCGGCGCGCGCGGGACGGCGGCGTCCGGGCTACCGAACACTGACGGCCAGGTGACACCCAAGAAGGGCGGGCAGGCCGAAACCCCGCCTGGCGGGAACCGCCGGACGGGGTGGAGGCGGCCTGCCTAGTTGAACGAGTCGCCGCAGGCGCAGGAGCCCGTGGCGTTCGGGTTGTCGATCGTGAAGCCCTGCTTCTCGATGGTGTCGACGAAGTCCACCGTGGCACCCATGAGGTAGGGGGCGCTCATGCGGTCGGTGACGACGCTGACCCCGCCGAAGTCGGAGACGACGTCCCCGTCCATCGAGCGGTCATCGAAGAAGAGCTGGTAACGCAGGCCGGAACAACCCCCGGGCTGCACCGCCACGCGCAACTGAAGGCCCTCTTCGCCCTGCTGCTCGAGCAGGCTGCGCACCTTGGCCGCCGCCGCGTCGGTCAGGATCAGGCCCTGCTGCGTGGTCTCGCTGCTCTCAACCGTCATCTGTTGACTCCCCGTCTGCCACACGCCCCTCGGGGACGGAGGCCTGGTTCTGAGGTCTCACTCAGACGCTACCAACAGCGGGGCACCGCTACACATTCCTGTCCCAGGGGGGCGGTCCGCTCCACCCCCCTGCGCCGAGCATCTCCGGCCGTGTGCCATCATTAGTCGTCAACTAGACGATAAGCCCCTTAAGAGGTGTAAGCCGTGACGACCACCGAAACCGGCCTTCCGCTCTTCGTCCTCGGTCAGGGCACCGACCCGCACAGCGAGCGCGGCGTCGACTGCCCCGGCGACCTGCCGGCGGCCTCCGACCCCGAGTTGGTCGCGCGCGCGGTCAAGGCGAAGGCGGCGCTCGGCGAGCGGCTCTTCGTGCTCGGGCACCACTACCAGCGCGACGAGGTCATCCAGTTCGCGGATGTGACCGGCGACTCCTTCAAGCTCGCCCGCGAGGCGGCGGCCCGCCCGTCCGCGGAGTACATCGTCTTCTGCGGCGTCCACTTCATGGCCGAGTCGGCCGACATCCTGACCGGCGACTCCCAGCGCGTGGTGCTGCCCGACCTGGCCGCCGGGTGCTCCATGGCCGACATGGCGACCTTCGACCAGGTCGAGGAGGCGTGGGAGGTCCTGTCCGACCTCGGCATCGCCGAGGTGACCGTGCCGATCACCTACATGAACTCCTCGGCCGACATCAAGGCGTTCTGCGGGCGCAACGGCGGCGCGGTGTGCACCTCCTCCAACGCCCGCCGGGCGCTGACCTGGGCGTTCGACGACGGCCCCGAGGGGCCGGAAGGCAAGGGCGCCGGCGAGCGCAAGGTGCTCTTCCTGCCCGACCAGCACCTCGGCCGCAACACGGCCGTGCTGGAGATGGGCATCCCCCTTTCGGAGTGCGTGGTCTACAACCCGCACCGCCCGAACGGCGGACTGACCGACCAGCAGCTCAGGGACGCCAAGATGATCCTGTGGCGCGGGCACTGCTCGGTGCACGGCCGGTTCACCGAAAGCTGCGTGGACGAGGTCCGCGAGCGCATCCCCGGCGTCAACGTGCTGGTCCACCCCGAGTGCCGGCACGAGGTGGTCACCAAGGCCGACCACGTCGGCTCCACCGAGTACATCATCAAGATGCTCGACCAGGCGCCGGCCGGGTCGGCGTGGGCGGTCGGCACCGAGCTGAACCTGGTCAAGCGGCTGGCGGCCCAGCACCCCGACAAGACCGTGACCTTCCTGGACCGGACGGTCTGCTACTGCTCGACGATGAACCGCATCGACCTGCCCCACCTGGTGTGGGCGCTGGAGTCGCTGGTCGAGGGCCAGGTCGTCAACCAGATCACCGTGGACCCCGACACCACCCACTGGGCCAAGGTCGCCCTGGACCGCATGCTCGCCCTCCCGTGACGGGTCAGGGACGGCCGCCGGTCGAGGTGCCCGAAGGACGGATCCGAGGAGAGCACGCCCGGAGGAAGCGGCAGATTATGGGCCGGTCCTGGGCCGGGAGGTGCGGCCGGGCTCAGGTGAGCTCGTAGACGACCCGCACCGTGAGGGTGACCGTGCCCTGCCCGGGGTTGACGCCGGACTTCTCGGTCAGCATCGCGAAGCGGGAGGGCGAGGTGTCGCCCTCTTCCTCCAGCTTCAGCACCCGGCCCAGCCCGCGCCCGGTCAGCTCGGCGTAGTGCCGCGCCTTGTCGTGCGCGTCGCGGACCGCGGCGGCGCGCGCGGCCTTCACCAGCGCCGCCGCCTTGGACACCTCGAAGGAGATGCCGTTCAGGCGCGCCTCCTCCCCCACCCCCGCGACCGCCTGCACCACCGCGTCCGCCCGGGACAGGTCGCGCACCAGCGCCTCGACGCCCTGAGCGGCCCGGTATCCGACGACCTTGGGGTACTTGTCGTAGTCGGCGGCGAGAGACAGGTCGTTGGTGCGCAGGTCCCGCTCGGCCACGCCGGCGCCCAGCAGCGCCTGGTTCAGCTTGAGCGCGGCGGCCTTGGCGGCGGCGAACGCCTCCCCCGCCCGATCACGGCGCACCTCCACGCCGGCGGTGAGGCGCATCACGTCCGGCGTCGCCTGGACGACGCCGCGTCCGCTGACGGAGAGCTCGGCCGGATCGCCCGCGCGCCCACGATGCGACGGCGACCTCGCGGCGTCGCGGAGGTGGGCATGGGCCGGCGCGGGGGCGGCGGAGACCGCGAGGGCGGGGGCCGCCTGCGCGCCGGCGAAGACGAAGGCGGCGGCCGCCAGGGCCGCGCTGAACGTGGTCATGTGCACATGGCACCACCGGCCGGCCCCGGCTCCGGCGCGCCCTTCCCAGGCGCGGCCGGATCTTGACCAACCTCAGGCGGCCCTGGTGTAGCGCAGGGACAGTTTTGGGTACTCCGCCGCCCCGGCCGTCGCCAGGACGCGGCCGGCCCTGCCCTTCAGGTCCACGACCACGGCCTCGTACCCTCTGCCCTTCTTGCGCCAGGCCGCGATGTGGGCGTCGTCGTACCAGCCGATGACCCGGTCGGTCGGGAAGGCGAAGCGCGCGCGCTCCTCGCCGTCCGCCGTCCACACGCAGATCTGGCCGCGGGCGGCGCAGGAGGTGAGAAAGAGGTCCCCCGACGGCGACATGTCGTCGCCCTCGACGGTGAGCGGGCTCCCGACCCGCAGCAGCGTCTGCAGCACGGTGCCGTCGAGGTCGTAGAACCGGATGCGCCGGGTGCCGCCCTTCAGCGCCCAGGTGCCGACGGCCCTGCCGTCGCCCCGCCAGAAGTAGCTCCAGCGTCCGACGTCCTTCTCCTTCACGTGGACGATCCTGGCCTTCCTGCGCGCCACGTCGATGATCGCGTAGCCGTGGCCGCGGCTGGTGCCGCCGACCGCCTCGTTCACCGTGACCAGCACCTTGGTGCCGTCGGGCGACCACTGCGGGTAGGACGGGTACACCGGCGCCTTGGCGATCCTTATCATCGTGCGCCCGGCGCCGGCCCGGTCGACCAGGGAGACGGCGGAGTGGCCGTCCTTGGTGTAGAGGGTGTCGACGCCGAGCGCCCGCCGGCCGTCGCCGCTCACCACGTACTCGAAGTACTTGCTCGTCTTGGTGAAGGAGTTCGCGCCGTCGTCCCGGATGTAGGCGCGCGTGCCGTTGTCCAGGCTGTAGAAGGTCAGCCTGACCGGGTCGCCGTCGCTCTCGTAGATCGTCACCGTGCTGCCCGGCAGCTCGATCGTCCTGGTGGCGGCGGGCGGCGCCGTCGCCGCCGGGCTCGCCCCGCCGGACGCGGCCGGGCCGGAGGAGCGTCCGGCCTGCTCGCCGGGGCGCCCCTGCGTGCCCGCGGTGCCGTCCGCGGAGACCCGCGGGCCTGGGGCGCCGGCCGGCGGCTGGGCGATCAGGTATCCGGCGCCGCCCAGGACGAGCGCGCCCGCGACGACGCCCGCCACCACCAGCGGAAGCCGCCCCTTCCTTCCGGAGGACCTTTCGGTGGGCGTGGCGGAGGGCGGGGCCGTCCGGACTCCGGCCGGGCCGGCGGAGGAGGGGTCGGTGAAGGACGGGCCGTTCAAGGACGGGTGGTTCAAGGACGGGCCGCTCAAGGACGAGTCGTTCAAGGACGGGCCGCTCAAGGACGAGTCGTTCAAGGACGAGTCGTTCAAGGACGGGCCGCTCAAGGACGAGTCGTTCAAGGACGAGTCGTTCAAGGACGGGCCGCTCAAGGACGAGTCGTTCAAGGACG
>NZ_JBSGDZ010000010.1:140474-292667 GCF_053602655.1 Sphaerisporangium sp. NPDC004334
GGACGAGTCGGTGGAGGACGGGCCGGCGGAGGACGGGCCGTTCAAGGACGAGCCGGTGGAGAAGGGACCGGCAGGGAACGAGCCGGTGAGGGACGGACCGCCCGGCCGGGGCGGCGGTGGCGGGTACGGCCGCCCGCCGGACGCCGTCGCGGGGCCCGGCCAGGAGTGGGAGAGATGGGGCTGGGCGACGGCCGACCCCTCCGCCATGATCGCGGCGGCCGGCGCGGGGCCGGCGCCGTCGTGTCCGAGCAGCCGCATGAGCACCTCGCCCGCGGCCGGCCGGGCGGCCGGGTCCTTGGCCAGGCAGGCGGCCACGATGACGCGCAGCCGCTCGTCCAGCGCGCCGAGATCCGGCTCCAGGTTCATGATCCGGTGGAAGACGGCCGGAAGGCTGTCGGCGCCGAAGGGCGCCTCGCCGGTCGCGGCGAACACCATGGTTCCCGCCCAGGAGAACATGTCGGCGGCCGGGCCGGCCTGCTCCCCCGCGAGCTGCTCGGGGGTGACGTAGGCGGGCGTGCCGACCAGCGTCGAGGTCAGCGTGGAGCTCCTGTCCAGCGCCCTGGCGATGCCGAAGTCGATCACCCGGGGCCCGTCCGCGCCGAGCAGCACGTTGGAGGGCTTGAAGTCGCGGTGCACGATGCCGGCCTGGTGGATGGCGACCAGCGCCGTGACGGTGCCGATGGCCAGCCGGTGCAGGGCCGCGCCCTGGCGGGGCCCCTCGCGCTCGACCACGGCCATGAGGGTCGGACCGTCGATGTACTCGCTGACGATGAAGGGCCGCTGGTCGGCCACCCCGGTCTCGATCACCTGGGCGGTGCAGAAGGTCGCCACGCGGACGACCGTGGACACCTCCCGGACGAACCTGGCCAGCGCCTCCTCGTTCTGCGCCAGGTCGGAGCGCAGCACCTTCACGGCCACCGGCGCGCCCGCCGGAGTGCGGCCGAGATAGACGACCCCCTGGCCTCCCTCCCCCAGCCGGGCGGTGAGCTCGTAGCCCCCGACCCGCGCGGGATCACCCGGCCGTAGCGGCACCGGGTCCGACATGGCGCCCTCCGTCCCCCGCTTATTGGGCTTGTCGCCCCATTGTGGCGCGGACTTGGAGGAATCTAGAACTACCGGCTGCAAGCCGTACTCGTAGCGTGACCCGGCACAAGGGACCGTCCGTCCCGGCGCTCAGCCGCCGGCGGAACGCCCACCCTCCACGGGGCGGCCGGCGGCGGCGCGCCGGCGGCGGCGCAGCAGGGTGAGCAGGCTCGGCACGGTGAGGAACCCTTCGGCGATCGCCGACGCCAGCCCCACCCTGGGCAGGTCGCGGGTGTCGTCGTAGGCCAGGAAGCGCGGCACCCACCGGGGGTGGTACTTGGCGTTGGCCCGGTACAGCGACTCGAGCTGCCACCACCGGGAGAAGAACACCAGCGCGCGCCGCCACAGGCGCAGCACCGGCCCGGCGCCGAGCCGCGCCCCGCCCTCGAACACCGAGCGGAACATGGCGAAGTTGAGCGAGACCCGCTTGACGCCGAACGCGGCGGCCTGGGTGATCAGCCCGGCGACCATGAACTCCATCAGCCCGTTGTCGGCGTGCCGGTCGCGCCGCATCAGGTCCAGCGACAGGCCGTCGTCGCCCCACGGCACGAACGACAGCATGGCGGCGGGCTCGCCGGCCGCGTCCCTCGCCTCCACCAGCACGCACTCGCCGTCCGCCGGGTCGCCGAGCCTGCTCAGGGCCATGGAGAACCCCCGCTCGGTCTCGGTGTCGCGCCAGGCGGTGGCGCGCTCGATGATCTGGCGCGCCTCCTCGGCCGACAGCTCGCTGTGCCGCCGTACGCGCAAGGTGAAGCCCGCGCGCCCGACCCGGTTGACCGCCTGCCGCACCCCGCGCATCTCGCGGCCTTCCAGGCCGAACTCGGCGACCTCGATGACGGCCTCGTCCCCGAGCTCCAGCACGCGCAGCCCGGCGCGCGCGTAGGCATGGGCGGCGGCTTCACTGGGCCCGATGACGGCGGGCGCCCACCCGTAGCGCCGCGCCTCGTCCATCCAGGCCCGGATGGCCGGTCCCCACGCCTCGACGTCCCCGATGGGGTCCCCGCCGGCCAGGCAGACGCCGGCCACCACGCGGTAGGACACCGCCGCCTTGCCGCTGGGCGAGAAGATGGCCGCCCGGTCGCGGCGGGTGGCGAAGTAGCCGAGCGAGTCACGCGAGCCGTAGGCCGACAGCAGCGCCCTGATGCGCGTCTCGCTGTCGGGCGGCAGCTCGGCCCGGGCCCGCTGGGAGCGGAACAGCACGGCGAAAGCGACCAGCACCGCGACGGCGCTCAGCAGGCCGATGACGGAGTTCACCCAGAACGGCGGCCGGCCGGTGCGGTAGAAGTCCAGCGTCACCACCCCGCCGAGCGTCCGTTCCAGCGCCCAGGGCAGGTGGTCCCGGGGCCGCAGGGTGCCCGGGAACAGCATCACCAGGCCGTACCCGACGCCGAAGGCCACCGCGAGCAGCGAGCCCAGCGTGAGCAGCGCCTTGCGGAACGACGCCCGCCGCATCGGCGCGAAGAACTGGTTGTGCGCCGCCGCCAAGATGCCGAGCACGACGGCCGACACCGACAGGTTGACCTCCGAGGCCACCACCTGGCCCATCAGGGCGTACTCCTCCACCAGGTCGGGCATGAGCGACGCCGACAGCACGACGGCGAGGTTGCCGAGCACCAGCAGGGAGAAGAAGGCGACCAGCACCCAGTACGCGGCGCGTTTGTGCCGGGCCAGGGCTCCGGCGAGGATGCCGAGGAACACCGCGTAGCCCAGGTTCGGCTCGACGGGGAAGACCGCCATCTCGATCAGGCCGGTGAGCGGTCTCAGCAGGTGGCGTACCGGCGCGATCAGCGCGATCACGGCCGAGTACACCGCGGCGATGGCGATGCACACCGACATCACGCGCGGCACGACGGCGCGCAGCCGCTCCGCCGCGTGGGTCTCTGCGGCCGCCCCAGCGCGGCCATGGTCGGTCACTGCCACCTGTTTCCCCCCGGCGATGGCTGATCTGCCGGGTGGTATACCCCGCGTTTCGCCTGGCTAAGGGGCGGAACGACCGGGGTGATCGTTCTCGTACGTCCCCTTGACGCTGGGCAGGGACGAAGCAGAGGGAACAGGCGGTCGCCGGGCCGGACCGGCGCGGGATCACAGGCCCGGCGCGCCCCAGAGCGGAAACCAGCGGGACAGCTCGGGCTCGACGCGCAGCTCACCGGAGATCGCCCCGCGCACCTGGAGCTCCAGCGCGTTGTCCCTGCGCTCGCCGGCCAGCGGCGCGAACGGGTAGAAGGTGCCCTGCTTGTAGAGGTAGACGACGGCGAGGGCGCGCCGCTGGTCGTCGGTGAAGGTGACCAGTGAGCACAGCAGCGACGGGCCGAAGCCGGCGCCCTCCAGCGAGGAGTTCACCCCGTGCAGGTCGGTGACCAGCGAGCTCAGGTCCTCGGCCGGGCGCCGTACCAGCAGCCAGGTGTAGCCGTAGGAGTCCTGCGAGCGTTCGACCTCGACGTCGCCGAGCAGTTCCCGGATGTCCCGCTGGAGCGTGGCGAACGCCCCGCCCTCGGCGGAGCGGAAGCACACCGAGCCCAGGCCGGTCGGCTCGAAGCCGGTGGCGGCCTGCAGGGTCACCGCCGCGGACGGCAGCGCGAACAGCGCGTCGAGGTTCGGCCGGGCGGGCTTGCTGCGGCCGAGCAGGGCGTCCAGCCAGCCCATCGGGCTCAGGCTCCCCGGCCGAGCTGGGCGGCGATCGTGCTGAGCTGCTCGAGCCTGCGCTCCAGCGGCGGGTGGGTGGCGAACAGGGTGGCCAGGCTCGCGCCCGCGCGGCCGGAGATCGCCGGGGTGAAGAAGAAGGCGTTGAACGGCTGCGCCTCGCGCAGGTCGCGCGTCGGGATGCGCGACATCTCGCCGGTGACCTTCACCAGGGCGCTGGCCAGAGCGGAGGGCCGCTGGGTCAGCAGGGCCCCGGCCCGGTCGGCCGACAGCTCGCGGTAGCGCGACAGCGCCCGGGTCAGCAGGAAGCTGACCGCGTACACGACGATCGAGACGAGCATGATGATGAGGCCGATGGGCGGGCCGTTGTTGTTGCCCCGGTCGCGGCCGAGGCCCGAGTAGAGCGCGAAGCGCGTCATGAGGCCGGCGACGATGCCGAGAAAGGAGGCGATGGTCATCACCGCGACGTCCCGGTGGGCGACATGGGACATCTCGTGGGCGATGACGCCTTCCAGCTCCAGCGGGTCGAGCCGGCGCAGCAGGCCGGTGGTCACGCACACCACGGAGTTCTTCTGGTTGCGCCCGGTGGCGAAGGCGTTGGGCACATCGGTGTCGGCGATCGCCACCCGCGGCTTGGGTGCGTCCGCCATTACGCACAGCCGGTCGATCAGGCCGTGCAGCTCGGGCGCCTCCTGCCGGGAGACCTCCCGTCCGTGCATCGCGAACAACGCGATCTTGTCGGAGAAGAAGTACTGGACCAGCAGGAGGCCCCCGGCCAGGACGAGGACCACGACCGCCTGGACCCCCAGGGCGATCAGGACGCCCACGAAGACGACGTAGAGCAGGCCCAGCAGGAACATGGTCGTCACCATGCGCACCGTCAGACCCCGGTCGGGGGCGTACCGGGTTTGTGTCATATCTACAAACTATCCCGGGATAAGCCCCGAATCGCCCAGCATGCCCCTCACTTCGTCGATCGAAGCGTCGGCCGGCGGCAAAATGAGCTCGGAGGGCTCCAGGGCGTCATCGGGAAGCGGCTTGCCGATCTGGCGCACCTTGTCGAGCAGCGCGTGGAGCTTGGTGCGGAACTGCGCCTCGTCGTCGATCTCGATGGCGGCCTCGAGCTCGCTGTCGAGGGAGTTCAGCACGTCGATGTCGCCCTCGGCCACCTCGACCTGGCCCTCGCCCATGATGCGGACGATCACAGGCCCTCCCCCGGCTGGCGGTACTGCTGGGTGGGGTGCGACTGCGGCTGCTGCTGCGGCGGCGCCTGCTGCTGACCCGGGTGGCCGGCCTCGATCGCGTCGCGCGGCGCGGGGCCCTGGCCCAGCTCGGCCTTCATGCGGGCGAGCTCGAGCTCGACGTCGCTGCCGCCGCCCATGCGGTCGAGCTCGGCCTGGATGTCGTCGTTGCGCTGGCCGCTGAAGTCGTCCAGAGCGCCGCTCGCGAGCAGCTCGTCGATCGCGCCCGCGCGCGCCTGCATCTGGGCGGTCTTGTCCTCGGCGCGCTGGATCGCCAGACCCACGTCGCCCATCTCTTCAGAGATGCCGGAGAACGCCTCGTTGATGCGGGTCTGGGCCTCGGCGGCGGTGTAGGTCGCCTTGATGGTCTCCTTCTTGTGGCGGAAGGAGTCGACCTTGGTCTGCAGGCGCTGGCTGGCGAGGGTGAGCTTCTCCTCTTCGCCCTGCAGGTTGTTGTGCTGCACCTGCAGGTCGGCGATCTGGGTCTGCAGGGCCGAGCGACGGCTCAGCGCCTCACGCGCCAGGTCTTCACGCCCCACGCTCAGCGCCTTGCGGCCCTGGTCCTCATACTTCTTCGCCTGCTGCTGGATCTGGTTGATCTGCAGCTCCACCCGCTTGCGCGAGGTGGCGACATCGGCCACGCCCCGGCGTACCTTCTGCAGAAGCTCAAGCTGCCGCTGATAGGAGTAGTCGAGGGTCTCGCGCGGATCCTCCATCTTGTCCAATGCCTTGTTGGCCTTGGACTTGAAGATCATGGAAAGTCTCTTCATCACGCTCATGCGCGTTGGCCGTCCCCTTCTTAGGTAGTGCTGTGCCTATGCTCCCGCTCGCTGCGACGCTCGCCGGCCGTATGCTCGCTTCGCTGGCATCCATGCTCCCTCGCGCCGACTCGCAACTCCACAGGCTGCCCGCTCATCGTCAGCCCCCGATTATCGCGGCAAAGTCGCGTAGGTCCACCCTACGCATAACGCACGAGGGCGTCATTAAGTTGCACCCCCGGTAGGCTGACGTCGTGTTCCGACGTCGCACGCAGGCCCCCGTGGATGACAGCCCCACTCCGTCTTCAGAGACGCTGGCGAAAACCGCGGGAAAGGGCCGGCCAACCCCCAAACGCCGCGAGGCCGAAGGCCGCCGCCGCCAGCCGGTGACCGCTCCCAGCAACCGCAAAGAGGCCTACAAGCAGGCGCGCGAGCGCCAGGCCTCCGAGCGGACGCGCGCCCGTGAGGGCATGCTGCGGGGCGACGACCGCTATCTCCCCGCGCGAGACCGCGGGCCCGCGCGCAAGCTCGCCCGCGACTGGGTCGACTCGCGCCGCACGATCAGCCAGTATTTCCTTCCCGTCTCGCTGTTGCTGCTCGTCATCCTGTGGACGGTCCCGATGTTCGGCGGCCAGACCGGGATGCTCCTGTACTCCTACGCCATCACCATCCTGTGGCCGGCGATGATCGTCGTGGTCGCGGTGAGCGCGGTGTGGGTGGCGCAGCGGGTGAAGAAGGAGGCCGCGCAGCGCCTGCCGGACGAGAGCCTCAAGGGCGTCGGCTTCTACGCGGCCATGCGGGCGATGCAGATCCGCCGTCTGCGCTTCCCCCCACCCACCGTCCTCCCCGGCGGCAAACCCGTCCCCCCCAAGAACTAGCCCCCGCGCCGCTCGCCCGCCATGCCGGCTCCCACCGCCATGGCACGGCCGCCATACCGGTCCTCCCCTCAACCGCCACGGCACCTCCGCCATGGTGCGTCCCGCCACGCCCGGCACCATCTCCGAGAAGGCTCCCCGGCCACCGAGCACAAGAGCCGATCGCCTCGTCCCCGCAAAGTGGGGTCTGCTGTTCGGCGCCGGGGCGGCGGGAAGGTGGTCGGCGAAAACGGCGCCGGTCTACGACGAGGAACCCGACGCAACCCAGCGCAGACGGCCACCTGACACCGCCGGCCGCAGCCCCCGCACCGGCCGCCCTGCCTCCAACGCCCCGGCCGTGGCTCTGAGCAGCGCGTACGACGACGTCCAGCCGTTCCGCGGGTCGCGCGTGACGCCCTCGGCGCTCGGGCGGCCGACATCGCCTCGCCCGGGGGTGATCACGGCGGAGGCTCCGGCGACGCCCGGCGCGGGCACGGCGAAGGGAATCGACCGGCCGTCCCACCGCCCTGCGGGCCAGTCGGCCGGGCCCCGCCCGGCGCACAGCGCGCGCCAGGTGTCGCGGATCTCGCGCACGCCGAGGTCGCGCAGGCCGGGCAGCACCGCGCCGCCCGCGCTGGAGCCGTCGTGGCGCAGCAGCGACGCCCGCAGGCCGGCGGGAAACCGCAGGCCGGTCTGCGCCTCGGCGACCGCGATGGCCCGCGCCCTGGCCGGAGGACGCAGAGCCGCGTAGGTCACCGGCGCGTTCCCCCGCAGCCACCTTTCGACGCGCCGCCACTGGCGGTCCACCGCCGCGCGCACACGTGGGTCCAGCGGCCGGGCCAGGACCCGGCGTCCTTCGGGCGGGCACGCGCCACCCACGGGCGTGGCGGATCCCGCGGTGACCTCCGGCGAGGCGGTGCCGGCCACCGCGCCGGGTGAGGGGGCGGTCTGCGACGCGGGCTGGGACGGGGCGGTGGCGGCGGCCGGCGCGGGGGTGTCCCGTATGGCACGGGCGCCGAGCAGGGCGGCCGTCACGACCGCGAGGCACAGCACGGCGACCGGCGCCGCCCGCCGTCCCCGCCACCGGGCGACGGTCCGCTCCGGCCCGCGTTCGTCCAGGGGGGCGGGAGGGACTCCGGCTCGGAGCGCGCGCGGAGCGCCGGGACGCGGCGCGGGCCCGGCGAGAGCATCGGGGCGCCCCGCAGGCGCGGGACCGGGAAGAACATCGGGGCGACGCGCGGGCGCTCGTCCAGAAAGAGCGCCGGGACGCGGCGCGGGAAGAGTGTCGGGGCGGGACGTGAGGGGGTGGGGCGGGTTCGGCCGGCGGGTGAGGATGCGCAGGGCGTAGGCCGCCATGGCCAGGGCCGCGCCCGCGGCGGTCACCGCGAGCGCGCGCCGTACAACCCCGCGTGTGATCAACCGCCGCACCCGGGGCAGACTACCCCGAAACAGATCACCGGTACGCGACGGTTAGGGTCAAAAGCATGCAATATCGCCATCTCGGTCGCAGCGGTCTCATGGTCAGCGAGATCAGCTACGGCAACTGGATCACCCATGGCTCGCAGGTCGAGGAGGACGCCGCCAAGGAGTGCGTGCGGGCCGCCCTCGACGCGGACATCACCACCTTCGACACCGCCGACGTCTACGCCGCCACCAAGGCGGAGGAGGTCCTCGGCCGCGCACTGAAGGGCGTGCGCCGCGAGTCGGTCGAGATCTTCACCAAGGTGTACTGGCCGACCGGGCCGGGGCCGAACAACGCGGGGCTGTCGCGCAAGCACATCACCGAGAGCATCCACGGCTCGCTGCGCCGCCTGCAGACCGACTACGTCGACCTGTACCAGGCGCACCGCTACGACTACGAGACGCCGCTCGAGGAGACGCTGAAGACCTTCGACGACCTCGTGCGGCAGGGCAAGGTCCTGTACGTCGGCGTCAGCGAGTGGACCGCCTCCCAGATCGCCGACGCGCTGAAGATCGCCGACGAGATGGGCTTCGACCGGCTGATCTCCAACCAGCCGCAGTACTCGATGCTGTGGCGGGTGATCGAGCCCGAGATCGTGCCGCTGTGCGAGAAGGAGGGCGTCGGGCAGATCGTCTGGTCGCCCATCGCGCAGGGCATCCTCACCGGCAAGTACCTGCCTGGCCAGGCCCCGCCCGCCGGGTCGCGGGCGACCGACCCGTCCGGGTCGGGCTTCATCTCGCGGTTCATGGACGACGACGTGCTGTCACGGGTGCAGGAGCTCAAGCCCATCGCCGCGGACCTGGGGCTCAGCATGGCGCAGCTGGCCGTCGCCTGGGTGCTGCAGAACCCGAACGTCTCCTCGGCCATCATCGGCGCCACCCGCCCCGAGCAGGTGGCCGACAACGTCAAGGCGTCGGGGGTGAAGCTCGACGCCGAGGTGATGTCCAAGATCGACTCCGCGCTGGGCGCGATCGTCGAGCGCGACCCGGCCAAGACCCAGAGCCCGCCGTCCCGGCCGGGGCGCTGACGGCTCGCCTTCGCCGGGCCGGCATGAAGGCGCGGCCGTAAAGGAGTCGTCTCGGGCCCCTTGGTATTTCGGTCACTCTGACAACGTTTTGTCACATGGGCATCAGGAAAGCCAAGGGGCCCCGCGCTCACTCCACACGCAGCGACATCCCGGCGTACTCCACTTTGTCGTCTTCCAGCAGCGTGACCTGCTCGACTCCCGCCTCGAGCAAGGTGCGCCAGTTCTCACCGAGCCATGACTCGGCATCGGCCTGACTCGGGAAGATCTCGCGCGGAAGCGGGCCGTCCAAAACCTCACCACCGTTAGCGTTTTCATAACGCCAGCGCCAAGTCATGCCATACGCTCCTTTTCGTGGGGTTTGCCCAATGCCCTCACCAGGCTGTGCAGACCCTATCCCCTGGAGTCTGCCGCAGATCTTGCCGTGTGCGCGGCGGGACAGGCCAGAGGCCGGGCAGAACGGAGCGGACCTGCGCGACCGCGCGACAGCCGAGATTGGAGGCCGGACGATGCCGCCCAACTTCCGACTTCCGGCCCCCGCCGCCGGACCCGGACGCCCGACGGCGCCCGGACGCCCGACGGCCCCCGCACGCCCGGCCGCGCCCGCTCGCGCTCCCGTGACGGCGGCCGTCGCGGCTCCCGCCACCTCCGCCGAGGTGACCAGCGCGGCACGGGCATAGTGAAGGTCCTGCTATCCGGCACCGCCGGTCCGTACGGCTGGCCCGAGCCCAACTGCGGGTGCGCGTCCTGCCGCCGCCTGTCCCCCGGCCACCGCCTGCCCACCGCCGTCGTGCTCGACGACGTGGTGCGGCTCGCTCCGCCCGCCGGCCTCCCCCTGGCTCCCCCCGCGGCGATGCCCAAGGGCTACCGGATGACCGTCACGCCGGACGGCTACGCCGTGAGCGGCCCCGACCGCGGGCGTGTGCTGTACGCCGTCTCCGCCGACGACCTGTCCGGCTCCCCCTCCCCCTCCTGGGCGGAGGACGCCTACGACCTGGTGCTCATCGACCTGCTCGACCGGCCCCAGCGCCTCGGCGACCTGCGCAGGCGCGGCCTGGTCACCGCCCGCACGCAGGTCGTGGCCGTCAACCTGGACCACCGGCTCCCCTCGGAGGGCGAGCTGCGCAGGCGGCTCGGCTTCTGGGGCGGCGAGATGGTGGACGACGGCACGATCATCGACACGCGCACCCCGGCGACGGCGCGCCCGCCCCTGCCCAGGCGGGCGCTGGTCCTCGGCGGCGCCCGCTCGGGCAAGTCCGGCGAGGCCGAGCTGCGGCTGATCACCGAGCCCGACGTCACCTACGTCGCGACCGGGCCGACCGGCGGGCGCGACGCCGAGTGGCTGGCCCGGGTCCGCGCCCATCAGCTGCGGCGTCCGCCGTACTGGACGACCGTCGAGACCACCGAGCTGGAGGCGCTGCTGCGCTCCGAGACGGGGCCGCTGCTGATCGACGGTGTCGGCACCTGGCTCGCCGCGGTCTTCGACGCGTGCGGGGCATGGGACGATCCCGCCCACGACCGGCCGAGGGGCCGCAAGCCCGGACGGTTCGGCACGGCCCTGGACGCGGTCGCGGCGCGCTGCGAGGAGCTGGTGGCCGCCTGGCGGCAGACCCGGGCGCAGGTGGTGGCGGTCAGCGACGAGGTCGGCCTCAGCGTGGTCCCCGCCACGGCCAGCGGGCGGGTGTTCCGCGACGCCCTCGGCCGGCTGAACCAGCGCCTGGCCGCCGAATCGGAGGAGGCCGTCTTCGTCGTCGCCGGCCGCGTCGTCCCCCTCCCCCTGTGAGAGCCCTGTGAGAGCCCTGTGAGACCGCGCCGGGCGGGCCACCGATGCCGCCGTCCGCGTCGTCCCTCGTTCCCTGTGAGACCTCTTCGACCGGGCTACCGATATGCCTCCTGATATGTCCCCTGACACGCCCGCGTCCTCCGCGCCGGAGGAGCCGGTCGCCGCAGGACTGCGCCTGGCCGCCGGCACCTTCACCATCTGGCCGGCCGGGCTGCCCCGCACCGACCGCGTCACCGCCGGATGGGCCATGGCGCTGGCGCCGCTGATCGGGCTCGGCCTGGGCCTGGCCGGTGCGGCGGTCATGGCCGCCGCCGGGCCGCTGGTCTCGCCGCTGCTGGCCGCGGCGCTCGGCCTCGGCACCCTCGCCGTGCTCACCCGCGGCCTGCACCTGGACGGGCTGGCCGACCTGGCCGACGGCCTGGGCAGCGGCAAGCCGGCCGGGCAGGCCCTGGACATCATGAAGCGCTCCGACATCGGCCCGTTCGGCGTCGTGACGCTGGTCTTCACGCTGCTCACGCAGGCCGCGGCGGCCTCCGAGGCGGGGCCCATGGCGCTCGCGCTCGCCGTCGTCACCGGGCGGCTGGCGGTGACCTGGGCCTGCGTGACCGGGGTGCCGTCCGCCCGTCCCGGCGGCCTCGGCGCCATGGTCGCCGGGACGGTCCGGCAGAGCACGGCGATCATCGCGACGGCGGCGGTCGCGGCCGGGGCCCTCGTGCTCGGCCTGCTCGCGGGCGGCCCGGTCGTCTTCCCGGTGGCGGTCGCGGCCGGTCTCGGCGCGGCCTGGGCGGTGCGGGCCCATGCCGTCCGGCGGCTCGGCGGGATCACCGGGGACGTGCTGGGCGCCCTGGTCGAGGTCGCCACCGCGGCCGCCCTGATCGTCTGCGCCGCCGCCCCCTGACCGCGGCGGGCCCCTCCCCGCCCGGCAGGTCAGGGGGACTCAGGGGGACACGGCCGGACGGGCGGAGACCAGGGCGTTGAGCAGCGCCGCGCCGCGTGCGGCGTCGTCCACGGACACGGCGAGTTCCCCTCCGGAGGTGTAGCGCACGACGAGGCACTCGCCGCCGCGGATCATGATGGTGGACGCTCCCGGGAGGCCGCGGATCCCCCAGCCGCCGACTTCGAGCGGATGGCGCACCTCGGCTCTGGCGCTCTGGATCTTGTCGAGCGGGATCGTCCGCGTGGGCCACTGGAAGGGACCGAACGAGATGACCAGGCCCTGCTCGCTCACCCGGGCGCCGACCGTCGACAGGGCCCAGCCGACCACCGCGACGATCATCAGCGGGACGGCCGTGTCGCGGATCCGGCCGTCCCCGGCGATCAGGCCGAGGACCGCGAGGACGGCGAGACCGGCCAGGGCGGCGAGGCACAGGCCGGACATCCAGCGGTTGGAGGCCGCCGAGACCCACACCGAGCGCCGGTCGGCGCGCAGCCGGAGCCTGGGCAGCCGCGCCGCCCCCTCCTCCGGGGGGTCGCCGGGCCCCGCCGAGGCGAGCAGCCGGCCGATCACCCCGAGCAGGACCGCTCCGGCGAGGACCAGCGGAACCCGGCCGCCGACCGCTCCGGCGTCCCGCCAGGTGGCGCGGCCGAGGTTGGCGCCGAGCGTCATCCACTGCGTGCCCAGCGCCAGTCCGGCGCCGCCGGCGAGCATCGCGGCGGCCGCCTTCCTGCGCGCCCTGTGCCGCACGACGTCTCCGCGGAGCACCATGGACGCCGCGAGACTCGCGAACACCGCCCACAACGCCATCTGCAGGCCGAGGGCGGCCCAGAAGGACGACGCGCCGTCCGGCGCTCCCGGCGGTCCCCAATGGGTGGCCAGCGGCTCGGGCAGCCGGGAGCGGAGCACGAGGGGGACCACGACGAGGGCGGCGGTCACCGACGCGGCCCACGCGCCCGCCGCCGGCAGGAACCGCGATCGGTACGTCATGACGACTCCAGCTCCTTGATGATCTCTATGACGTCCGCCGGGCCGTGGCCGTAGCGCTCGGCCTCCTCCAGCAGCTCGCGCGCCATGCGCCGGACGACCTCGCCTCCGTCGGGGGAAGCGAGCACCGAGACGCCCCGGCCGCGGCGGAACTCAAGGACGCCCTCGTCGCGCAGTTGCCGCAGGGCGCGCAGCACCGTGTTGGCGTTGACACCGATGGCGGCGGCGAGCTCGCGCGCCGGAGGCAGCCGCTGACCGGGCACCACCAGGCCCGACGCGACGGCGCGCCTGATCGCTCCGGTGACCTGCTCGTGCAGCGGCCGCGGGTCGTTCAGATCCAGGGTGAGCAGCATAGTGCCATTGACACTAGCATCATTCACATCAAACGCACGATGGTACTAGCGCTATTGGCATCATCGACGCCACGGGCGGCCTCCCATACGTAGGACGAACCCTTGTTTATGCGTACGGGAGAAGCACGGCTAGCATCGGCCTACGTGACGACAGTGCGACTCAACGCCTCTGACTCGGGCCCGGTCGAGACCGGCGCCCTCGTAGTCGGCATCAATACCTCGCCCGACGGCCCCCGCCCCGCGCCCGGCGCGCAAGACCTGGACGCCGCCATCACCGGCGGGCTCACGCCCACGCTGCAAGCGCTGGGGTTCTCCGGCAAGGCCGGCGAGATCGCCAAGTTCCCCTCCTTCGGCGCCGTGCCCGCACCGGTGATCGTCGCGGTCGGGCTCGGCGAGGTCCCCGCGCAGGAGGGGGCGCACGACCTCGAGACGCTGCGCCGGGCGGCCGGCGCGGCCGCCCGCTCGCTCGCCGGCACGACGGAGGCCGCCTTCGCGCTGCCCGCCGCCACGCCCGAGCAGGCCGAGGCCGTGGCGCTCGGCGCTCTGCTCGGCGCCTACGACTTCGCCCGCTACCGCACGGGCGAGGGCCGGCAGGCGCCGCTCGAGACGGTCACCGTGCTGAGCGACGCCCCCGGCGCCGACGGCGCGGTAGGCCGGGCCGCGACGCTGGCCGAGTCGGTCACGCTGGTCCGCGACCTGGTCAACACCCCGCCGTCCGACCTGTCGCCCGCGCGCTTCGCCGAGATCACCGAAGAGACCGCGGCCAAGGCCGGCCTGTCGGTCGAGGTGCTCGACGAGACGGCCCTGAAGGAGGGCGGCTACGGCGGCATCGTCGGCGTCGGCCAGGGCTCGGTGAACCCTCCCCGCCTGGTGCGCCTGGGTTACTCCCATCCCGACGCCACCACGACCGTCGCCTACGTCGGCAAGGGCATCACCTTCGACTCCGGCGGCCTGTCGCTCAAGCCGTCCGCCTCCATGGCGTGGATGAAGTCCGACATGGGCGGCGCGGGCGCGGTGTTCGGCGCCCTGCTCGCCATCGCCCGGCTCGGCCTGCGGGTCAACGCCGTCGGCTACCTGTGCCTGGCCGAGAACATGCCGAGCGGCAGCGCCCAGCGCCCCTCCGATGTGCTGCACACCTACGCCGGCAAGACCGTCGAGGTCCTCGACACCGACGCCGAGGGCCGCCTGGTGCTGGTGGACGGCATCGCCCGCGCCGCCGAGGACGACCCCGACATCATCGTCGACGTCGCCACCCTCACCGGCGGCCAGATCGTCGCCCTCGGCTGGCGCACCTGCGGCGTCATGGCCTCCGACGACGAACTGCGCGAGGAGGTCGTCGAGGCCGCCACGGCTCAGGGCGAGGGAGCCTGGGGCATGCCGCTGCCCGAGGAGCTGCGCAAGGGCCTGGACTCCCCGATCGCCGACATCGCCAACCTCAACCCCGAGCGCTCTGGCAGCATGCTCGCGGCGGGCATCTTCCTGCGCGAGTTCGTCCCCGAGGGCGTGCGCTGGGCCCACCTCGACATCGCCGGCCCCGCCTTCAACAAGGAGGCCCCCTACGGGTACATCCCCAAGGGCGGCACCGGCGTGATCACTCGCACCCTCGTCGCGCTGGCCGAGCGTCACCAGAGCGGTCACGAGGCATGATGAGCGCGGTGCGCCTGGGAGACCGGCGGCCACGCCGCCGGTCCACACCGGCGCACCGCGCGCGTCACGAATACGCGAGACAAGTGAAAAGATGCTGTTGGGCAGGCCGGGCGCGCCGCGAGAGCGGGCATGACCCGGCCGTGAGGGCCCACCGATCCGACAAGGAGCTTTCCAGTGGCTGATGGCAGCGGCCCCTACGACATCGTTGTCCTGGGCGGCGGCAGCGGCGGGTACGCCTGCGCCCTGCGGGCGGCAGAGCTGGGCAAGAGCGTCGCGCTGATCGAGAAGGACAAGATCGGCGGCACGTGCCTGCACCGGGGTTGCATCCCCACCAAGGCTCTCCTGCACGCGGCGGAGGTCGCCGACGAGACCCGCGAGGCCACGAGCGTCGGCGTCAAGGCCCACTTCGAGGGCGTCGAGATGCCCGGTGTCCACGCCTTCAAGGACAAGATCGTCAACCGCGCCTGGAAGGGCGTGCAGGGCCTGCTCAAGAGCAGGGGCGTCACGATCATCGAGGGCGAGGGCCGGCTGGACGGCGCCAAGCGCGTCGTCGTCGGCGACCAGGTCGTCGAGGGCCACAACATCGTGCTGGCCACCGGGTCGGTTCCGCGGTCGCTCCCCGGCCTCGACATCGACGGCGAGCGCGTCATCACCAGTGACCACGCGCTCAAGCTCGACCGCGTGCCCTCCTCGGTGATCGTGCTCGGCGGCGGCGTCATCGGCGTCGAGTTCGCCTCCGTCTGGAAGTCCTTCGGCGCCGAGGTCACCATCGTGGAGGCCCTGCCCCACCTGCTCCCCCTGGAGGAGGAGTCCAGCTCCAAGCTGCTCGAGCGCGCCTTCCGCCGCCGCGGCATCAAGTACGAGCTGGGCACCCGCTTCGAGAGCGTGAAGACCAGTGACACCGGCGTCGTGGTGACCCTCGAGGGCGGTAAGACCTTCGAGGCCGAGCTGCTGCTGGTGGCCGTCGGCCGCGGCGCCGTCACCTCGGGCATGGGCTTCGAGGAGGCCGGCGTCGCCATCGAGCGCGGCACCGTCGTGGTGGACGAGTTCTGCCAGACCAGCGTGCCCGGCGTCTACGCGGTCGGCGACCTCATCCCCACCCTCCAGCTCGCGCACGCGGGCTTCGCCGAGGGCATCCTCGTCGCCGAGCACATCGCCGGCCTGTCCCCCGTGCCGATCGACTACGCGGGCGTGCCGCGCATCACCTACTCCGACCCCGAGGTCGCCTCGGTCGGCATCACCTCGGCCGCCGCCAAGGAGCGCGGCTACGAGATCACCGAGCTGGTCTACGACCTCGGCGGCAACCCCAAGAGCCAGATCATCGGCACCCAGGGCGCCGTCAAGATCATTTCCGCGAAGGACGGCCCCGTCCTCGGGGTCCACATGGTCGGCAAGCGCATGGGTGAACTCGTCACCGAAGGCCAGCTCATCTACAACTGGGAGGCACTGCCCTCCGAGGTGGCCCAGCTCATCCACGCTCACCCGACCCAGTCCGAGGCCGTCGGCGAGGCGATGCTCGCGCTCGCCGGCAAGCCCCTGCACGTACACAACTAAGCCCTCACAGGAAACGCGAGAGAAGACGACACCATGCCGGTTTCCGTAACCATGCCCCAGCTCGGCGAGAGCGTGACCGAGGGCACCGTCACCCGCTGGTTGAAGAAGGAAGGGGACCAGGTCGAGACCGACGAGCCCTTGCTCGAAGTCTCCACCGACAAGGTCGACACCGAGATCCCCTCCCCGTCCGCGGGCGTGCTCACCAAGATCGTCGTGGCTGAGGACGAGACCGTCGAGGTCGGCGCCGAGCTCGCCATCATCGACCAGGACGGCGCCGGGGCCGGTTCGGCCGCGCCCGCGCAGGCCGAGCCCCAGGCGCAGGCCCAGCCCGAGCCGCAGCCCGAACCCGAGCCCGAGCCGGCCAAGGCGCCCGAGCCCGCCCCGGCTCCGCAGCAGGCCCCGGTCTCCTCCATCCCGCAGCCGCCGGCTCCGCAGGCCGCGCCGCCGCGCCCGGCCCCGCAGCAGCAGGCCCCGCAGCAGGCGCCGGCCGCCGCGGCGCCGTCGCCGATCGCCTCCGGCGAGAGCCCGTACGTCACGCCGCTGGTGCGCAAGCTCGCCACCGAGCACGGCGTCGACCTGGACGCCCTCACCGGCACCGGCGTCGGCGGCCGCATCCGCAAGCAGGACGTCCTGGAGGCCGCGCGCGTCCAGCGCGAGCAGGCGGCGCAGGCGCAGGCCCAGGCCGCGCAGGCCCCCGCCCCCGCCCCCGCGCAGGCCCCGGCTCCGCAGGCCGCCGCCGCGGCGCCCGAGCCGGTGCAGGCCGACACCACGCTGCGCGGCCGCACCGAGAAGATGTCGCGCATGCGGCAGACCATCGCCAAGCGCACGATGGAGTCGCTGCAGACCTCCGCGCAGCTCACCTCCGTCGTCGAGGTCGACGTCACCAAGATCGCGCGGCTGCGCGACCGCGCCAAGACCGACTTCCAGCGCCGCGAGGGCGTGAAGCTCAGCTTCATGCCGTTCTTCGCGCTGGCGACGGTCGAGGCGCTCAAGCAGCACCCCAAGCTCAACGCGGTGATCAACAGCGAGACCAACGAGGTCACTTACTTCGACCACGAGCACCTGGCGTTCGCGGTCGACGCCGAGCGCGGGCTCGCCTCCGCGGTGATCAAGGACGCCGGCGACCTCAACATCGCCGGTCTCGCCCGGAAGATCGCCGACCTGGCCGAGCGCACCCGCACCAACAAGGTGAGCCCGGACGAGCTGTCCGGCGGCACGTTCACGCTGACCAACACCGGCAGCCGCGGCGCGCTGTTCGACACGCCGATCATCAACCAGCCGCAGGTCGCCATCCTCGGCACCGGCGCGGTCGTCAAGCGCCCGGTCGTCCTGGACACGCCCGAGGGCGAGGTCATCGCGGTCCGCTCCATGGTGTACCTGGCGCTGACCTACGACCACCGCCTGGTCGACGGCGCCGACGCCGCCCGCTTCCTGACCACGGTCAAGCGCCGCCTGGAAGAGGGCCGGTTCGAGAACCAGCTCGGCCTGGGCTGACCACCACGGGCCCGGCTCCGGCCGGGCCCGGCATGGCCGCGCATCACCGGGGCTGACACGCGGTGATGACGCGGGGGCTGCCGGGGCGGCGGACGTAGGGTGATCGCATGGCAGTCGTGGTCACCGGCTCGTCCGGGCTTCTCGGTTCGGCGCTCGTGCGCGCCCTGCGCGAACAGGGCCGCACGGTCGTCAGGCTCGTCCGCCGCACGCCCGCCGCGCCGGACGAGGCGTTCTGGGATCCGCGCGAGGGCATTCTGGCGCCCTCGGTGCTCGAGGGCGCCGAGGCCGTCGTCCACCTCGCCGGGGCGGGCATCGCCGACCGCCGGTGGACGCCCGAGCACCGGCGCGAGCTGGTCACCAGCCGCGTCGACAGCACCCGCACCCTCGCCGCCACGATGGCGGGGCTGGAGCACCGGCCGCGCGTCTGGCTCAGCGGCTCGGCCATCGGCCTCTACGGGGACACCGGCGAGCACCCGGTCGACGAGTCCTGGCAGCCCCCGCCGGGGTGGCGCCCGCTCGACCCCCGCACCGGCGAGCCGGCCGCGGCCCCGGGCGGCGAGACGCCCCGGTCCGCGCAGGGCGGCCGGGCACGCGAGCACGGGCGGTGGCTCGCCGAGCTGGTGCTCGCGTGGGAGGCCGAGACCGCCGCCGCCGAGCAGGCCGGCGTCCGCGTCGTCCGGCTGCGCACCGGGCACGTCCTCGCCCCCGAGGGCGGCTTCCTCGGCAAGATGCTGCCGGTGTTCCGGCTCGGCGTCGGCGCGCCCCTGGGCTCCGGCCGGCAGTACGTCTCGTGGATCACCCTTCCCGACTGGGTGGGCGCCGTGCTGCACATCATGGACGAGCCCGAGGTCCGCGGGCCGGTCAACCTCACCGCCCCCACGCCGGTCACCAACGCCGAGTTCACCCGGGCCCTCGGCCGGGCGCTGCACCGCCCCACCATGCCGGTGGCGGTGCCCGGGTTCGCGCTGCGCGCGGCCCTCGGCGACCTGGCCGACGAGGGCGTGCTCATCGGCCAGCGCGCGCTCCCCCGGCGCCTGCTGGAGATGGGGTACCGGTTCCGGCATCCGCGTCTCGACGGGGCCCTGGCAGCCATACTCTAGGGTGCCGGTCCGGTGACAACGGGAGGGTGCCGCGTCCGGCCCGTGCGCCTTCCAGGCAGGGTCCTCCCCGCCCTTCCCAACAGGCAGCAGGAGAGATCATGAACAGGCTCGGCCAGTCCCACATCCTCGCCATCGGCGGCGGTTCGTTCGTCTCCTCGCCGCGCCAGGGCGTCATGGAGCCCTCGGGCCTGCTCCGATACGCGCTCGACCTCACCGGCCAGGACCGCCCGAAGCTCGGGCTGCTCGCCACCGCCACCGGCGACGACGCCGAGTGGCTGCTGAAGATGTACGGCGCGTTTTTGGCGTGGGACGTCGAGGTCAGCCACCTCGCGCTGTTCCCGATGCCGAACGTCGACAGCCCCCGCGAGTGGCTCCTGGAACAGGACGCCGTCTACGTCAGCGGCGGCAGCGTCGCCAACCTGGCCGCGCTGTGGCGGCTGCACGGCCTGGACGAGGCGATGGAGGAGGCCTGGCGGGCCGGTGTCGTCCTGGCAGGTCAGAGCGCCGGCGCGCTGTGCTGGCACGTGGGCGGCAACACCGATTCCTTCGGTCCGGTCCTGCGGCCGTGGGCCGAGGGCCTCGGCCTGCTGCCCTACTCCTGCGGGGTGCACTACAACTCCGACCCGCAGCGCCGCGCCCTGCTGCACGAGTCGATCGCCTCCGGCGAGCTGCCCGAGGGCTACGCCGCCGACGAGGGGGTGGCGCTGCACTACGTCGGCACCGAGTTCATCCAGGCCGTCACCGTGGACCCCCGGGGCCACGCCTACCGCGTCGAGCGCGACGGCACCGGAGTCAAGGAAGTCCGCATCGACCCGCGCCCGCTGACCACGTGAGCGCCTGACCTCGCGTTAGGCTTGCACCGTGACTGAGCGCGCCGACCAGACCAAGCAGGCAGGAACCAACGGCGGTGAGCCTCGCAGACTCGCGCTGGTCCGCCTCGGAGTCGACGTGCCCTACGAGCAGGCGTGGGAGCTCCAGCGTGAGGTCCACGCCCGCCGGGCGGCCGGCCTGATCCCCGACACCTGCATGCTGCTGGAGCACGCCCCCGTCTACACCGCCGGCAAGCGCACCCGCCCTGAGGAGCGTCCCACCGACGGCACCCCGGTCATCGACGTCGACCGCGGCGGCAAGATCACCTGGCATGGTCCCGGCCAGCTCGTCGGCTATCCCATCGTCCGGCTCACCGAGGCGCTCGACGTCATCGCCTACGTCCGGCTGCTGGAGGAGGCGCTGATCAAGGTGTGCGCCGACTTCGGCGTGGTCGGCGGCCGGGTCGAGGGGCGCAGCGGCGTCTGGGTCGCCGGCGACCCGGCCAGCGGCCTGCCCGACCGCAAGCTCGGCGCCATCGGCATCCGGGTGGCCAGGGGCGTCACCATGCACGGCTACGCCCTCAACTGCGCCAACGACCCGAGCTGGTTCAACCGCATCATCCCGTGCGGCATCAGCGACGCCGGGGTCACCTCGCTGTCGGCCGAGACCGGGCGGCGCATCACCGTCGACGAGGTGCTGCCGTTCGCCGAGCGGCGCCTGGCCGAGGCCCTGGGCGCCGAAGGAGTCGACGTCCAGGAGGAGGACCTGCTGTCCGGGCGGCTCTGACCGCTCTCCGGAGGGGCCGTGAGCCTGGTCACCCGGTGGCCGGTCCGGCGCGGACGCGGACGTAAGCTGGAAGGCGTGACCGTAGCTCCTGAAGGCCGAAAGCTCCTCCGTCTGGAGGTGCGCAACAGCCAGACCCCCATTGAGCGCAAGCCCCCGTGGATCAAGACCAGGCTCCGCAACGGGCCGACGTTCAACGAGATCAGATCGCTCGTCAAGGACCAAGGTCTGCACACGGTCTGCCAGGAGGCCGGCTGTCCCAACATCTCCGAGTGCTGGGAAGATCGCGAGGCGACCTTCCTCATCGGAGGCGACCAGTGCACGCGGCGCTGTGACTTCTGCCAGATCGACACCGGCAAGCCCGCCGAGTACGACACCGACGAGCCGCGCCGGGTCGCCGAGTCGGTCGCGCAGATGGGCCTGCGCTACGCCACCGTCACCGGCGTCGCCCGCGACGACCTGCCCGACGGCGGCGCCTGGCTGTACGCCGAGACCGCACGGCAGATCCACTCCATGATCCCCGGCTGCGGCGTCGAGTTGCTGGTGCCCGACTTCAACGGCCACCGCGACCAGCTCGAAGAGGTCTTCGGAAGCCGTCCGGAGGTGTTCGCGCACAACATCGAGACGGTGCCGCGCATCTTCAAGCGCATCCGCCCCGCCTTCCGGTACGAGCGCTCCCTCGCGGTCATCACCATGGCCCACGAGGCGGGCCTGGTCACCAAGTCCAACCTCATCCTCGGCATGGGCGAGGAGCGCGAGGAGATCGTCCAGGCGATGCGCGACCTGCACGAGGCCGGCTGCGACCTGCTCACCATCACGCAGTACCTGCGCCCGACGCCGCGCCACCACCCGGTGGACCGCTGGGTCAAGCCCGAGGAGTTCGTCGAGCTGCAGGCCGAGGCCGAGCAGATCGGCTTCGCCGGGGTCATGTCCGGGCCCCTGGTCCGCTCCTCCTACCGCGCCGGCCGGCTCTACCGGCAGGCCGTCGAGGCCCGCCAGACCGCCTGAGGCCCGTTCCACATCCGTGAAGGGGGTGTCGTGCCGCCATGGCCGACCCCCTTCCCCGGTGATTCGAGGCGGCGCGTGGGTCGCCGGGCGTAGGCGGACGATGACGGGGCGACGCCGATGGTCACGGTCCGACCGGCCATCAGGTCACGTTTTCCTTTCTTGAGCCTTGCGTTTGTATCCTTCAACCATGGCGAAGAAGCCCGCAGACCCAGAGCGCCCGGGGCGCGTCAAGCAGCTCCGCATGGTCGCTCAGATCATCCAGAAGGCCAACCCCAAGGGGATGCCGATCGTCTACGCGTCGGCGCTGGCCACGCTGGTCGTCTTCGTCGTCGTCGGGCTCGTCACCGGGCTGCTGTGGCAGCTGATCATCCTCGGCGTGATGGTCGCGATCACGGTGGGCCTGCTGGTGTTCGGGCAGCTCGCCCAGCGGGCGCAGTATTCGATGCTCGAAGGCCAGCCGGGCGCCGCCGCGGCGATCCTGCAGAGCATGCGCGGCAACTGGCAGGTCACCCCGGCCGTCGCGGTCACCCGCGACCAGGACGTGGTGCACCGGGTCGTGGGCTTCCCCGGCATCGTGCTGGTCTCCGAGGGGCCCGGCACGCGGGTGCAGCGCATGCTCGTGGCCGAGAAGAAGCGCGTGCAGCGCGTGGCCATCGACGTGCCGGTCTACGACATCCAGTGCGGTGACGGCGAGGGCCAGGTGCCCATCAACAAGCTGCAGCGCCACCTGATGAAGCTCCCCCGCAACCTGAAGAAGGAAGCGGTGTCCGAGGTCAACTACCGCCTGCGGGCGCTGCCGCAGACGCTCCCGGTGCCGAAGGGCCCGATGCCGAAGGGCGCGCGCATGCCCCGCGGCAAGATGCGGTGACCTCCGGCTCCTCTCCGGTGACGCGCCGCGCGCTGGGCGAGGCGCCGAGCGCGCGGGCCAGCCGCCGCTGGTGGGACGCCGCGGCCGACGACTACCAGGCCGAGCACGGCGGTTTCCTGCGCGACGACGGCTTCGTCTGGTGCCCCGAAGGGCTGGACGAGGCCGACGCGCGCCTGCTGGGCGACGTGCGCGGCCGCCGGGTGCTCGAGATCGGCTGCGGCGCCGGGCAGTGCGGCCGGTGGCTCGCCGGCCAGGGCGCCGAGGTGGCCGCGTTCGACGTGTCCCACCGCCAGCTCCAGCACTCCAGGCGCATCGACGAGCAGATCGGCACCCGCCTGCCCGTGGTCCAGGCCGACGCGGGCCGCATTCCCTTCTCCTCCGAGTCCTTCGACGTGGCCTGCTCGGCGTACGGGGCCCTGCCGTTCGTCGCCGACGCCGGCGCGGTGCTGGCCGAGATCCGCCGGGTGCTGCGGCCGGGCGGGCGGCTGGTGTTCTCGGTGAGCCACCCGATCCGCTGGGCGTTTCCGGACGATCCGGGCCCGCGCGGGCTGACCGCCGACCGCTCCTACTTCGACCGTTCGCCGTACGTGGAGCAGGACGAGGACGGCGAGCCGTCCTACGTCGAGCACCACCGCACGCTGGGCGACTGGGTGGGCGCGGTGACAGGCGCGGGGCTCACGCTCACGTCCCTGGTGGAACCCGAGTGGCCGGCCGGGCACGAGCGCGTGTGGGGCGGCTGGAGCCCCCTGCGCGGCCGCCTGCTGCCGGGTACCGCGATCTTCTCCTGCACCAGGCGGCCCTGAGGGGCTCAGAGCCGGACGACCACGGTGCGGGCGGCGCGGTCGTGCAGGCCGCGCCCGTCGCGGTCCCAGACGACGGCGGGGACCACCAGGCAGAGCAGCAGCGTGCGCAGGACGACGGCGCCGAACCCCGGCCGGCCGCCGTCGAGCGCGGCGACCCTGATGCCGAACAGCCGCATGCCCAAGGTCATGCCGATGGTGCCCACCAGCAGGACGTACTCGGCGGCGAACACGGCGAAGCCCACCCAGCCGGCGCTGCGCGGGTCGACCCGCAGCAGGCCACCGGCGATGGCCCACGTGCAGATGAGCCAGTCGACGGTGATCGCGCCGATGCGCCGCCCGAACCCCGAGACCGATCCGCTGCCCTCCCTCGGGAGGCCGAGCCGCTCGCCCGGATGCCCGAGGTCGACGCCGGCGGCGCGGGTGCCGCCGATCCACGTCTGCGTCCAGCGGGGTTGCTTGCTCATGCGGGTAAGATATCGGGAGGCCGCAGCGGTGGTTCCGGCGGCATACCCCCCCTCTGCTTAACATCCGTGAAACAAACGAGACATGGGGTGGAAACGGCACAGGCCTACGTTCAAGTCTGAAAGCCCGTGCCCCTGGGAGGTTGGATGTTCAGCTCCGCCGACGACGTCCTGAAGTTCATCAGGGACGAAGGGGTGCAGTTCGTCGATGTCAGGTTCACCGACCTGCCGGGCACGACGCACCACTTCACCTTCCCTGTGGAGAACTTCGGCGCCAGCGTCTTCACCGACGGCCTCATGTTCGACGGCTCGTCGATCCGCGGGTTCCAGGCCATTCACGAGTCGGACATGCTCCTGCTGCCCGATCCGTCGACGGCCGTCCTGGACCCGTTCCGTCAGCACAAGACGCTCAACATCAACTTTTTCGTCCACGACCCGCTGACCGGCGAGGCCTACAGCCGCGACCCGCGCAACGTCGCCCGCAAGGCCGAGGAGTACCTCAAGGGCACCGGCATCGCCGACACGGTCTACTTCGGCCCTGAGGCCGAGTTCTACATCTTCGACGATGTGCGGTTCTCCAGCAGCGCGAGCGAGAGCTACTACCACATCGACTCCATCGAGGGCGCCTGGAACACCGGCAAGGCCCAGGAGGGCGGCAACCTCGGGTACAAGCCGCGCTACAAGGGCGGCTACTTCCCGGTGCCGCCGATGGACCACTTCACCGACCTGCGCTCCGAGATGGTCCGCCGCCTGATCGAGGCGGGCATCGAGACCGAGATGCAGCACCACGAGGTGGGCACCGCCGGCCAGGCCGAGATCGACTTCAGGTTCGGCACGCTGCTCAAGACCGCCGACAACCTGATGCTGTACAAGTACATCATCAAGAGCACCGCGGTGGAGTTCGGCCACACGGTCACCTTCATGCCCAAGCCGATCTTCGGGGACAACGGCTCCGGCATGCACTGCCACCAGTCGCTCTGGAAGGACGGCGAGCCGCTCTTCTACGACGAGGTCGGCTACGCGGGGCTGTCGGACACCGCGCGCTACTACATCGGCGGCCTGCTCAAGCACGCGCCGGCGCTGCTGGCCTTCACCAACCCGACGGTGAACTCCTACCACCGCCTGGTGCCGGGCTACGAGGCGCCGGTCAACCTGGTGTACTCCCAGCGCAACCGCTCGGCCTGCATCCGCATCCCGATCACCGGGTCCAACCCGAAGGCCAAGCGCATCGAGTTCCGCGTCCCGGACCCGTCGTGCAACCCGTACTTCGCCTTCGCCGCGCAGCTCATGGCGGGCCTGGACGGCATCCGCAACAAGATCGAGCCGCCGGCGCCGGTCGACAAGGACCTCTACGAGCTTCCTCCGGAGGAGGCCGGCCAGGTCCCGCAGGTCCCCGGTTCGCTGCAGGAGGTTCTGGCCGCGCTGGAGGCCGACCACGAGTTCCTGCTCGAGGGCGGCGTGTTCACGCCCGACCTCATCGAGACGTGGATCGCCTACAAGCGCGAGAACGAGATCGACCCGATCCGTCTGCGCCCGCACCCGCACGAGTTCGAGCTCTACTACGACGTGTGACCGGCGACCGCGCGGCGACGCACGTGTGCGTCGCGCGGTCTCCGGCCGGTGCTGCCGCGAGGCGGTCCCGCAGGTCGTCGAGTCGGAAGCCCGTGGCAAGGGCATGCACCTCGCCACGGGCTTTCCGTTTCCCACCTTGGGCCTTTCGCGCGGTCAAGCGGCCGAACCTGCCGGAACCTGGACGGATCCGGTGCGGGATGCCCGCTCGATCGCTTCGACGAGCCGGTGCCGCGAAAGGGCGTGATCGAAGCCGGGGACGGTCTCGGTGCCGTCCCGCACGTCCTTCGCCAGGAACGCATAGGTCTGTGCCACGTTCTGCGGAAGCGCGGCCAGGGCGCGCGGGACCGGGCCGAAGTAGTGATCAGGAACGGTGATCTCGGCGACCGCGGTGTCGGCGCCTCGGCCGCCTTCCAGCTTCAGATTTGCCACCTGCAGGTTTCCGTTGACTCCGGCCGCGGTGAGGACGAGGTCGCCTTCGGTGCCGTTGATCTCCCACCGCAGGTTGTCGCCGCGCGAGAAGCCGCCGCGGTAGAACAAGGACAGGGCCGCGCCGTTGTCCAGCGTCCCGATGACGGACAGCTGGTCGGCCGTCGTCACCGGGATCGTCGTCCCATCGTCCACCACCCGCACCTCCTCGCGGCCGATGACGAGGTTGGCCGAGACGCCGGCGAGGTCCCCCAGCGCGTGGTTCACCGCTTCGAGGGCGTGCACCCCCGCCGCGGTCAGGAGCGTCGCTCCGTTGGCCGCGTCGAAGATGTAGGCGTGGGCGCGGTCGGTCTCGGGTCCCCAGGAGACCCCTGACCCGGTCAGCGTCGTGCCGAGCACCCGGCCGACGTAGCCGTCGGCGATGAGGTCGCGGACATGACGGACCACCGGGGAGAAGCGGGCCTGCAGTCCGATCACGGTGCGCACGCCCGCGGCCCGGGCGCGCTGGGCGAGATCGGCCGCCTCGCGGAGATCCACGCCCAGCGGCCATTCGCTGTAGACCATCTTCCCGGCCTCCAGCGCCGCCGAGACGAGCGCATGGTGGTGGGTCACCTTCACCGCCACCACCACCAGGTCGACACCGGGATCCGCGATCAGGTCCCTGTGGTCGTCGTACGCCGCCGGGACGTCGAACTCCTTCGCGGCGAGCTCGGCGGACTCCCGCCGCGTGGTGCTGATCGCGCGCAGGTCGTAGTAGTCGGAAAGGGCCTTGAGCGCCGGGACGTGGCTGATGGCCGCCCATCCTCGCGAGCTCGCCCCGATGATCCCGACACCGATCTTGTTCATGTGCTTCCCCCATGGTGGAGCCGGCCGCGGGTGCGGTCCGGGTGATGTGACGCGTGAGCCGCGCACGGGTTAATTCTTGAATGCTCGTTACATTTTGAGGGCAGGGAGAACTCAGTCGAGGCAGCCCATGGCCACCTCCACGATGCGCATCAGTGACCCGCGATCGGCGGTGATCGCGCCCATGACCCGCAGGCCGTGGACGGTCGCCAGCAGGAATCCCGCCAGGTCCCTCGCATCCCGAGCGCCGGCGACCTGCCCGCCCGCCTGGGCTTGGCGGATCGCCTCGGTCAGCGCGTCCTCCAGTGACGCGGTCGTCGCCCGCACGCGCTTGGCGACATCAGGGTCATGGGGCAGCCGCTCCGTCGTCGCGCTCACGATGAGACAGGACAACCGTTCGCCGTCGTGGACGATCTCGTCCACCACGCCGACCAGCACCGCGTGGATCAGGTCCCGGGCGGGCGCGCCGCTGCCGAGAAGTTCGACCAGCGGGACCGCGTACCGCTCCCGATAACGATCCATGACCGCCAGGTACAGACCCTCCTTGCTGCCGAACGCCGCGTACAACGACCCCCGCCCGACTCCCGTGGCGTCGACCAGGTCCTGCACCGAAGTCCCCTCGTACCCCCTGCGGCGGAAGGCGGACATGGCCGCCTCAAGCGCGGCCTCGGTGTCGAACTCCCTGACTCGAGCCATGGAAGCAGGCTACGACTATCTGGAACGCACGGTCAAGTATCAGTGCCGCCGGTCACAGAAGGGGACGTCATCGGCCTGGCGGGAGGTGTCGGGGGCCCGGCCGGCGGCGGGTACGCTGCAGACAGCCCTGATCCGAGGCGTGGGACGGCGGCGCCGGGGGCGCCCGCGCCCGGTGGGCGTCGAGGGGGTGTTCTCGTCCATGGACCGGGTCCGACTGGCCGAATTCCTGCGCACGCGGCGGGAGGCGCTGCAGCCCGAGGACGTCGGCCTGCCGCGCGGAGCGCGACGCCGCACCGGCGGGCTGCGCCGCGAGGAGGTCGCCGCGCTGTCCGGCATGTCCACCGACTACTACAGCCGCATCGAGCAGCGGCGCGGCCCGATGCCGTCGGAGCAGATGCTCGCCGCGCTGTCCCGTGGCCTGCGCCTGTCCGCCGAGGAGCGCGACCATCTGTTCCGCCTGGCCGGGCACGCCACGCCGCCGCGGGTCCCGCGCGGCGACCAGGTCTCACCCGGCATGGCGCGCATTCTGGACCGGCTGGAGGACACCCCCGCCCAGGTGGTCACCCATCTCGGGGAGACGCTCAGGCAGACCCCGCCCGCGGTCGCGCTGATGGGCGACCAGACCCGCCACACCGGGCTGGCGCGCAGCCTGCACTACCGCTGGTTCACCGACCCCGCCGAGCGGCTGATCCACCCCGAGGACGACCATCCGCTGCACGACCGCCTCATCGCGGCCGGTCTGCACGATGCCTACACGCGCGACGGCAGGGGGTCGCGGGCGGCCGCGATCGTCGAGGCGCTGCTGGAGGAGAGCCCGGCGTTCGCCGCGGTGTGGCGTGAGCATCCCGTGCTGGGCCCCGCCTGTCCGGCCAAGCGCGTCCGGCACCCGCGGCTCGGCCTGCTGGAGCTGTACTGCCAGACGCTGGCCGACCCCGACCGGTCACAGTTCCTGCAGGTCTTCACCGCCCGGCCCGGCAGCCCGACCGAGGACAGGCTCCGCGAGCTGTCGCCGATCGGCGCCGCGCGCATCTGAATCGAGCGGCCCCGCCCCGGTCTCTAGCGGCGGCGCCGGGGGTCGTGGCCCTTGCCGTCGCGGATGTCGACCACCGGGCCCGGCGCGGTGGGCTTGCCGAGGATGCCCGAGGACAGCCCCGAGGTCAGCCCGGCCACGGCCCGCAGCAGCTCCCGCAGCGCGCTCCCTGTGCTCTTGGGGATGTGCGACATGGAGATTCCTCCCGTGAACGAAGGCTCATGAACGTCATATCGTGCGACGTGCTCAATATCACGATATGTCGCGTCAACCGGCCCCGTCCAGCCGCCCTGGTCACCGCCCCGCGCCCCCGATGGTTCCCGGGCGAGGGGGCGGGGAGGGGGCGCTATACCCTCGTGTCGTGTCCGTTCAGCCCGGTGGCGTCCGCGCCGAGGAAGCCTCCCGGGGTTCATGACGTTGGCATGGTGACGGGCACACGCGAGCGATGGCTGCCCGGGTGAGGAAAGGGAATCCATTGTTCGGTCGCAAGCCCCTCGAAGAGCGCATCGCCGAGCGCCGCGCCCAGCTGCCCCCGCTCAAGGAGGGGCAGCACTTCGAGCACGGGCCCGCGAAGTTCGTCTTCGTCTTCCTGATCGTGTTCGTGGTGTTCGCCCACCTGATCGGGCTCGTCGTGCTGATGGCCCTGGACCTGCACTAGCCGGTCAGTACGGCAGCGTGTACCCGGCGAAGCGGCTCGCGACGTACGGCGCCTTGAACTTGGGGAAGGCCACGGTCCTGATGTCCCCGTCGGAGGTGTAGCGGTCCTCGGGGTGGGCGTTGAGCCAGTCGAGCCAGGCCGTGGAGCAGAACCGGGCGCAGTCGCCGACCTTGTCCATGGCCCGGATGCGCGGGATGCCGAGCGGGTCGAAGTCCTTGCTGAACGGCGAGGCGCCGGGGGTGTACCCGGCGAGGAAGACCCCCGAGTAGTTGTACTTCACGCCACCGGCCTCGCCCCGCATGGCCCAGTCTTTGGTGCTGGGCTGGTTGCCGTAGGGCAGGGCGAGCGTGACGGGCACGTCCTTGATCAACGAGGTGATCAGCTTCTGGCCCGCGGCGATCTGGTCGGTGACCTGCTGCTTGGACTTGCCGCGCAGGTTCATGTGGTCGCGCGTGTGGTTGCCGATGTCGAAGCCGTTGTCCCGCAGCCAGCCGAGCGTCTGCGCCTGGGCCTCGGGCCCGAAGGTGCCGAACATGTCCCTGATGACGTAGAAGGTGGCCACCGGCCGGAACCCCGGATGCTTGGCGGCCACGTCCTGCAGAATGGCCACCGCGGTGTCCGCCTTGGGCTTGCCCATGCCGTCCAGCGTGAGCTGCGAGGGCGAGGAGTCGTCGAAGGTCAGCACGACCGGGTGGCGCCCCGCCGGGATGGCGATCTTGCCGGTGGTGTACTCCCTGGCCGTGATCGGGACGTAGCCGTCCTTGGCGAGGCGTTCGAGCTCCGCGCGGAACTGCGCGGGGGTGCGGTCGTCGGTGACGGTCGGCTTGGCCACCACACGGTGATACATGATCACCGGGATCTGGCCCAGTTCGTTCGCCTTGACCTTGGCCGCGATGGCCACGGCGGCCTTCCGCGCCTCCTGCGCGGCGGCCGGCCCGGCCTGCTTGTGCGGCGCGGCCGGCTGCGCGGCGACCTTGGTGTCCCCGTGGCCGCACGCGGCCAGCGCCAAGACGCCGAGCGACAGCACCCCGATATGACCTGCCCGGAACCGCCCCATGGTCCCCCCAACCAGCGCGCGGAATGAGATATGGCTCTCCTACCCCCCGTCTCGCGCTCTCAACACGTAACGCAGCACGTCGAACACTTACAGTGAGGGCATTCGCCGTGCACGACAGCAATCGGGGCGGCATTCGGGGCGGCGTTCGCCGGTGCCGCGCCTACTTTCCGGACGTCTCCCCCGCCCGTACGCGGATGCCGGTGAGCCGGCGCAGGATGTCCCACCAGAACGGGGCCCCGAACAGCAGGGCGAAGAAGGTGATGAGGAATCCCGGCCAGTGACCCGGGCTGATCAGCCGGTGCAACCAGTCGCCGCCCTTCCAGGACCACTGGGGGCTGCCGCCCTCGGGGATGCGCACCGACACCGGCGCGTGGCTGACCATCTGCACGAACGCGGGGGCCGACAGCACCTCGGTCACGCAGCCGTAGGGGTCGGCAGGGTGCTCGGGGCACTTGTCGCGCAGGGACTCCAGCGACCGGGCTCCCCCGTCGGCCGTGGTCGCGACCTGCGCCCTGATGGCGTTGTCGGTGAGGATGGCCCTGCCGTACTCCAGGGCGTCCATGCTGAACACCAGCGTCAGCACCAGGCCGAGCGCGGCGATCACCCAGCGCACGTAGCGGCGGTAGAGCATGGTCAGCCGCGACATCTCGCCGTCGAACCACTCTTCGACGCCCTTGCGGAAGGCGTCCAGGTCGCCGTGCGCGGTGTCCCAGGCGCCCTTGAGCGGCCGGTACAGCGGGCTGCCGCTCTGCTCCAGCTTGGTGAGCATGGCCGGCACGCCGCCCTCGCCGGTGACGATCTCCATCATCGCCATGGCGAAGCGGCCGGGCGGGATGGAGGCGATGCTGGTCCTGCCGTCCTTGCCGTGGTCGATCTCGCGCAGCCGCTCGTAGAGCAGACCGGTCCAGCTCGTCGCCGAGTTCCGCACCGGCGGGGGCTGGGCGCTGAACGCGGGGCGCTCGTCCCGGCGGAACGGCAGGCTCGCGAACACCTCGGCGATGGTGCTCGGGATGGACTTCCTGCCCTTGTGCCCGTCGAGGGTGTCCCTGAGGTAGGCCCACAGGAACTTGCTGCGGATGCCGAGCAGGCGCACCAGGCCCTCGTTCACGCCGCTGAGCAGGAGGGAGAACATCAGGAACGCCAGGACCAGGCCGATGGCGAGGTCGATGTAGACGGAGTTCACCGGGCATCACCGGCCGGGCCCTGCGGGGCGGCGCGGAAGTCCGAGGGGGGCATGACCGTTCCTCCACGAAGCGGTAGGTCAACGGAACGTCAACAAAGGTACTCATTGAGGTCATGGGGCGCGGGGACCTTCGCCCACGCCGCGCCGGGACGACGCCGCGCCTCGGTCGCGCCACGCGACAGACCGCCCGAGGGAGGCGTCGCCGGCGGAAAAGAGCGGAACGCGGCGGAAGGGAACGGAAGAGAGCGGAACGCGGCGGGTCAGGCGCCGCCGTAGAAGACGCGCTCGGTGACCACCCGCGCCCGGCGGGTGGTCCTCAGGTAGTCCTCGACGAAGTCCTCCGAGCCGTCGGGCGGGTAGCCGAGGGCGCGGGAGATCAGCATGCGCTCGCGCACGTCGACCGGGATGCTGTCGCCGGCCCGGCCGCGCACCAGCATGATGGCGTCGCGGATCTGGGAGGCGAAGCGCCAGGCCTCGGCCAGGACCTCCTCGTCGGTGGAGGCCAGCAGCCCGGCCCCGACGGCCGCGCGCAGGGCCTCCAGCGTGCGGGTGGTGCGCAGCTCGGGGATCTGGCAGGCGTGGCGGAGCTGGATGAGCTGGGCGAGCCACTCGACGTCCGACAGCCCGCCCCTGCCGAGCTTGGTGTGCAGCAGCGGGTCGGCGCCGCGGGGCAGCCGCTCGGCCTCCATGCGTGCCTTCAGCCGGCGGATCTCGCGCATGGCCGCCTCGCCGATGCCGTCGGGCGGGTAGCGAAGCGGTTCGACCAGCTCCATGAACGCCTGGCCCAGGTGCGGGTCTCCGGCCGAGAAGCGGGCGCGCAGCAGCGCCTGGGACTCCCACGGCGAGGACCAGCGCCGGTAGTAGGCGGCGTAGGAGGACAGGGTGCGCACGAGGGGGCCCTGGCGGCCCTCCGGGCGCAGGTCGGGGTCGATCAGCAGCGGCGGATCGGGCGCGGGACGGGCGAGCAGGCGGCGCAGCTCGTTGGCGACCGCGTGCGCGGCGTCGGCGGCGGCCTTTTCGTCGGCGCCCTCCAGCGGCGAGTGGACGAACATCACGTCGGCGTCGCTGCCGTAGGAGCATTCGTAGCCGCCGAGCCGGCCCATCGCGATCACCGCGAAGCGCGTGGGGAACTCGCCGCGCCGTTCGAGGGTGACCTTGTGGACGGCGGAGTCCAGGGCGGCCTGGATGGTGACGTCGTTGAGCTCGGAGAGGGCCTGGCCGACCTCCTCGATGTCGATGCGGCCGACCAGCCCGGCGACCGCCGTGCGCAGCAGCTCGCGGCGGCGCAGCGCGCGGACCGACACCACGGCGCTCTCGGCGTCCTGGGAGTGGCGCCGCACCGAGGCGGCGGCCTCGCCGGCGATGGCCTGCTTGGGGCGCGGCGTCAGCTCGCCGTCCGAGCCGAGCATGGCGACGGCGTCCGGCGAGTGCAGCAGCAGGCCGGTGGCGTAGCGGCTGGTGCCCAGCAGGCGGGCCAGGCGCTCGGCGACCGCGGTCTCGTCGCGCAGCAGGCGCAGGTACCAGGGGGTGGTGCCGAGCTTGTCGCTGATCTGGCGAAAGCCCAGCAGCCCGGCGTCGGGGTCGGGCGCGTCGGCGAACCAGCCGAGCATGACCGGCAGCAGCGTGCGCTGGATCGCCGCCCTGCGGGAGACGCCGCTGGTGAGGGCCGCGATGTGCCTCAGGGCTCCGTCGGGGTCGGCGTAGCCGAGCGCGGACAGCCGGGCCGAGGCGGCCGCCGCCGACAGGCGGGCCTCCTCTCCGGGCAGCCGGGCGACGGCCTGCAGCAGCGGCCGGTAGAAGAGCTTCTCGTGCAGGCGCCGCGCCTCCCTGGCGTGGCGCTTCCAGCGGGTGGTGAACTCCCCCACCGGGTCGACGACCATGCCGAGGCCGCGGCCGATGCGGCGCAGGTCGGTGACGTTCTCCGGCACGACGTGCGTGCGGCGCAGGCGGTGCAGCTGCAGCAGGTGCTCGATCTGCCGCAGGAAGGTGTAGGCCTCGGCCAGGGCCTTGGCGTCGTCCCTGCCGACGTAGCCGCCCCGCGAGAGGGCGGCCAGGGCGGGCAGGGTGGCGCGGCGGCGCAGCAGCCCGTCGGTGCGGCCGTGCACGAGCTGGAGGAGCTGGACGGCGAACTCGATGTCGCGCAGGCCGCCGGGGCCGAGCTTGATCTGCCGGTCGGCCTCGCCGGCGCGGACGTGGGCCTCGACCCTGCGGCGCATGGCCTGGACGTCCTCGACGAAGTTCTCGCGGGCGGCGGACTGCCAGACCAGCTCGTTGACCGCGGCGACGTACTCGCCACCGAGTTCGAGATCGCCGGCGACCGGCCGCGCCTTGAGCAGCGCCTGGAACTCCCAGGTCTTGGCCCACCGGCGGTAGTACGTCAGGTGGCTGGTGAGCGTGCGGACCAGCGGCCCGGCCTTGCCCTCGGGCCGCAGCGCGGCGTCCACCTCCCACAGGGAGCCCTCGGGGGTGCTGGTGGAGCACGCGCGCATCATGCCCTGCGCCAGCCGGGTGGCGGTCTGGAGCGCCTTGGTCTCGTCGACGCCGTCGCGGGGCTCTGCGACGAACACGACGTCCACGTCGCTGATGTAGTTCAGCTCGCGGGCGCCGCACTTGCCCATGCCGATCACCGCGAGGCGGACGTCGGCGCTCTCGGGGACCTCGGCCCTGGCGATGGCGAGCCCGGCCTCCAGGGCGCCGGAGGCCAGGTCGGACAGCTCGGAGGTGATCTCCGACAGCGAGGCGGCGCCGGTGATGTCGCGGGCGGCCAGGTGCAGCAGCCTGCCGCGGTAGGCGACGCGCAGGGCGGACATGGCCGACGTGGCCGACGCGGCCGGCGTGGCCTCGGCGCCGCCGTGCGAGGCGCACGGCTCGGGGTCGTCCGGGTCGGCGCCGACGGCCGCCAGCAGCTCTGAGCGCATCGCGTGCCGGGGCGTGCGCTGGACGGCCTCGTCGCCGGACAGGAGCTTCCAGTGCTCGGGATGGCGCACGACGTGGTCTCCGAGCGCGGCCGACAACCCGAAGACGCCGAGCAGCCGCGATCGCAGGCCCGGGTCGGCGCGCAATGCGCCGAGGACGCTCGGGTCGCGCTCGGCGAGGCGGTTGAGCGAGATGAGGGCGAGGTCGGGGTCGGCCGCGCCGACCAGGGCCGCGAGCAGGTCAAGATCGCCCACGGCCTCAGGTCCGAGGTCGTCGAGAAGCCGCTCGGCCTGGGCTCCGTCGGCGAAGCCCAGCCGGGCGAGACGCCCTGCTGTCGTCTGCATACGGGACTCGGCGGTCACATGCTCAACGTAGCCGCTTCCTCACCGATTCGTCGTTAGTGGTTTCGCTACGTAATCGCCCGGTCACCGGGAATGGACATGGGTGCCGGGCAGGTCGCCGGGCTCCCGCCCCTCCCGCGCGACGGCGGCGAAGGCCTCGGCGAGGGGGCGCCAGGTCCGCCGCAGCTCCGGCTCGGCGGCGTCCACCTCGGCGCAGAGCCGGGCGGCGTCGTGTCCGGACGCGGCCAGCTCGGCGAGGTTCGGCCCGGTCCACGACCCGAAGATCTCCGGCGACGCCTCGGGGTGGAACTGCACGGCCCAGGCCCGCTCACCGAGGCGGAATGCCTGGTTGGGGTAGGCGGCGCCCGTGGCCAGCGGGACGGCGCCGGGGGGCAGGACGGTGACGGCGTCCTGGTGGTACTGCACGGCACGCGCGGTGAGCGGCAGCCCGGCGAACAGCGGGTCGTCGGCGGCGGCCGGCAGCAGGGACACCTCGCCCAGGCCGACCTCCAGCCCCGCCTCCCCCGGACGGACCTCTCCGCCGCAGGCCAGGGCCATGAGCTGGGCGCCCAGGCAGATGCCGAGGGTGGGCAGCGACGCCTCGACCGCCCGTCTGATCAGCTCACGGGTGGCCGGCAGCCATGGCGTCCCCTCGTCGTCCCAGGCCGACGGCGCGCCGCCGAGCACGACAAGACCGGCGACTCCCGTCCCGGCGTCGAGGGAGGGGATCTCCTCGCCCAGGTACGGCCGCACGACCTCGCAGGCCAGGCCCGCCCCGGCCAGCCATCCGGCGAACAGGCCGAGGCCCGCCTCGGCCTCGTGCTCGACGATCAAGATCCGGTTTGTCATCCCTCAATTATGAGTGTCCGAATCAACGCCTCCGCCGGTGGAACGCAGGAGGGACGCGGACCCGCACCGGGCGGATTCGCCCGCCGGGACGAGAGGCGGCGGCGATCCCATCTGACATCACCCGGCGCGCAATGCATGTAACTAATGGGACTTATGGGATCTAAGCCATATCCAACCGAGAATTCCCTGCGCCGAGCCGTGAAGGATGTATATACGGTGCAGGTCCCGCCTCCGAAAGGCCCGCGACCGGGATGACCGATCAGTCCGACATAAGGCTCATTACCGGACAGATCAATCTCTACCGGGCGGGGTCTTCGGTGGCCTACAGTTACTGACGTCAGGAATTCTTATTTCCGCCGCGAGGAGATCGATGGCGCCTCCCCCCGAAGAGCCGCGCGAGCCCGCCTCCGGCGGCACGACGCCCTCCGCGCCCTCCGAGGGGCAGGCCGACGCCGCCAAGGAGCTCTCGCGCCAGGTCGAGGAGCTCACCCGCCGGCTCGCCGCCCTCGCCGAGACCGTGGGGCGCGAGCACGAGCGGGCAGCGCACCGGGAGCAGGTGATCGACCGCCTGCACGCCGAGAACCAGCAACTGCGGCACGGGGCGCTCCAGGAGGCCCTGACCCCCGTCAGGGCGGCCCTGTACCGCCTGCACGACACGGTGGCGCGCGAGGCGGCGCGCTGGCAGGGGCCGCGCGTCCCGTCGGCCGAGCTGGCCGGGCCGCTGTTGTCGGCCATCGCCGAGGAGCTCGCCGAGGTGCTCGGCCGCACGGGCGCCGAGCGCGTGGGCGTCAAGGCGGGCGACGCCTATGACCCGGCCCTCCACCGGCCGGCGGGCACCAGCCCGGTGGCCGCCGGGGAGGACGGGACGGTCGTGGAGGTGCTGGGCGAGGCCTTCACCATGGGCGAGCGGGTGCTGCGCAAGGCGCCGGTGGTGGTGGGGAGGGCCGACGACCGGGCGGCGCAGCCGAAATCGACCGATCCAAAAAAAGCGAAGAAACAGGATAAAGCGGGCAGCGCGGACGACCCGAAGCAACAGCGAGGCAATCGAAACAACGGCAAGGCCGACAATGCGCGTGACGCGGTGAACGGCGCCGCCGAACGCGCCGGCGGCGGCACGGAGAAGGAGAGCGAGTAGGGGATGGCTGTTCACGGGATCGACCTCGGTACGACGTATTCGTGCATCGCCTATGTCGACGACGTCGGCCGTCCCACGGTGCTGCGCAACCTGGAGGGCGCCGACACCACGCCCTCGGTGGTGTTCTTCGAGTCGCCCGACAACGTCGTGGTCGGGGCGACCGCCAAGGACAGCGCCGTCCTGCACCCCGACCTGGTCGTCAGCCGCATCAAGCGCGACATGGGGCAGGACACCCCGCGCGTGCGGCACGGCAGGCCCTACACCCCGGAGGAGATCTCCGCCTTCGTCCTGCGCAAGCTCGCCGACGACGCCGCCACCGCGACCGGCGAGACGGTGGACGACGTCGTCATCACCGTCCCGGCCTACTTCGGCGCCGCCGAGCGCGACGCCACCAGGAAGGCCGGGCAGATCGCCGGCCTCAACGTCATCGACATCATCTCCGAGCCGATCGCCGCGGCCATCACCTACGGGGTGCTCAACCCCGACCAGGACCGCACGATCCTGGTGTACGACCTCGGCGGCGGCACCTTCGACACCACCGTGATGCGCATCCAGGGCGGGGACATCGAGGTCGTCTGCACCGACGGCGACCACGAGCTGGGCGGCGCCGACTGGGACGACCGCCTGGCCGAGCACCTGGCCGAGCGGTTCCGCGAGGAGCACCCCGACGCCGGCGACCCGCTGCTGGACAAGCACTCCGAGCAGCAGCTCCGCCGCGACGCCGAGGACCTGAAGAAGACCCTGTCCACGCGCGCCCAGCACGTCGTCCGCGTCATGCACGAGGGCCGGGTCAGCACCGTCGAGCTCACCCGCGCGTCCTTCGAGGAGCTCACCCGCGACCTGCTCGACCGCACCATCGAGATCACCCGGCGCACGATGGAGACCGCCACCGGCAAGGGGGTCGCCGCCTACGACCACCTGGTGCTCGTCGGCGGCTCCACCAAGATGCCCGCGGTCACCGAGGCCCTGCAGAAGGAGTTCCAGCTCACCCCGCGCCTGCAGGACCCCGACCTGGCCGTGGCCAAGGGCGCGGCCCTGTTCGCCTTCGAGGAGACCTACCGCCGCCTGATGCGCTCCGGCGAGCCGGCCAAGGCCAAGGAGATCGCCGAGCGGGCGGGCCTGAGCGCCGAGCAGCAGGAGCAGATCGCCGGCCGCACGATCAAGACGGTCGCCTCGCGCGCCTTCGGCATCATCGTCACCGACAAGGAGACCCGGCGCCGCAGCGTCGAACACCTCGTCCACGCCAACGACGCGCTCCCCGCCGGCGTCACGCAGGACTTCTACACCATCGACAGCGGGCAGACCGGGGTCACCATCGAGGTCATGGAGCAGGCCGGCACCGCCGAGTCCGAGGAGGTCGAGGACAACGGCGTCATCGCCGAGGGTGTGCTGAAGATCCCCGCGGGCAAGCCGGCCGGGTGGCCGATCGAGGTCACCTTCGCCCTGGACGCCTCCGGGCTGCTGCAGGTCACCGCCCGCGAGCGCGAGACCGGCGAGGAGCTCGAACTGCGCATCCAGATCGGCGGCATGTCCGAGGAGGACGTCGCCGAGTCCCGGGCCGCCCTGTCCCGCGTCCAGGTCAGCTAGCCGGGCGGTCGCATGGCGTTCGACGAACAGCGCTACACCCGGGAGGTGCTGGAGCCCGCCCGCGAGGCCGGCGGTCTCCCGCCGGAGGACCTGCGCGTCCGCTACCAGCTCACCGAGGCGATGACGGCCGCCCAGGTCGCCGAGACCGTCCGCCAGGTGCGCCAGTGCTGGCGGCGCGCCCGGGGCATGCTGAAGTACAAGCGGCTGGCCGACCGGCTGGAGGCCGACCACGCGCGGTTCTCGCCCATCTTCACCGCCGCCGCCGAGGGCGACCTGGCTCCGCTGCGCGAGGCGCTGGGCGACTCCGAGCGCAGGGCGGCGCGCCGGCTGTCGGGCGCCGGCGGCCGGCTGGAGGACGCCGCGGGGCGGCTGCGCATGCTCTCCCCCGCGCTGCTGGCCACCATCGCCCGCTCCAGCGGCGTCAGCCAGGAGGAGGCCGTCCGGCTGGCCGCCGAGCGGGACATCGAGGTCCGCGACCCCGACCCGCTGCCCGACGCGGCCCCCTACCCCGGGTTCGCCAAGGTGCGCGAGGCGCTGGACGTGCTCGGCGCGCCCCACCTGGGCCGGTTCCTGTTCGGCGACCGGTGCGCCGATATGCGGGTGCTCGACGGCTTCGCGGTCGCGGGCGGCGGCTCGGTGCCCGAGGCCATCGCCGAGGTGGGGCGCCACTGGGCCGCCCGCACGCGCGGGCCGTGGACCATCGGCGCGGACACGGTGCTGGCCGCCCTGCGCAACTCCCCCGACCCCGCGGCGCTGGTCCTGTACGACATCGTGTCCCGCCTGCGCGAACGGGTCCGCGAACACCCCTACGACGACACGCTGCTGCGCCACGCGACCACCGAGCTCGACCTCGCCGCCGGCGACGCGCGCCGGCTGATCTTCGCGGTCCGCGGCGAGGGCGGCCTCGGCGGCGGCGCGGCCTCGCGGCTGCGCGAGCTGGTCGACGCGGGGGAGATCCACGCGGCGGCCGACTTCGCCGAGGCGCTGGAGCCCGGCGCGCTCACCGGCGACGCCGCCGAGCTGGCCACCGAGGTGCGGGCCCGGCTCGCGCAGGCCGTGCGGCTCAGAGAGCGGGCGCGCACCGCCCTGGACCCCGACGACGCCTGGCTCGCGGCGCGCGACGCCCTCCAGCGCGTCCCCGACCTGCCCGGCGCCGCCGAACTGCTCGCCCGGCTGGCCCCCCACCCGGCGCGGGCCGTGCGCGCCGCCGTCCAGGGCGAGGGGGTGAGCCTGGTCTGGCAGCCCTCGCCGTCCCGGGCCGGCCGCATCGTCTACGACGTCTACCGCGACGGCATCCTGCTGGCGACGGCCGAGCGGCCCTCCGCTCGCGACGAGCAGCCGCCGGTCAACACCCCGGTCGCCTACTGGGTGGTCGCCCGCAGGGACGAGGCCGTCGCCATGCCGGCGCTCGCCGCCACGGTGATCGTCCGTCCCGAGCCGGGCGACCTGCGGCTGACCGCGGGCGACGGGGTGGTGTCCGGGCGCTGGACGCGGCCCGCCGAGGCCACCCGGGTGATCGTCACCCGGGACGGGCACCCGGTGCCCGCCGGCGACACCGGCTTCCGCGACCGGGACGTCGCCAACGGCACCAGCTACAGCTACACCGTCCGCGCCGTCTACGCCGACCCCGACGGCGAGGTGGTCACGCCGGGCGTGCGGCGCACGATGACACCCCTCGGACGGCCGCGGCCGATCACCGACTTCACCCTGCGGCCCGACCCGTCGGCGCCGGGCACCTTCCTGGTCCACTACGAGGAGCCCGCGACCGGCGCCCTGGAGATCGTCGGGCTGGACGCGGCGCCGCCCTGGCCGATGGGCACCACCCTGTCGCTGACCGAGCTGCGCGCGGCGACCCGGGCCGTTCCCTCGGCGCCCACCCGCGACGGCCAGTCGATCCGCCCCGGCGGCGGCCAGGGCGTGCTGCTGGCGGTCACCGTGTCCGGCGAGCTGGCCACCGTCGGCGCGCACATCGAGCACGTCAACCTGGCTCCCCCGGCCCGGCTCACCGCCCAGCGCCGCGGCGTCACCGTGTACGTCGGGTTCGTCTGGCCGCCGGACGTCCCGGAGGTCGAGGTCCGCTGGAACGGCCGCAGCATGATCGTCAACTCGGCGGCCTACCGGGCGCAGGGCGGGGTGCGGCTGGACGTGCCCGAGGGCGAGCCGGTCACCGTCGAGGTCGCGCCCACCTCCATGGTGCGCGGCGAGCGGGTGCGCGGCGCCGCCGTCAGCCTGCACCTGGCCGGCCGCGTCCCGGTCCGCTACGACCTCAGCCAGCAGGGGCCCGCCTGGCGGCGGTCGCTGGTGGTCGAGATCACCGCCGACCGGCCCGTCCGGCTGCGCCGCCTGGCCCTGGTGCTCAAGCCCGGGCACGTCCAGCCCAAGTCCGCCGACGACGGCATCCTGCTGGACGACTGGACCGACCTGGAGGTCCCGGCCCGGCTCACCGTCCCGGCCCCGCGGCAGGCCAAGCCGTACTGGCTGCGCTGCTTCGCCGAGGGCGCCGTCGAGAGCGCCCCGGCGTGGGAGCCCTACGGGGACGCCCCGGCGGCCGGCCGCACCCCCATCCCCGGCGGCGGGCCGGGCCCGTCGTTCGGCGGCGGCCTGGTGTTCGACGACGACCCCGATCCGGGGCCGGCGCACGGCCACGGCGCCGACCGCGGCGCCCCGGGCGGCGAAGTCGCCCTCATCGACCCGCCGGTCCGGCGGATGAAGGTGGGATGACGCCGTGGAGATCACCTGCCCGTTCTGCTTCGCGCGGCTCGATCGCAACCGCATCGCCTTCCGCTGCGCGGGCAGGTCCGGGCGCGGCGGCGGATGCGACGCCGTGCTGGACGAGACCCTCGCCGACTACCTCGGCTCGCCCGCCGCCGCGTCCCTGCCGCCGGTGTTCTCCGTGCGCAGGCCGGGACGGCGGGCCGACTGCCCCAGGTGTACGCGCTCCACCGGGTGGCGGGTGTGCCCCGAGTGCCACAACCGGCTGCCCGCCGAGTACTGCGCGAACCCCGGCAAGATCGTCGCGCTGGTCGGGGCCAAGGGATCGGGCAAGAGCACCTACATCGCCGTGCTGCTGCACGAGCTGACCAACCGGGTCGGAGCCGAGCTGGACTCCTCGCTGGTCGCCTGCGACGACCGCACCATCGCCCGCTACAAGCAGGACTTCGCCCGGCCGCTCTACGGCGAGCAGCGGCTGCTGGCCACCACCCGGCCGGCCGCCACCGAGCCCCGCGACCCGCTGGTGTACCTGCTCACCCGCACCGTCCCCGGCCGCCTGCGCTCCAAGACCATGTCGCTGACGCTCGTCCTGTTCGACACCGCCGGTGAGGACCTGCGCAGCCGCGAGTCCACCGAGACCCATCTCCGCTACCTCAACGCCGCCGACGCCATCGTCTTCCTGGTGGACCCGCTGGAGCTGCCCGGGGCCAAGGCGTCGCTCAGCGGCATCGCCGCGGCCAGGAGCGGCGTCAACGCGGGCGACCCCGACAGCGACCCGATCAACGTCATCAGCCGGGTCACCGAACTGCTGCGCGACCGGGCGGGGTCGGGGCGGCTGAAGGTGCCGGTGGCGGTGGCGCTCAGCAAGATCGACGCGTTGCAGGAGGGCATGGACACCCAGTCGGCCCTGCACCGGGCCCGCACCCCGTCCGGCACCCTCGACCTGGACGACCGCGAGGCCGTCCACGAGCAGATCAGGGCGCTGCTGGACGAGTGGCAGGCCGGCATGGTCGACCGCTACCTGCGTCAGCACTTCATCGACTTCGCGCTGTTCGGCCTGTCCGCTCTCGGCGGCGTCCCCGGCGCCGACAGCGTCGGCCCCGGCGGCATCCGCCCCTACCGCGTCGAGGACCCCCTGCTATGGCTCCTCCACCGCTTCGGCATGCTCACCGGAGTCCGCCGATGACCCTCACCGACGCCGTGCGGCGGGGAACCCCGCGCTCCTCGGCGGGCATGGAAGGGGGCGGGGCGGCCGATGGCGTGGCAGTTGCATTACACCTCCGCTGAGGCGGGGCCCGCCGGGCGGGCGGGGTTCCAGTTCGTCGCCGAGTCGCCGGGGCTGCCCCCCGGCCTCGCGGGCAAGGTGGCCCCCTACCTGTCCTACCGGCCGCCGCCCGGCGCGCCGCTCGCCCCCACTCCGGCCGAGGTCGCCCGGCTGCCCGTGGCCCTCGCCTACGGACCGGCCGGGCCTCGGTACGTCCTCACCCGCTGCGTTTACCTCGGCCAGGACTACTCGGGCCGGTACGGCAACTACCTCGGCCACGCCGTCGTCGCCGACCCCGAGGAGCTGACGGGCCTGCGCCCGGTGGAGTTCTGGCAGGCCCCCCTGTGGTCGGACGTGCCCGCCTCCTCCGGGACGGCGCTCCCGGCGCTCACCGACCTGCCGCCCGGCGACCACGTCGACCCCGAGTCGCTGGCCTCCTGGCTCGCCTCCTGCGGCGAGGCCGCCTACACGCGGCTCGGCGCCCTGCTGGAGGCCGTCGTCAAGGCGCTCTCCCAGGGCCACGGACGGCTCGTGCTGGTCTGCGCGGACGTCGAGGAGATCGTGCGCTGGATCGGCGTCATCTCCTACTCGCTGCCCTGGCAGGTGGCCGCGCGGCTGCCGTTCTGCACCTACAGCGCCGACCCGGGCGCGGCGCCGCAGGTCATCGTCGGGACCACCCCCGACGTCTGGCTGCCCTCCGACATCGACGCCGCCGTGGTGCGGCTTTCCGAGCCCCCACCCGCGGCGGGCCCCCCGCTCGGCCGCTTCGCCCGTACGGTCGCCGAATGCTGGCGACGCATGGACCTTGCCGGCATCGACGCGATCGGCGAGCTGCGGTCCGCCGGCGGCCTGGACGGCGAGGGGTTCGAACCGGAGACCAGCGCGGCGCTGCTCGCGCTGTGCCGGGGCGACGACAGCGTGACCGCCGAGGAGCAGTCGGCCATCGCGCGCACGCTCTCGCCCGGCCTGCCCGACTGGCTGTGGTCCGACCTCGGGCGCGTGTGCGACCGGATGGAATACGAACTGGCCGACGCCGCGCGTGCCCTGGCGCCCGCCGAGACCGCCGAGCTGTGCGCCGCGCGCTGCGCCGTCCTGGCCCTGCGCGACCCCACGCTGCCCTCCCCCGCCCCTCCGGCGTGGCCGCGGACGCGCGAGACGCTGCGCGCGGAGGCCGCGCGGGCGCTGGCCGACGTCCGGGACGCCTCCGAGCTCGTCCAGATCGCGGCCACGGCAGAAGCGGTCGGCGCGCCCATCGACCCCACCGGCCTCGCGCTCGCGGCCCGCGCCGTCGTCCGTGCGGGCGGGGGCGACCTCGGCCTCCTGCTCGAACGGGTGCCGCCGGGCATGCGCGAGGCCGTGCTCGCGGGAGTGGTCCGGGGGCTTGAGGAGTCGGCGCCGGCGGTGCGCGGGCGGATGCTGAGCGACGAGGTGTGCGACCTGCTGGCCTCGCGCGACCTGTCCTCCGCGCCGCTCACCGGGACGGCGGTGATCCTGTCCCGGGTCCGGCGCGACCGCCTCCCCCGCGTCGAGGCCACCGTCCAGCTGATCGCCCTCCACGAGACCGCGACCGCGGCGTCCGGCCCCGGCCCCGTTCCCGCCGCCCCGCACGGCCCCGTTCCCGGCGCCCCGCACGACCCCGATCCCGGCGCCCCACACGGCCCCGTTCCCGGCGCCCCGCACGACCCCGGGCCCGCCGCCCCACACGATGCCGGGCCCGCGTCCGGTTCGCCCCCTCACGGCGCCGAAGACGCCTGCGGCTCCCTCCTTCCCAGGGCCGGGGACGCCTCCCACGCCCTGGACCCCTATGGTTCGGCCTCTTCCGGCGCCGCCCCTTCGCACGGATCGGTGGACGCGGCGCATTCTCTGGGGGCGGACGCGAACGGCGATGACGTGCCGGCCGGGGCGCTGGACGCCGCGGTGTTCGCGGTGTGGGAGCAGGCGCCCGGCCGGGCCGAGTGCGAGGCCCTGGTGCGACGGCTCGGCGCCGCCATGGGCCGCTCGCCGCACCTCAGCGACCTGCCGGCCCGCACCTTCCTCGCCGAGGGCGTCGAGGACCCCGCCCTGGTGGGGCTGGCCGGGCTGGTGCGGGACACCGTCCCCGGATATCCGGCCGCGGACGCCGAGGTGATGCTCCTGGTCGCCGGCCTCCGGGAGACCGCCGACCCCGCGGGCGCGGCGGCGACACTGGGGCGGCTGGAGGACCTGCGGCCAGAGTCCGACGACGAACTGCTGCGGGAGGCGCTGGCCTGCGCCGCCCGGATCACGGCTGATCGGGAGCCGCGCTTCCGCGCCGAGGTCATGCGGCGACTGCCCGAGGAGGCGAGGACCGGGCTGGCCCACGCCTGGCTGGAGGAGCGCAGGAGCCGCGACGAGCAGGCCGCGCTGCTGGAGGTCGCGGTCCGCCTGCACCTGGCCGGCGCCACGGTGCCCGAGCTGGACGCGTGGGCGAGATCGCAGCTCACCGGCTGGTCGCCGTTCGGGTCGGCCGACTCGCGCTTCAAGCACGACCCGGAGCTGGCGGCCGGACTCAAGGAGATGGCGAAGGGCCGGCGCACCCTTCCCTGGCAGCGAGACCCCCGATGACCCTCCACATGAGTCCCTCCATGCCCCTCTACATGAGCCCCTCGAAGGGGGTGGGCTGATGCCGTTCGTCTTCGGTGTCGCGGTCGTGCTGTGGGGCGCGTGCATGTACTTCGGGTTCCTGTACGGGTTCCCGGTCGTCGCCACGCTGACCCTGGCCGCCGCGACCGCGGCCGGTGTCGGGCACTACTTCCTGCGTGCCGGGCGGGTGCTGCTCCCGGTCACGGCACGCGGCGCCTCCCCCGTCGTCGCCGGCGCGGCGGACGCGGAGGGCCGTCCGGGCGCCGCCGAGACCGACCGGGACCCCGTCTACCGCCACTACCTGTTCGGCCAGATGGCACTGGACTGGTGGCGGACGCAGCGCGCGGCCGTCCCCGCGATGGCGCAGGCCGCCAGGCGGGCGCTCGGCACGGTCACACGGCGGCTGATGACCAACGTCCAGGGATTCTTCGTCCTGCCCATCTGGCTGGCCCTGGTCGCGGGCGTCGCCGCGGCGGTGGTCCCGCTGGCCGCCGTCGCCGCCGCGCTCACTGCCGCGTACGCGCTGGTCGCGGCGGCGGGGTTGCTGTTGTGGCTCAGCTGTCTGCTCTTGCTGCTCTGCGTGGAGACGGTGTTCATGCGGGCGCGGCGCATCCTGCAGACCTGCCCGCACCCGCAGTGCTACGCGCGCATCAGCCTGCCCGAGTACGCCTGCCCCACCTGCGGACGGCGGCACCGCCACCTGGCTCCCAACCTCGACGGGGTGTTCCGGCACGTGTGCCGGTGCGGCACACGCCTGCCCACGGCCATCGTCCTGGGCCGCTTCCGGCTGCCGGCGTACTGTCCGGAGTGCGGTCGCGCGCTGCCGCCCCGCATCGGCAGGGCCCGCATCGAGCCGCTGCCCTTCATCGGCGGGCCCGACGCGGGCAAGACGACCTTCATGGTGCTGGCGCTCAACGCGCTGAACCGGGTGGTGAAGGACGCGCAGGGCCGGGCCGGGTTCGTGGTGGAGGGCGATGAGATCGCCTTTTCGCGGCTGCGCCATGAGCTGCGGCTCGGCAGAGTCTCCAAGACCACGACGCGGGCTCCGTCGGCGACCATGGTGGACGTCACGCTACCCGGCTCGCGGGCCCGCAGCGGCAACCGCATTCTGTACCTGTTCGACCCCTCCGGGGAGGGGTTCACCGGCGCCACCCAGGTGGAGGCGATGAGCTACCTGGCCCACGGCGAGGCGATGCTGCTCGTGGTGGACCCGTTCGCCCTGCCGCTGGTGCAGCTCGGCCTGTCGGAGGGCGAGCGGCAGTCCCTCCAGCGCGCCGGCGTCGTGCTGTCCCCCGAGGACCCCTCCGACACCTTTCAGCGGGTCAGGAACGAGCTGGCCGCACGGGCCGACGGAGGCCGGCAGAAACGCGTCGCCGTCGTCGTCACCAAGGCCGACCTGCTCCGCACGACGGCCGTGGGCCAGGACGCCGACCGGCTGCCGGAGTGGTTCGACGGGGTCGGCCTGGGCAACATGGTGCGCGACCTGGCCAGGACGGCCGCCGAGGTGCGCTATCTGGCCTCCGGGCTTCCCGCCGACGACACCGCCGTCGCCGGCCTGCTCGCCTGGCTGGTCGGCCTGCCCGTGAACGGCTCCGACCCGGACGGCCACGACCACGCCTCCTCCGCGAGCATCGCCAACGGCGCCAAGCTCAGGCTCAACGAGAGAATCCGCCTCGCCACGGCCCCGGCACGGGACACCGGGCGGAACGCGTCCACCGGACCGGGCACGGCGACAGAGCCGGAGGCGGAGTCGGACGCGGGCACCCGGCCCGGCGGCGACGAAGGCACCCGGCCCGGCAGTCCGCGGCCTGGCGGGGACGAAGGCACGGACGCAGGCCGGGACGGCTCTGAAGGGGACGGCGATCCGGAGCTGACGACGGCCGACCTGCGCGGGCCGTGGGCGCCGAGCCGGGGCGCGGAGGACCGGGTGCCGCTGACCCACCGGCTGCTGCGCTGGTCGATCTTCGGCGCCTCGGCCCTGCTGAGCACGGGCGTGCTGGCCGTCCTGGCGATCTGGACGATCAGCCTGATCCGCGCCGGCCTCGCGCTCTGACCCGGCGTCCGGGGACGCCGGCGGACCGGCCCTCACACGAGGATGCCGGAGCGGGGCGGTCAGGCGGGGATGATCCAGGTGGCCTTGGCGGCGGCGACGAGGGTGCCGTCCACTTCGTACACCGCGCTCTCGCCGAAGAGCTTGCGCCCTTCGCGCCCGGTGGAGCGTGCCACGACGGAGTAGGTGCCGTTCGGGTACACGCGCCGGAAGACCTGCGCCGTGATGCGTCCCAGCAGGCCCGGGCCGCCCTCCCCGGCGTTCGCCCACCCGGTGGGGCAGTCGAGCGCGGCCCACACCAGGGCGTCCGGGACGACGCCGTCGTCGGTCACGGTCACCGGCACCCGCCACCCGGCCGCGACCAGGTCGGTGCCCTCGACGGGGCCGGGGAAGATCCGCAGCCCGTCGCCCGGGTCGCGCAGGCCGCACACGAAGCATCCGGGCGCGGGATGGCCGCCGGTCAGGCCGGGGAAGCCCGCCTCGGCGCGCGCGGCGTCGGTGAAGGGCACGAAGGGCGGCGGGGTCACGTCGAGCGCGACGGGGATGGCCTCCACGAGCACCTGCCCGTCGAGGGACAGCGACGCGGAGTTGGCCATGTGGCTCACGGCGAGCTCGGTGTCCAGGGGGATGGGCCGGTGCAGGGTGACCTCGAGCGCGTGCGCGCAGTCGAGCCGATCGGCGAGGGTTCCGGCCAGCGTCCCGGCGACCCAGCCGCCGTTCGCCATCCCCTCAGGGCCGCGAAACCGGGCCGGTACGGTAAGCGCGGTCTGCACACCTGCGGACGTCGTTGTCATGCGGTAGCACCCCCCATGCTGCTCCTAACAGGAGCGATAGACCGTAAATTCCGGTAGATACCGCCAGATATTATCCGTACCGCTTGATCGTCATTGCATCAGCCGACGATGACGGAGCCGTTAGCGGTGAGTAACGGCGGCATGACGCATGAGAGCCGGTCCCCCCTCCGCCATCGGCTCCCTTGACGGAGATCACCGTGGTCGATACCTCTTGATGCGTCGCGGCGGACGCTCCCGGGGGTGCCAACGGTGGATCCACTCACTCCTCTGCTGGGAGGCGCGGAACTGGCGCGCGGCCGGATGTCCTTCTACATCAGCCTTCAACTGGCCAGCGTCCTCGCGCCGGGCCTGGTGGTCCTCACCGAGGGCACCGTGCTCGTCAACCAGTTACGTCACGAGGACACCCTGCGGACATTGGCGGGCGCGACGGGCGTTCTGGGGGTGATGGTCGCCATCTGCGCGCTCGCGGGCGCCTTCGTCCTCGGCTATATCTGCCGTGAACTGGCATTCAAGCTGGTGAGCCGACTGGAGCGGCTGAGGTTCGTCAGGCGCAGGTACCAGATCGGGTCTCAGGACCGGCTGAAGGAGTGGTTCGCGCCGGAGGATCTCGCCGAGTGCTTCGAGGTGCACGCGCATCTCGGGCGACGGGAGCGAGCGGGCGAGCCCGTCCGGCAGGAGCGCGAAGGCGCCCGCACGAGCAAGGTGGCCTCGCGGAAAGGGGGCACCCCACGGGAGTCCGGTCAGAGGGCCGCCCGGCCGGCCGAGGAGGCCGAGGCGGCGAGCGGTCGTTTCCACCCGACCGGCGGCTACCACACGGGCGATGTGCAGTACTACCGGTTCGTGTACAGCAAGCTCTGGCTGCGGGCGTACGCGCCCGTCTACAGCATCGACAAGACGGAGCTGGAGATCAACATCCTGGCGGCCATCCTCGCGCCGGTGCTGTTCGCCTCGCCGAACCTCATGGTCGCCTTCGACCTTCACTGGACGGTCGTCGTGGCGGCGCCGACGGCCGCCCTGCTGTTCTGGACGGTCCTGCTGGACTCGCTGCTGCGGCTGCGGGTGTCCGAGAAGCGGGAGGCGGTGGAGAATCTGCTCCTCGACTATCTCGCCCGCCGCGCCGCCGCCCGCCCCCCTTACGCGTCCGCTCCGCAGGCGGAAGCCGCCGAAGAGGCCGAATAGCGGGCGAGATCAGGAAGCACGGCCGCGTCCATCGGGCCCTCGATGGAGAACACCATCAGCCGTACGTCCACGCCGGACAGATGAGCCGCGACCGCGCGGTGGGTGCCGTCGAGCAGCAGAACCCGGCCGTTCCCCAGCGAGTATCCGGGCAGCACGAGGTGAACCGGACGGCCCTCACGCTGGAAGGCGTCCCTCAGGCCCGCGACGCGATCAGCACGCCCTTCCGGCCAGCCGCCCGACGTGGTGTGGGCTTCGCCCACCCGCAGTGGCCGGTCCTGCTCACCTCTCCAGTCGCCGTCGGAGCCGTCCGGAGTCACGTACCACATGGTGTACAGCGCCGCCAGGTACTCCCTCGACCGCGTGCAGATCTGCGTGACCGGGCAGTTCGACGCGGTGACCGCGTCCCAGCGCAGCCATGCGCCGACCACGTCCGGATCGAAGAACTCGACGTACTCGCCGATGTCCATCAACGGTTCAGGTCATCACGAGATGGATGTGGCAGAAGGCCGACGACCCGCCGTCGCGTCCCTCTGCCACCTCCCGCCCGTCGGCGCGCACGCCGCCCGAGCGCGATCACAGCACGGGCAGGTAGCGGCCCAGTTCGAACTCGGTGACCTGGCGGCGGTACTCGTGCCATTCGGCGCGCTTGTTGCGCAGGAAGTAGTCGAAGACGTGCTCGCCCAGGGTCTCGGCGACCAGTTCGCTGCGCTCCATGGTGGTGATCGCCTCGTCCAGGCTCTGCGGCAGCGGCTCGATGCCGAGAGCGCGCCGCTCGGCGCTGGTGAGCGCCCACACGTCGTCCTCGGCGCCGGGCGGCATCTCGTAGCCTCCCTCGATGCCCTTCAGGCCGGCGGCGAGGATCACCGCGTACGCCAGGTAGGGGTTGCACGCGGAGTCCAGCGAGCGGAACTCGACGCGGGTCGAGTTGCCCTTGTGCGGCTTGTACATGGGGACGCGGACGAGCGCGGACCGGTTGTTGTGTCCCCAGCTGATGTAGCTGGGCGCCTCGCCCCCGAGCCCGGCGATCGCCTCGGCGCCGCCCCACAGCCGCTTGTAGGAGTTCACCCACTGGTTGCAGACCGCGGTGATCTCGGCCGCGTGCCGCAGCAGGCCTCCGATGAACGACCGGCCGATCTTGGAGAGCTGGTAGTCGGCGCCCGGCTCGTAGAAGGCGTTGCGGTCGCCCTCGAACAGCGACATGTGGGTGTGCATGCCCGAGCCGGGGAAGTCGGTGAAGGGCTTGGGCATGAAGGACGCCCAGATGCCCTGCTCCAGGGCGACCTCCTTCATGACCAGCCGGAAGGTCATGATGTTGTCGGCCGTCGTGAGCGCGTCGGCGTACCGCAGGTCGATCTCCTGCTGGCCGGGGGCGCCCTCGTGGTGGCTGTACTCCACCGAGATGCCCATCGCCTCCAGCATCATGATCGCGTTGCGGCGGAAGTCGTGGCCCGAGCTGTGCGGGGTGTGGTCGAAGTAGCCGCCCGAGTCGATCGGCACGGGCCTGGCGCCTTCCTCCGGCCGCCCCTTGAGCAGGAAGAACTCCACCTCGGGGTGGGTGTAGAAGGTGAAGCCCATATCGGCGGCCTTCGCGAGCGTGCGCTTGAGCACCCAGCGCGGGTCGGCGTGCGACGGCGAGCCGTCCGGCATGAGGATGTCGCAGAACATGCGGCCGGCGCCCGGCGTCTCGCTGCGCCACGGCAGGATCTGGAACGTCGAAGGGTCGGGCTTGGCCAGCATGTCGGACTCGTACACGCGGGCGAACCCCTCGATCGCCGACCCGTCGAAGCCGATGCCCTCGGCGAAGGCGCCCTCGAGTTCGGCCGGGGCGATCGCCACGGATTTGAGGAACCCGAGCACGTCGGTGAACCACAGCCGGATGAACCGGATGTCGCGTTCTTCGAGCGTACGGAGCACGAATTCCTGCTGGCGGTCCAAGGCATCCCCTTCTGCCGGACGGTGTTCGGACACCATCGTCGTCACGCTGAGCCAGGTTCTGAGTCGGCGGAAGACATGTCTGGTCATCTACCAGTCTGCCCGCTTGGTGTTTCGCACACGTTACGCGGGTCCGTAGTGAGGAGTCGAAGCCGTGACCTTCACCCTTTCACGCCGGTCCGCGCCCGCCATCGGCCCGCGACGATCTTCGCGCCCATCGGTCACCGAATGCCCTGCGATCGGCATCCCACTCCGGAGATGGGACAAGACCAGCCTGCGGTTGCTTAATGTGACAGCATGGTGCCGTTCCGCATTCGTCAATGCCGACGTCCGGCGAGGAGAGCACACATGGAGGCGGATCGGCGGCGCGCCAGGCCGACGGCATCGCGACGGTGGCCACGGCGTCCGATGACGCGCGCTCATGATCAGGCGCGGGCAGGAGCCGGCGACCTGCCGGACGCGCGCCGCGCGCCGGGCGACGACGAGGTCACGTCAGGACGCTCGCCGGGCGACGGCGAGGTCATGCCCGGGCGGGCACCGCGTGATCGCAGGACAGCGAATCACACGTCGAGACGCTCGCCGGGCGAGGGCGGGACCGCGTCCGGACGGGCACCGGGCGACGGCGAGGCCGTGTCCGCGCGCCCTCGGGGCGACCGTCCGCGCAGGCGGCGACGGGCGCGGGCGGCGGCGTGGCACCGGCTGGCGTGGGCGGTGTCCCTGGGCACCGCGCTCGCGCTGGTGGCGCTCGGCGCGCAGGTCGGCCGCAACGCCGCGTGCGCCGCGTCGGGCCCGGGGCCGGGCGGTCCGGGCGGCCTGTCGCGGGTGCTCGGCGGCGACTGCTCCCTGCTGGGGGCGGTGCGCGATGCCCTGGTCGTCGCGGTCTCCCCCGTCGAGTACGCCGGCTCGGCCGCCTGCGGCGCGTATCTCGACGTCACCGGCCCGCGCGGCACCGTCCGCGTGCAGGTCGTCGACGAGTGCCTGTCGTGCGCCACGGGAGAGCTCGACCTCAGCCGCCCCGCCTTCGCCCGCATCGCCGACCCCGGCCGCGGCGTCGTGCCCGTCGGCTACCACAGGGTGCGCAACCCCGCGGTCCCGAGGCCGGTGGCGTTCCGCCTCAAGCAGGGGTCCTCGGCCCGCTGGCTCGCCATCCAGGCCGTCGACCACGGCAACCCGCTGCGCCGGCTGCAGATCTCGCGGGACGGGCGCTGGCGCGACCTGTCGCGCGCGCCGGACAACTACTGGGTGGCCGGCCACGGGGCCGGGTCCGGGCCGTACACCGTCCGCATCACCGACGTCTACGGGCAGCGACTGGTCGCGCGCGGCATCGGCCTGCTGCCCGGCAGCCTCCAGCGCACCCCCGACCGTCTGTACGCCCCGGGGTCGGCATCTCCCGCCCCGTCGGCGTGGGGGGCGTCCGCGCGGCGCACCTCCGGCAACGCCCCCCCGCGCATCGGCGCGTGGCCGCCCCGCACGGGCGGCGGCGTCCCCTCCCGTGTGGACGACAGGCCGACCGGCGCCTCAAGGTGGTCGGCCGCACATGGCGCCCCCGGTGCGGCAGGTTCCCACGGGCCCGCGGGCTCCCGACGGCCGCCGGGTTCCCGGGCTCCCTCGACCGGCTCGGGTCCCTCGGGTCTCTCCGGTGCCTCGGGTGCGCAAGGGCGGTCCGGCACGCCGGGGGCCTCCGGCGCCCAGGGAGCCCCCGGCGCGTCCGCGCCTTCCCGCCCTGGCGGTTCGGGCGGTTCGGGAGCGTCCGGGTCTTCCGGGTCTTCCGGGGCGTCCGGGTCTCCCGGCGGTCCCGGCGGTTCCGCGGCCTCCGGGCCTTCTGGTGGTTCCGGGTCTTCCGGCGGTTCCGGGGCCTCCGGGCATTCTGGTGGTTCCGGGTCTTCTGGTGGTGCCGGGGCGTCCCGGGCGGGCGGGCGGGCCGCCGGTCCGTCCGGCGGGGGTCCGGCGGCACGGCCGCGCTCCGGGGACGGCACGGCCGCGGACGTCCTGCCAGGGGGCGGTACGAACGCGAACCATCCGCCCTCGGCGGGTGTGAACGGCGCCGGCGGGGACGCCTCGTCCGCGGGCCGATCCGGGGGGAACGGGTCCACGGACGCCTCCTCCCTGGCCGGCGCGTCCGGCGGGACGCGTCCTGGCGAAGCCGCCCCGGACGGCGCGGCGCTCGGACCGGACGGCGCGGCGCTCGGACCGGCCGCGTCCGGTCTCGCATCGGCCGGCGGCATCGCCTCCGAGGGCATGCCGGTGGGCGGCGGTGAGTCCTCACGGGCCGTGGCCGAGGGGCCGGTGAACGAGAACGGCGCGGCGCGGGGCACGTTGGACGCCTATCCGGGCGGCTCGCGTCCCGCGTCCGGCCGCGCCCCGTTCGCCGCCCTGCCCTCCGTCCGCCCCTTCTTCTGCTGACGCCGGCGCCCCGCCAGCCGTCGCCGGATCGCCGGTCCGGCGCGGCCAGGGGGCCGGTCCGGCGCGGTCAGGGGGCGGCTCGCGCGCCGTCGCCCGGACCATCGATCCGGACGGAGTCACCGTCGCCGCCGTCCCGGATCCGGCCGGAGTAAGAAGCAAGCGTCCCGGATCCGGCCGGAGTAGGAAGCAAGAGGAGGGACGCCGGCCGGTGTGCCGCCGCAGGCGCCCCGAAGTCAGGAGGCGCCGGCGAGGGCGTCGCCGGTGGGGGTGCGCCGGTAGAGGACCTCACGGCCGAGTCGTCTGCGGACGACCAGGCCACTGGCGCTCAGGACGGACAGATGCTGCGAGACCGCGCCAGGGGTGATGGACATCCGCCTGGCGATGGCCGTGGTGGAGGCGGGGTCGCGCAGCGAGAGCAGCAACTGGGCGCGGGTCCTGCCGATGAGCGCGGCGAGCGCGCCGGGCGCCGGGGGCGGGCCGGCCTCCCACAGTGTGCCGACGCCACGCGCCGGGTAGACGAGCATCGGCTGGTAGGGCTCGGCCATGACCGCGATGTCCGGCCAGCGGAAGGCGCTCGGCACCAGCAACAACCCGTCTCCTCCCAGGTCACCGGCGTGGCACCAGGCCCCTCCTGTGGCGGTGGTGAGCCGGTCGCCCTCCCAGCGGACCGAGGGGTGCAGGTCGGCGAACAGCTCCTTGGCCCCGCCCGCGGCCAGACGGCGGGTGCGCCACATCAGGTCGGCCTCCAGCAGCCCGTGCACACGCGGCCAGTGCTCGGCGTGCGCGAGCTCCCAGTACGCGGCGAGGGCGTCGGCCACGCGGCGGACCCCGGCGGCCGGGTCGGCCTGGAACCGGGCGATGGCCCGGGTGTCCGGCGTCGCCACCCAGCCGGCCTCCTCCGCGGCCTTCTCGGCGGGCGTCTCGCGCACCCGGGCCAGCTCGGCGGCGAAGTCGGGCAGCGGCGTGTCGGGCGGCGGGGTCAGGAAGTCGGCGATGTACCCGCGGGCCGGGGCCAGGGCGAGCAGTTCGGACAGGTCGAGCTCGCCGAGCCGCGGCTTGACGGCGCGCAGCCACGGCAGGTGGACGGAGTGGCGCGCGGGAGCGCTGAGCACGCGAAGGCTCGCGACGACCTCCCAGAGCGGGGAGAAGGCGAACCGCAGGCGCGCCAGGTCGTCGGCCTCGAACCGCCACTGCACCCCCACGAGGCCCCCGCCCTTCACCGATGTTTTAGCACAGCCTAAAAGATTGGCACGGCGGCGAGGCCATGTCCAAGGCTGGACCTCGTGACCAGCGTTATCTCCGACAGGCCCTCCTTCCTCCGGTCCAGAATCGGCGGGTTCCCCCGCGCCTTCTGGGTGCTCCTCGGCGGCACCTTCATCAACCGGCTCGGCACCATGGTCGAGCCCTTCATCGGCATCTACCTGACCCAGGCGCGCGGGCTGCCCCTGGCGACGGCCGGCCTGGTGCTGGCGGTCTTCGGCATCGGCTCGTTGATGTCGCAGCTCGTCGCGGGCTGGCTGGCCGACCATCTCGGCCGGCGCGCGACCCTGGCGGGCGGCATGGTCGCCACGGCGGTCACCATGATCGCCCTCGGGTACAGCACCTCGCTGCCGGCGATCGTCGCCGCGATGGGCGTGCTCGGCGTCGTCGTGGACGCCTACCGCCCGGCCTCGCAGGCCCTGGTCGCCGACCTGATCCCGGCGCACGACCGGTCGCGCGCGTTCGGGCTGCTCTTCTGGGCGATCAACCTGGGCTTCGCGGTGGCGATGGTCGCGGGCGGCATGCTGGTCAGGTCCGGGTTCGTCTGGCTGTTCTGGATCGACGCGGTCACCTCGGTGGTCTTCGGCGTACTGGTGTGGCGTGCCGTGCCGGAGACGCGCCCCGACAGGACGCGCGAGGCCGGCGGCTTCGGCGATGTGCTGAAGGACCGGCTGATGGTCACCTATGTCGCCTTGACGCTGCTGTACACCTTCGTCTACCTCCAGGCGTACACGACGCTGCCACTGGCGGTCACCTCCTCGGGGCTGCCCGCCTCCGCGTACGGGTTCGCGATGGCGGTGAACGGCCTGCTGATCGTGGTGGTGCAGCCGCTGGTGGGGCACTGGCTGGCCAAGCGGGACCCCAGCGGCACGCTGGCGCTGGGCATGGCGGTGTGCGCGCTCGGGTTCGCGCTCACCGCGTTCGTCTCCACCACCGCCGGGTACGCGGTGAGCGTCGCGATCTGGACGCTGGGCGAGGTGGTCACGGCGGGCATGGCGGGCACGGTCGTCGCGCTCCTGGCTCCGCCGCATCTGCGCGGCCGTTACAGCGGGCTGTTCGGCTTCGCCTGGTCGGCCGGCGGGCTGCTGGCCCCGCTGATCGGCACCCGCCTGCTGAGCGCCGGCCAGGCCACGCTGTGGATCACGGTCGGCGTACTGGGGCTGCTCGCGGCCCTCGGCCAGCTCGCCATCGGCCCCGCCATCCGCCGGCGCGCCGCCGCCGGCCACCCCGTCGAGGTGGGCGTGGGCTCCTGAAGCAGGCAGGGATGGGCGGCCCCCGCCGGGGAAGGCGGGTTAGGGCCGGGCGCTCCTCCACAGCCGGCGGTCCGGCCCCTGCTCGCCGACGCCGTCACACGTAAGGTGGACACCGTGCCTCAACTGCGAATAGCCCTCGCCCAGACCAACCCGTCGGTAGGCGACCTGTCCGCCAACGCCGGTGAACTCGTCGAGTGGACGCGGCGCGCCGCAGATCGCGGCGCACACCTGGTCGTGTTCACCGAGATGTTCCTGACGGGTTACCCCGTCGAAGACCTGGTGCTGCGCACCTCGTTCGTCGACGCCTCGATCGCGACGCTCTCGGCGGCGGCGACCCGGCTGGCCGACGAGGGCCTCGGCGAGCTGCCCGTGGTCGTCGGCTACGTCGACCGTTCCGGGGTCACGCCGCGCGCCGGGCAGCCGAAGGGGGCGCCGCTGGACGCCGCCGCGCTGCTCCACCGCGGCCGGGTCGTCACCAGGACCGCCAAGCACCACCTTCCCAACTACGGCGTCTTCGATGAATACCGCTACTTCATTCGCGGCGACCGGCTGCCGATCTTCCGGCTGCACGGCGTGGACGTGGCGATCGCCGTCTGCGAAGACCTGTGGCAGGACGGCGGCCCGGTCGCCGCGGTCGCGCAGGCGGGCGCGGGCCTGCTCGTGGTGCCGAACGCCTCCCCCTACGAGCGCGAGAAGGACGACGTGCGCCTGGCGCTGTGCGCCGACCGCGCCCGGCAGGCCGGGTGCGCCCTCGCCTACGCCAACCAGGTCGGCGGCCAGGATGAGCTGATCTTCGACGGCGACTCGATCGTGGTGGACGCGCAGGGTGAGCTGGTCGCCCGCGCGGGCCAGTTCCGCGAGGAGCTCCTGGTCACCGATCTCGAGCTGCCGACCGCCGACCCGTGGGTCAGTCCCGGCTCGTTCCCCGTGGACGCCGGCGACGGCACCACCATCACGGTCGAGCGGCTGGTGCTTTCGGGTGACCCGCTGCCCGCCTACGAGCCTGAGCCTCCGACGGTCGCCCCGCGTCTTCCCGACCTGGAGGAGGTCTACTCGGCGCTGGTCCTCGGCGTGCGCGACTACTTCGCCAAGAACGGCTTCCGGTCGGTCATCCTCGGCCTGTCCGGCGGCATCGACTCGGCGCTGACCGCCACCATCGCCGCCGACGCCGTCGGCCCCGACCGGGTCCACGTCGTCCTGATGCCCTCCCGCCACTCCTCCGACCACTCGGTGAGCGACGCGCGCGACCTGGTCGACCGGCAGGGGCTGCACTCCCGGCTGGTCCCGATCGAGGGCATCGTCGACGCCTTCGAGAAGGAGGTCGAGCTGAGCGGGCTGGCCGCCGAGAACCTCCAGGCGCGCGTGCGGGGCATGCTGCTGATGGGGCTGTCCAACGAGCACGGCCACCTGGTGCTCACCACGGGCAACAAGAGCGAGCTGGCCACCGGTTACTCCACGCTCTACGGCGACTCGGCGGGCGGCTTCGCCCCGATCAAGGACGTCCTGAAGACGACGGTGTGGCAGCTGTCGCGCTGGCGCAACGAGCAGGCCGGGCGTGAGGGCGAGCTGCTGCACCGCTTCGACCGGCCGCCCATCCCCGAGAACTCCATCACCAAGGAGCCGAGCGCCGAGCTGCGTCCGGACCAGCGGGACACCGACTCCCTGCCGCCGTACGACGTGCTCGACCGGCTGCTCGCCGACTACGTCGAGCACGACATGGGCAAGGGCGAACTGGTCGCCGCCGGGCACGACGCCGAGCTGGTGGCCAGGGTCATCCGCCTGGTCGACCTAGCCGAGTACAAGCGCCGGCAGTATCCCCCGGGCCCCAAGATCACCCCAAAGAACTTCGGCCGTGACCGCCGCCTGCCCATCACCAACCGCTGGCGGGAGACCCCCGCCTCGTAGTCCCCGCCCTACTACGCCGAGCGGCGGCCGGGTCACGATCCCTCGGCCGCCGTCCGCCCTCGAAGCTCCCGGGGAACACTCGCCGGGACGAACCACTCAGGGCCGCAGGCCGGTGAGGATGAGGTCGGCGATGCGGTCGGGGAGGTCGGCGGGCAGTTCGTCGTCGTCGCCACGCCATTTGGTGAAGAACATCATGGCGCCGGACAGCGCCGCGATCGCCATCTCGACGTCCACGTCCGGGCGCAGCTCACCGGATTCGACACCCCGCTGGATGACCGACCGCAGGGCCTCCCGCCGGGGGCGCAGCACGATCGCGCGGAACCGCTCGGTCAGGTGAGGGAAGCGGTCGGACTCGGCCAGCGCGATGTTCATGATGCAGCGGGTGCGCGGACTGTGGCTGTCGGCCTGCATCGCCGAAAGGTAGCGGATGACGTCGTCGCGCACCGACAGGCCGGGCAGCTCGGGTATCGGGGCCTTGAGGCTGGCGAGCGCGTCGACGACGAGCTCCTCCTTGTTGGACCACCGCCGGTAGATGGTGGTCTTACCGACACCCGCCCGCGCGGCGATCGCCTCGATGGACAGCTCGGCGACACCCGTGCCATCGGCGATCATGGCGATCGCCGCGTCGATGATCGCCTTCTCGGCCTTCTCGCTGCGGGGACGGCCGGGCGTACGGACCGTCCCCGTCTGCTCAGTCACCATGGTCAGATCACACTACTGCCGGTTCCTTGCTTTCCGGTCGAGCGACCGGGGTGGCGGTCGCGTTCTTACCTGGCAGCCATTTGGCGACGACGGCCGCGCCGATGAGCGCGACGACCGCGCCGCACAGCGCCGTCACGTGCATGCCGTCGACGAACGCCTGCTTGGCCGGGGCGATGAGCGCGGCGCCCTTGGGGCCGAGCGACTGGGCGACGCCCAAGGTGGCCGTGATCGACTCGCCGGCCGCGTGCCGCACGTTCTCCGGCAGCCCCGACAGCGCCCCCGCCATGTTGTCGCGGTAGCTGGCCGACAGCAGCGAGCCGAGGACGGCGACGCCGAGCGCTCCGCCCACCTGGCGAACGGTGTTGGTCATCGCCGAGCCGACGCCGGCCTTCTCCCGGGGAAGGGACGACATGACGGCCTCGGTGGCCGGCGGGTTGATGTTGGCCATGGCCGCGCCCTGGACGAAGGCGAGCCCCATGAAGACCCAGATCGAGGTGCCGACTTCCAGGAAGGCGAAGCCCGCCAGCGCGCCGGCCACGATGACCAGGCTGACCGTGGCGACGGCCTTGCCGCCGAACCTGCGCACCATCTGGGCGCTGAGCGGCGAGAAGATGAGCTGCGCCGCCGCGAACGGCAACATCAGCGCCCCCGCCTGCAGCGGGCTGTACCCCTTGACGATCTGCAGATAGAACGCCAGGAAGAACATCACGCCCATCATGGCGAAGAACACCAGGCCGACGCTGGCGACGGCGGTGGAGAATTTCGCGATGCCGAAGTAGCGGACGTCGAAGGCCGGGTGGGCGGTCCTGCGCTCGTGCCAGACGAAGGCCGCGAGCACCGCGACGCCGGCCAGGCCGGGCGCCCACACCTCGGGGTCGGTGACGGTGCCGAGCTCGCCGCCCTTGATGATGCCGTAGATGACGCCGACCAGGCCGATGATCGACAGCAGCACGCCGACCGGGTCGAGCTGCGCCTTGTCCGGGTTCCTGGACTCGGGCACCAGCAGGGCGATCAGCACCGAACTGATGAGCACGACCGGCACGTTGACCAGGAAGACCGAGCCCCACCAGAAGTGCTCGAGCAGCACGCCGCCGGTGATCGGGCCGATGGCGATGGCCAGGCCGACGCCGCCCGCCCAGATGCCGATCGCCTTGGCGCGCTCCTGCGGCGCGAAGACGTTGGCGATGATCGCCAGAGTGGCCGGCATGACGGCGGCGCCGCCGAGGCCCATGGCGGCCCGCGCGAAGATCAGTTGCGTCGGGTCCTGCGCGTAGGCGCTGGCCAGCGAGGCCAGGCCGAACAACACCATGCCGACCTGCAGCATGCGCTTGCGCCCGAACCGGTCACCCAGCACGCCGAAGGTGAACAGCAGGCCGGCGAAGACCAGCGTGTAGGAGTTGATGGCCCACTCGAGCTGGCTCTGCGTCGCGCCGAGCCCCGCCTCGGGGTCGGAGATGACCTTCAGCGCGACGTTGAGGATCGTGTTGTCCAGAACGATCGCCAGCAGGCTGAACACCATGACGCCGAGGACCTGCCATCGGCGTGGGTGACCTGTCGGTTGTTCCACTGCTTCATCCCCCCAGGAATTAACACGTCCGTAATTTCGATACGGTTGAGTATCGCAACGCTACCGTAGCGCTTCTAGATTCGATACGCAACGGTTTCGTTTCGTTATTCACCGGCCGTCCACCCGGTCGTCCCATTCGCGGGCATGACGGACCTCGGGCGTTCCCGGGCGGCGCCGGACGCTCTCCCAGAGGCCTGCGGGACGCTACCCGAGCGCACCGACAGAACCTCCTCGGACGTGCGGCGGCATCCCCGCCGGCGCGCCCGCGATCTCGCCGGCACGGGCTCGCGGCCCCAGGGGTATGGGGGACTCCGACAGGGGAACGCCGGGATGAGGAGGGGGCCTCCCGGGTGTTGCCTTGACGGTCAGACATGCGATGATCTGACCGTCCGGGGACGCCACAAGGGCGCCTCGAGGCCTGGAGGGATCCATGATGTCCTCTACGTCCCAGATTGCCAGCTCGCCGACCGCGCTCTACGGCGGCCAAGCTGGACGCAGGATCACCGTCCGCGACATCTCCGCCGCCAAGGAACGCGGCGAGAAGTGGCCGATGGTCACCGCCTACGACGCGATGACGGCTCGGGTGTTCGACGAAGCCGGCATTCCGGTCATGCTGGTGGGCGACTCGGCCGCCATGGTCGTCTACGGGTACGACTCGACCCTTCCCGTCTCCGTCGACGACCTGATCCCGCTCACGGCGGCGGTCGTCCGCGGGTCCTCGCGGGCGATGGTGGTCGCCGACCTGCCCTTCGGCTCCTACCAGTCCTCACCCGAGCAGGCCCTCGCCTCCGCGGCCCGGTTCCTGAAGGAGGCCGGCGCCCACGCGGTCAAGCTGGAGGGCGGCCGCCGGGTGCTCCCCCAGGTCGAGACGCTGGTCTCGGCCGGCATCCCGGTGATGGGCCACCTCGGGCTGACCCCGCAGTCGGTCAACGCGTTCGGCGGCTACCGCGTGCAGGGACGCGGCGAATCGGGCGAGCAGCTCATGGCCGACGCCAAGGCGCTGGAGCACGCGGGCGCCTTCTCCGTCGTGCTCGAATGCGTGCCGGCCGACCTGGCCGCGCGGGTGACCGCCGCCCTGTCGATCCCCACCATCGGCATCGGCGCGGGCCCATCCTGCGACGCCCAGGTGCTCGTCTGGCAGGACCTCATGGGTCTCACCCAGCGTCCGGCGAAGTTCGTGAAGAAGTACTTCGACCTGGCCGGCGAGATGGACCACGCGGTCCGCGCGTTCGCCGACGAGGTGGTCTCCGGCGCCTTCCCGGCTCCCGAGCACAGCTACCGCTGACCGCCCGCGGCGGCCCGCCGACCGGCCAGGCCGCCGCCCGTGCGGCCCCCCGTACCCGGCCGGCCCCGCCCGCTCCACCCGTTCCCACCAACGGGGCAGAGCGGGCAGGTGGCGCGGATACCGTCCGTCTAGGCGTCGAGGGCCTGGGCGAAGTCGGCCCACAGGTCGTCAGGGTGCTCGATGCCGACCGCGACCCGTACGGTGCCCTCGCCGATCCCCGCCCGCTGGAGCTCGTGGGCGGTCAGCGAGCGGTGCGAGGTCGTGGCCGGGTGCAGGATCAGCGTCTCGACGCCGCCGAGCGAGGGGGCGAGCAGGGCGAGCCGGACCGAGCTCATGAACCTCTCCCCTGCTGCGCGCCCGCCCACCAGGTCGAAGGAGAACACCCCGCCGAAGTCGGGCAGCAGCTTGGCGGCCAACTCGTGCGACGGGTGCGAGGGCAGGCCGGGCCAGTGGACGGCCGCGACGGCCGGGTGCTCGGCCAGCCGGGTCGCGAGCGAGCGGGTGTTGTCGCAGTGGCGGGCCATGCGCAACGGCAGCGTCTGCATGCCGCGCAGCGTCAGCCAGGCGGCGAACGGGTCGAGGGTCGCGCCGAGCTTCGTGGCGTACGACCAGACCTTGCGATGCGGCGCGTCGTCGGCGAAGACGGCGATGCCGCCCAGCACGTCGCTGTGCCCGCTCAGGTACTTGGTCATGGAGTGGACGACGACGTCGGCGCCGTGCTCCAGCGGCCGGCACAGCACCGGGGAGGCGAAGGTGTTGTCCACCACCGTGGTCACCCCGGCCTCGCGGGCGACGGCGCACATGCCGGGCAGGTCGGCCACCTGGGTCATCGGGTTGGCGATGGTCTCCAGGTACAGCAGCTTGGTCTCGGGCCGGATCGCCTCGCGCGCCGCCGCCGGGTCGTCCTGCGGCACGTAGGTCACCGACACCCCGAACCGCTCCTGGAGGTCGGCGAACGACGCGGCGGTGCCGCCGTACAGGGCCGTCTGCGCGATCACATGGTCACCGGGCTGGAGCAGCCCGAACAGCACGGTGTTGATGGCCCCCATGCCCGACCCCGCGGCCACAGCGCCCACGCCGCCCTCCAGGCCCGCGACGGCCTCCTCCAGCGCGCGCACGGTCGGGTTGCTCAGTCGCCCATAGACGAAGGCGCCGTCGGGACGTCCCATGCCGTCGGCGAAGACGGCCGGATCGTCGAACACGAACCCCGACGTCTGGTACAGCGGCACCGCGATCGGCGTGCTTCCGTTCAGCGGCGGGTTGGGCAGGTGGACGGCACGGGTCTCCGGGTGCAAAGAGCTCATGCCGTCAAGAATGACCGCAAACGCCCCGTTTTGTCAGATCGCCTCCGGGCCACAGACCGCAACCCCCACCACCGTCCGGCACCCGCACCACGGTCAGGCGCCCCCGCAGGACGCGAGGTCAGACGTCGGTCACCCGCAGACCGGCGTGGGCCTTGTACCGGCGGTTGATCGAGATGAGGTTGGCGGTGAACGCCTCGATCTGCCGGGCGTTGCGCAGCCGCCCGCCGTACACGCCGCGCGCGCCGGGGATCCGCGACGCCAGCGCCTGAACCGTGTCGGTCGCCTCGCGGTCGTCGCCCAGCACCAGCACGTCGAGATCGATCTCCGCCACGGCCGGGTCGAGCAGCAGGACGGCGGAGACGTGGTGGAAGGCCGCGACGACGCGGCTGCCGGGCAGGACCGCCGCCGCCTGCTGCGCGGCGCTGCCCTCCTCCACCTCCAGCGCGAAGGCCCCCTGCTTGTCGAACCCGAGCGGGTTCACGCAGTCGACGACGATCTTGCCGGTCAGCTCCGAGCGCAGCGACGCGAGGATGGACCGGTGCCCGTCCCACGGCACGGCCACGATGACGACGTCCGCCTCCGCGGCGACGGCGGCGTTGTCCGCGCCGCTGATCGGGAGCCCGGAACCGAGACCGTCGGCCGCCTCCTGGGCCCGCGAGGCGCTGCGCGAGCCGATCATCACGGTGTGCCCGGCGATCGCGAACCTGCGGGCGAGCCCCTTCCCCTGGTCGCCCGTGCCGCCGAGGATCCCCACCGACAGGCCGCTGACGTCCGGCAGTGCATCGCTCATGATGTGCCTGATCTCCTCGTTGCGCTCTGATCCTCTCGATCATGCCAGGTGGCGCTATCCGGGACGGCGGCGGGGGCGATGATGCACCATGGAGGCCATGGACGCTGCGTCGGTGGCCTTCCTGCGCGAGGTGCTCTCCACCACCCGCTGGGTCGAGCGCACCCGTGAGCTCGGCACCTTCCTCCGCTCGACCCGCTCGCCCGGCGGGCTGCTGCTGGTCGGCACCCCGAAGGACGAGCCGTGGCACCTCGCCGCCCACCTCGACGACGAGGCGCGCATGTCGGGGCTGTCCCAGCTCGCCCCGACGCTGGTGCGCTGGTCGCCCCCGGCGGACGCGCCGCCGCACCTCGCGGTCGGCATCGACCGCATCCAGGCGGCCCGTCGCGGCGAGACGCTGTTCGTCGTGGCCGAGGACAAGGCGCCGGCGCCTCTGCTCGAACGCGTCGACGACGCGCGGCGCACAGGGGCGACGATCCTCGCTCTGGACGGCGGCGACCCCGAGCTCGAGGGTCTGGCCCACGACGCGCTGGCGGTGCCGTCCCACGACGGCCTGTTCACCTTCGACGCCGCCCAGCACCTGGTCAGCATGGCCGCCGGGGAGGGGCCGCGCTCGGGCGGCCGGCTCATCGATCGCCTGGCCCGCCTGGCCGAACGCATCACCGGCCCGCGCCTCCCCGACTGAGCCACCGGCCCCGCACGACGGCCACCCTCCGGGGCCGGCCGGACATCGTCGAAGAAAGACCCATTCGGCCGGGATATCGAAAGCAGAACCTACGTCCCGATAGGACGTGGATCCGCTCGCTGCTGAATCATGCCCAACCAGGTGGCATGCCTGTTCAGGGCCCACCCCGGACGGCGCCCGCACCGGGCGTACGCTGGCGGGCAACACCGGTCAAGCGAGGTGAGCCGCACGAACGCCGGCACTCGCGGCAGCGCGCGGCCCGACCCGCCGCGGACGCCGGCATGTCGATGGATAGGGGGAACAGAGTTGCACTGCACCCACCCACGCCAGACATTTCCCGTTATAGGCGACACACGCCGCCTTCATCGCCTTTCCCGCCGGCCGCGCGCTTCCGCCGGGGCATGAGACGGTGCCGCTCCTGATCGACATTCTGGGCATGCTCGGCGCCGGGGTGCTCGTCTACGCCTACGCCATGCTGTCGATGCGCAGGTTGTCCGGCGACGGGCTCGCCTACCAGCTCCTCAACCTCGGCGGAGCGATCGCCCTGATGATCAACTCCGCCGTGCACCTCGCGTGGCCCTCGGCCCTGCTCAACCTCATCTGGTGCGGCATCGGCATCCTCGCCGTCCGGCGCGTGATGGCCACCCGGCCGTGGAGGCGCCAGGTCTAGTCTCCGTCCCACTCCTTGTCGCCTTCCTGCCAGCTCTTGTTGCGCGCGGCGGCCGTCTCCAACGCCGCCGCCGCCGCGTCACGCGTGGCATAGGGCCCCATGCGGTCCTTGTTCGGACAGCCCTCGTCCGGCTCGACCGCCATGTGCTTCAGGCAGAACCACCACTGGTCGGCGCTCATGTCTCTCCTTGCCGTACGGATGATCTACAACAATGCCCGCAGAACGGCCGGCGCGCTCGTTCTGCGGCAGATCCTGCCCGCTTGCCGCCGAACTAGACTTGGCGCATGACGACACTGCTCCGGCCAGGACGGCTCTCGCCCACCCGCAAGGTTCCCGCCGACATCGAGCGCCCGGAGTACGTCGGCCGCAAGGAGCCCCGCCGCGGCACCTCCGACGTCCAGACGCCCGAGACGATCGAGCGCATGCGCGTCGCGGGCCGCATCGCCGCCCAGGCGCTGGAGGAGGTCGGCCGGCACATCGCCCCCGGCGTGACCACCGACGAACTCGACCGCATCGGGCACGAGTTCCTCTGCGACCACGGCGCCTACCCTTCGACGCTGGGCTACCGCGGCTACCCCAAGTCGCTGTGCACCTCGATCAACGAGGTGATCTGCCACGGCATCCCCGACGACACCGTCCTCAACGACGGCGACATCGTCAACATCGACATCACCGCCTACATCGGCGGCGTGCACGGCGACACCGACGCCACCTACCTGGTCGGCGAGGTGGACGAGGAGTCGCGCCTGCTGGTCGAGCGCACGCGCGAGGCGATGATGCGGGCGATCAAGGCGGTGGCCCCGGGGCGTCAGCTCAACATCGTGGGCCGGGTGATCTCCGCGTACGCCAAGCGCTTCGGCTACGGCGTGGTGCGCGACTTCACCGGGCACGGCATCTCGACCTCCTTCCACTCGGGCCTGATCGTGCCCCACTACGACGACCCGTCGCTGTCGGTCACCCTGGTGCCCGGCATGACCTTCACGATCGAGCCCATGCTCACCCTGGGCACCATCGAGTACGACCTGTGGCCCGACGGCTGGACCGCCGTCACCAAGGACCGCAAGCGCACCGCCCAGTTCGAGCACACCTTGGTGGTCACCGACACCGGCAGCGAGATCCTCACCCTCCCCTGACCGTTCCCCGCGCACCGCGCCCGCCCTGAACCGCCATGCGCGAGATGCGGAGCATCGTCGGAGTGCCGCGCACCGACCAGCGGCCGGACGTGATCACAGGTACAGCACCCACCACAGCAGCAGGGTGACGGCGGCGGCCACGGGGACGGCGGTCTGCCAGTGCAGGCGGCTACGGAGGAGCGCCACCAGGCTCAGCGCCGCCGAAAGCGCCGCGACGGTGCCGTACCACAGGACCGCCGAGGGGATGCCGATGCCGAGCGCGGTCTGGTTGGACGCCGCGGCGCTGTAGAGGCCCAACGCGGTCAGCAGGATGAAGGTGACCCCCGTGAAACCGGCGACCGTGGTGAGGGCCACCACCGAGCTCACCCTGCCTGCCGCGCTCTGCCGGACCAGCGCCCGCATCCCCACCACGAGCTGCCCGAACGAGGTGACCAGGAACAGGGCGAACGGGATGAGCAGCCACCAGGCGCCGGTGCTCACGCGGTAGACGACCGGGGTGACGTGGAAGTCCCCTGGGCCCGGGATCGCGTACGACGCCCGGCCGGGATCGCACGGGGCCGCCGCACGGGGGTCGGCCACGAAGGCCGAGATGGTCTGCCGCCCGCACCGGCTCGACAGGAACACGGCGTGCCCCACGCCGGCGAACTCGACGACCCTCGCCCCGGGCAGTGCCCGGGCCGCGGACCTGGCCTTCGCGACCGGCGTCGTGGGATCGAACTCCCCGCCCACCACCAGCACCGGCGCGCTGACGACCCTGCGCGGCGCCGTCGGTGCGGGGCCGCGGGTGAGGACGGCGGACGGGGAGGCGGGCAGCCCCCAGGCGTCGCAGACCGCCTTGTCGGCCTCGACCGTGAACAGTTGAGGGTGGCCCTGGCCGGAGAAGGTGTTGAAAGGCGCCTCGTCCTGGCACATCACCGCGTAGAACAGCCCGAACTCGTGGGACAGCAGCCCGCCGCCGGCCTGGTCGGCCAGCACCTGCAACGGGCGGTCATCCCCGTCGGCCACGGCGTCCACCAGCGCGGGCACGACCGGCAGGACCTCCACCTCGTGCATCGCCTCGTCCAGGATGGTGGCCACGTCGTCCCCGGTGAGCCGGACGGCGATCGGACGGCCGGTGAGGGGGTCGGAGGTGCGGACCTGCGCCGGCCGCTCGTTCAGGCGCCGGACCATCGTCGCGAAGCGCCCGGACAGGCCCGGCCATTCGCGGCCGAGCGACGCGATGGAACCCGCCAGGTCGGCGGCCGCCTCGTCGTACCGGCGGGTCAGCGGGGGGAAGAAGGAGTCCAGGACGACCGACCGCGTGCCCTCGGGGTCGGCCTCCGCGGCGGCGAGCATCGACCTGGTCGAATAGCTGACGCCGAACAGGTTCCACCGGTCGTATCCCAGCGCGCGCCGCAGGTCGACGACGTCGGCGGCGATCTCGGAGGTCACGTAGCCGCGCAGGTCGACCCCCTGCCGCGTGAGCCGGTCGCGGCAGGCCGTGGCGCCGGAGGCCATGCGGGCGTGTTCGGCCGGGTCGGCGGGCCCGCCGGGCATGCTCAGGGTGTCGAGAAGGGCCCGGGCGATCTCGGGGCAGTCGAGCCGCGGCCGTGACCACCGGCTGCCGCGCTGTTCGAGCACGACGACGTCGCGGTCGCGGCCGAGAGGCATGTCGGTGAGGTAGCCGGTGAGCTGGACGGAGGCCGAGGCCGGGCCTCCGCTGGTGTAGACGACGGGATCGGGCCGGCGGTCGGCCGCCGTGGAGCGGTGAAGGGCGTAACCGACGCGGATCTCCCGTCTGTCGCCGACGTCCCTGCGCTCGGGCACCACCAGGAACCCACACTGCGTGCCCGCCGGCACCGGGACCGGGCAGACCGCCGCCTCCACCCGAGGAACCCGGGCGGTGGTGGCGTCGGTGAGGGGAGGGGCGGCGGCCGCCGCGGAGGGCGGGGCGAGGGTGGCCGGCAGAAGGGCAGAAGTCAGTGTGAGCAGGGTGAGCAGGGTGAACCCCGATGCCGGCCACCGCCGGGTCAGGCGCGCGAAACCGCGGAACGGCCGGTGCATCGATCTCCTCCAGCCCGGGGCCACTCGGTCATGTGTCCCGAGACTAATAGCCTGATCTTCGCCGCGAGCAGGCCGACCTCTGCCCTGTGGACAACCGCTCTAACAGCGGACGAGCGCAGGCCGCGGCACATGCTCGTCCACGGTTCGCGGACCGGCCTGCCCCCTCTAGTGCGCTGTCCATGAATGTTCACCGGTTCGGGCGCCGTGGCAGGCGCCGGCATCGCCGTACCACGACCCGCCGCCCCGGCGCCGATCACTGCAGCACGTGGCCGGGGATGGAGAGCCGCGCCCGGTGAACGTATGTGGTCACCGCACTAGCCACTCGCGGTGGCGTCCGGAGCCCGGCAACCTTGGCCCTGACGCCGGATCGCCCACCCGGTGGTCGCCCTCATGCCGCGGAATGCCCGATCTTGCATAGCGTGTCGGGCATGGACACGACGGTTGACGGGGTCGCAGGATGGGCGACCGGGATGATGGAACGGCTCGGAGCCCCGGGCGCGGGCCTGGCGATCGCGCTGGAGAATCTGTTCCCCCCGCTGCCGAGCGAGGTGATCCTCCCCTTGGCGGGGTTCACCGCGAGCAGGGGTGGGATGAGCCTGTTCGACGCGCTGCTCTGGACCACCCTCGGCTCGGTGATCGGCGCTCTGGCCCTGTACGGCGTCGGGTCCGCGCTCGGGCGCGATCGGACGGTGGCGATCGCCGCGCGCCTGCCGCTGGTCAAGGTAGAGGACATCGAGAAGGCCGAGGCGTGGTTCCGCGAGCACGGGACGAAGACGGTGTTCTTCGGAAGGATGATCCCAATCCTCCGCAGCCTGATCTCGGTGCCCGCCGGGGTGGAGCGGATGCCGCTGGCGCACTTCGTCACCTTGACCACCCTGGGAAGCCTGATCTGGAACTCGGTGTTCGTGCTGGCCGGATACCAGCTGGGCGAGAGCTGGTCGCTGGTCGAGGGCTACGCGGGCATCCTGTCGAAGGTCGTCATCGGGCTCGCCGCGCTGGCCGTGGTCACGTTCGTGGTCGTGCGGCTGCGCGAACGCCGGGGCAAGGGCAGGCACGCCGCCCGCTGACCCGCCGGCACGCAGCCGACGGCACGGCGGCCGCGGCCGCCGGATGCTCAGGGTGCCGGGCGCCTCTGGTCCTGCCGCCGAGGGGGGAGACGGCGCGGGCGCTGATCTTCTACGCTCAGCACTCGACGCAGATTCAACGCGCGATAGATGCCGCTATGTCAGTTATGTCAGGAGATACCGCGTGGACCACTTCCAGCCGGCGACGACCGCCGAGCACCTGCTGTGGCTGCTCGCCGAGCACGGCGTGGAGCACCTGTTCCTCAACCCCGGCACGGACTCCGCCCCGCTGCAGGAGGCGATCGCCACGCTGGCCAAGGCCGGCGCGCCCGCCCCCAAGGTCATCATCTGCTCGTTCGAGGCGGTCGCGCTGGCCGCGGCGCACGGCTACTGGCAGGTGACCCGCCGCCCGCAGGCCGTGTTCGTGCACGTGGACGTGGGCACGCAGAACCTCGGCGCCATGGTGCACAACATGCTGCGCGACCGCGCCGGAGTGGTGGTCATCGCGGGCAAGACGCCGTACGCGGAGGAACCGGGCGCGCCCGGCGGCCGTTCCCACACCATCCACTGGCAGCAGGACGTCCCCGACCAGGCCGGCGTCGTGCGCGGGTACGCCAAGTGGGTCACCGAGATCACCCGGCCGGGCATGCTGGCCCGGGCCATCGGCCGTGCGGTGCAGGTCGCGACGGGCGGGGTGCCAGGGCCGTCGTACCTCATGGTCTCCCGCGACGTCCTGATGGACCCGCCGGCGCCGGAGCTCGGCCGCACCACCGGCTACGCGGTCCCCCGCCCGCCCGCGGCCGACCCCGAGACCGTGCGCTGGATCGCCGAGCGGGTGGCGGGCGCCGAACGGCCGCTGCTCATCACCGCGAAGGTGGGCCGCCGGGCCGAGGGCTTCCACGCGGTCACGCGCCTGGCCGATCTCGCGGGGGTCCGGGTCGTCGATCTGGCCGAGAGCGGCTGCGTCAGCATCTCGACGTCGCACCCGATGAACCTGCTGACGGCGGCGGAGGCGCAGCAGGCCGTCGAAGAGTCCGACCTGATCATCGTCGTGGACGCGGACGTGCCGTGGATCCCGAGGTTCACCCATCCCCGCGAGGGCGCGACGGTCGTCCACATCGACGTCGACCCGCTGAAGACCGACATGCCGATGTGGACCTTCCCGGTGGACGTGGCCGTGACCGCCGACGGGGCCACCGCCCTCGGCCAGATCGCCGACCGGCTGGAGGAGATGGGCCACACCGCGCCCGCGACGCGGCCGGCCGCGACCGCCACGGCCCCCTCTACGTCCGCGAGCACGACGGCCGCGGCGGCCACCAGCGGCGCCGCCGCGGGACCGATGACCGGGGCCGAGGTCGTCACCGCGCTGAACGAGGTGCTGCGCGCCGACGACCTCGTCGTCGAGGAGTCGGTCACCAACGCCCGCGCGCTGCACGAGAACCTCGCCCGCACCGAGGCCGCCACCATGTACGGCACGGGGTCGCCCGGCCTGGGCTGGGGGCTCGGCGGGGCGGTGGGCGTCAGCCTGGCCGCACCGGGACGCCGGGTCGTGACCGTGGTGGGCGACGGCAGCTTCATGTTCGGCGTGCCGACGGCGGCGCTGTGCCTCGCGGCCGAGGCGGGCGCGCCCATCATGGCCGTCGTGCTCAACAACGACGGCTACCGCGCCAGTCGGCTGCCGGTCTTCGAGCTGTTCCCCGAGGGCCTGTCCGCGAACCGCGGGGACGCCGAGGGGACGCGTTTCAGCGCACCCCCCGACTTCGCCGCCGTCGCCCGCGCCTGCCACGCCCACGGCGAGACCGTCACCGACCGTGCCGACCTGCTGCCCGCGCTGCGTCGCGGCCTCGAGGCCGTCGAGGCGGGCCGGTCGGCGGTGGTGGACGTCCACATCATCCGCGACTGAGCACCCTTGACAGCGGTGCGGGCGCTCGATCACGGCCGCCCGCACCGCCCACAGCGGACGACACCGCCGGTAGGCGGACGACACCGCGGACGCCGCACGGCGGCACCGGCACCGGCACCGGCACAGGGGGACGACACCTCGGACACCGCGCGGCGGCGCCGGCGAAGGACACAGGCCGGTCCCGTCGCCGCCCACCCGGCGACGGGACCGGCCTGCGCGCTGGTCAGGGCCTCGGCACGGCGTCGCACCGCCTTCGGCCCGCGTCCACTCCGTAGAGCACGTCCACCGCACCGCGGGCGCCCGCCCGATGCCGGGCCACCGCACCTCGCCGGACGCGCATCAGCCGACCGCTACCACGCCCGGCATGCGCACCGCGACCGCTGTCCTGACCGCTGTCCGTCCCCTGACCGGCGTCCGTCCCCTGAGGGGCATCCGTGCCCTGACCGGCCTCCTCCCTTCGCCGGGCGTTCTCCCTCTGGCCGGTCTCCCGCCCTTGGCCGGCGTTCGTCCTTCGGCCGGTGTTCGTCCTTTGGCCGCTGTTCGCGGTGAGGACGGTCTCCGGCTCGTGGGCGTGATCCACTCCGGCCGTGCCCCCCTCGCGGGCCGCGAAGGCGAGGGCGTCGAAGACCCGCTCGCGCCGCCGGAGCAGCCGCGCGGGGTTCCTCGGCATGCCCGCCGTCATGGTCGGTACGTCCGCCGGTGACACGCCGAACCCTCCCAGTTGCGGCATCCGGACGATCGCGATCTCCTCGGCCCGCCCGGTGACCCGGCTGCCCGAAGGGGTCTGGCGAATCTCGAACGACATCACTCCCGCACCGCACTCGATCTCGACCTTCAGTACATCTCCGCTACGCGTCACGGGCACGGCTCTGCCGTTCGCCCTTTCCCGCCATGTCAGACCAGCCTCCATCGCGATCAGCGCGGCCTGCTCGGGCGTCATCGGGAATTCACCGGCGATCGACGCGAGCGCGTCGCTCCCCCGCCGGTTGCTCCACGAATAGACGACTCCGGACAGCAGCGTGATCCCGAGGATGGCGATGGTCAACCCCTCCATAGCCGCTCCTCGCCTGCGCCGGCACCACCGGCGACGTCGACCCGTCTCCCCCCGTGCCGACGGCCGGAAGCCGCCAGGTGCCGACAAACCCCTCCCTTTTGACATAAGGACGATATCCGCATCGATCACCCATAGCGCCACGCCTTGGGGTGGGTTTTCCCGGTGGATGCCGCAGTACTAAGTACTGCCTGGGCTCGCTCGGTGAAGCCGAGTGAACAGCCGGTGACCACAATGCGGGGAGAGGGCACCCGAGAAACACCTCAAACGACCTCAGAGCACCATACAGAGAACGCGGAACGTGCAGACGAACGTGTGTTGCGAATGGTTCGCAAGTAACGTGCGAGACGCCGCCGTCCAGGGACGATGCGGTCACACAAGATCGGCCAGGGGTCCTCAGGGGGGTACAGACGCGCCGGGAGCGCCGCCCGCGACCGGAACCGGCGGCACTTAGTCGAAGAATTGCTCCAGTCTGGCCGCGATACCGGACCGTTGCTCGACGCCGAGCTTGCGCAATATGCGGGAGACGTGGCCTTTGATGGTGGATTCGGTGACGAAAACCCGCGCGGCGATCTCCTTGTTGCTCAGGCCGCCGCGCGCGATCAGCAAGGCGATCTCCCGCTCCTTGGAGGAAAGCGAGTTGAGCAGGTTCTCAGCCCGGACGGAAGGCCGGGCGATGATGTCCATGGTCTCGGTCTGGCCCCGCTCGCACTGGTGCCGCAGTTCCCTGACCATGCGCACCAGCTCTCGCTCTCCGATCGGGATGGCCTCCTCCACCGCGCAGATCTTGCTGTGCAGCTCGGCGAGGATCTCCGAGACGTCCTGCACCACCTCCACCACCGACGGCTGGTCGCCGTCCGCGCCGGCCGGCGGGACGGCCAGCCCTTCACGGTTGAGCTCGTCCTCCCGCTCGCGGGCGAGCACGGTCGCCACCGAACCGGCCGTCCATTCGAAGGCCCGCACGTGCTCGTCGGTGTAGGCGTGGCTCTTGTAGGTCTGGATGGAGGCCAGGCCGATCACCACCTCCTCGCCGTCGCGGGTGTCGAACATGGGGATCGTGATGGCGTCGGCCGACACCCGCTGCTCGTCGCCGAAGGCGACGCCGTGGTGCAGGAGCATGCCGTTGTCGCTGGCGTAGGTGTAGGTGCGCTTGTTCCGCAGAATCCACGCGGCCTGGCCTGTGGGGCCGTATCCGAAGACCTCCGGCGGCATGTAGCGCTTGACGGCGATGGTGTCGTCGTAGGTGTACGGATAGACGATTCTGCGCCCCTCCCGGTAGAACCCCACGTAGAAGGCGTCCACGCTGCAGATCGTGCTCATGGCGAAGCGCCAGTAGTCGAACAGCGCGTGATGGTCGCCCATCCGCATGCGAATTCCCCGGTCGGCCTGGCTCAGAGCCGCCGCGACGTCCGGCGAGAACCCGGAGTTCGAACGAGCTGCCGACACTCGTCTCTCCCTTGACCATCTCGGCGTCCGTGGACTCACACCCGCGAATGCGGATGTGCTGTCGAGCCTTACTGACCGACGTCCGCTACGTCATCATTCCACCGGAATTGGTGCCATTAAGTGATCGTTTCGCTCCCAAACCCACCCAAAGAACACGGACAACCGCGGCTCACAAGCCCACGACCTCGGTCGATACCATTTCGTTATATGCATGCCTCTGAAACATGAGAAACCCTCCGAAACGACGCCGAGACGCGGCACTGACTGCGGAACGAGCGGACGGAGTCAAGAACGGCGGCGCGGCACACGGGTTCGCGGGGAGTGGAGCGGTCCCCGGTGGCGAACCCGCCCCATCCACTCGCCCAATCGAACGCGCGTCCGCGCCCCGGCGAATCGCGGGACGCGGGCCGGTTCGGCGTTTCCCACCACGCGCACATCACGTGTGCCGAATTGGTGTGCCATAGCCCGCCGACGCCGGCCCTATTTGCGCGACAGATCAGAACACCGGTCGATTCTTCACACCGCGGGGGCACCGGACGGCCCGGGGAGCACAGCGGCCAGAGTTCATCCCACGGACGACCGGAAAAGGGCTGCCCGGATCGTATGGATATGACCGTTCCAGCGCCCAGCCCGCATGCCTCTTTTCCGGCACGTCGAGATGCGACGGCGCCGACCATAACGATTCTGTCTTCTCGTGATACTCCCGATCCATTACCTTGGGTACCCGATTAACTACACACCGGAACCACGGTCTCCGTGGAACGGCGGTCACCCCCCATGTCACCACTCCCGAAATGGAATAGATGTTTCAAATGCCACATATGACGAAAATCAACCCCGGGGAATCCGCGCGCGCCCGCTTCGCCTACGAGCTTCAGCGCCACCGCATACTCGCCGGGCTCACCCAAGGGCAGCTCGGCCGGCGCGTGGGCTTCTCCGGCAGCCTCGTCGGCGCGGTGGAGAACCTCAAGCGCACCCCCAGCGAGGACTTCGCCAAGCGCTGTGACCAGGCATTCGGCCTGGAGGGGGAGTTCGAGGCCCTCTACCTGGAGGGCTGGCCGCCGCCGCCTCCGGTCGCCGATCATTTCCGCGATTTCACCTTCGAGGAGCGGCGGGCGACCGCGATCCAGACCTGGGACCCACTGCTCGTTCCGGGGATCTTCCAGACCGAGCCATATGCGCGGCGAATCTTCTGCCGCGCGCCCGACAGCACACCCGAAATAGTGGAGGAGCGAGTGGCCGGCAGGATGCAACGCAAGAGCATCTTGTCCCAGGAAAACCCGCCGTTGGTCCTCAGTTTGATGGACGAAGGCGTCCTGCGCCGTCCCATCGGCGGTAAGGAGGTGATGCGCGATCAGATGCTGCACCTTCTGGAAATGGCGGAGCACCCGCGGGTGACGATCCAGATCGTTCCGTTCGACGCCGAGGCCATCCCTGGACTTCTTGCCGGATTCGTTATAGCCGAACAGCGCGGCACTCCTTATACGGTATATGTGGATTCGGTGCCCGACGGACGCACGATGACCGATCGAAACGCGATCGCGTCGCTGACCGCTCGTTACGACGCCATCAGGGCGGAGGCCTTCCCTCAGTCGCTGTCGCTCAAAGTAATCAAGGAAGCGGTAGACAAATGGACCTGAGCCACGCGTTATGGCGCAAATCATCTCGGTCTGGTGACAACGGCGGCCATTGCGTGGAGGTGGCGAGCAACCTGGCCGGCGAGGACGCCATCGCCGTGCGTGACTCCAAGAACCCCGACGGCCCCGCCCTTGTCGTCGCCTCCGGCGAGTGGTCCACGTTCGTGAACACCCTCAAGGCCGGCCGCGTCGTGCTCGGGCCGATCATGGCGGCGGCCCCGGCGACCAGCGCCTTCCGGCGGGCGCCGGGCCGCACGTAAACGACTGTTCAGCGGCGCCGACGGCGACGACAATGAGCCGATGAGCATCCGTATGGCCGCCCTCGACGAGCTTTCCCTCCTGCAGGACATCGAGCGCGCCGCCGGGCGATCCTTCCTCGACCTGGGCATGACGAAGGTCGCCGACGACGAGCCCTTCCCCATCGACGTCCTGGCCGGCTACCAGCGCGCAGGACGCGCGTGGGTGAAGACCGACGCCGGCGACCGGCCGGTCGCCTACCTCCTCGCCGACGTGATCGACGGCAACCTCCACCTGGAACAGGTCTCGGTGCATCCCGCGTCGGCCCGCAGGGGCATGGGACGCTCGCTCATCGACCACGCCGCCGCCTACGCAACGGCCGAGGGCCTGCCGGCGCTCACGCTGATCACCTTCACCCGCGTGCCGTGGAACGCCCCCTATTACGAGCGGTGCGGGTTCTGGTCACTGGACGACGCCGAGTTGACCCCGGGCCTGCGCGACCTGCGCCGGCGCGAGCGGGCGCTCGGCCTGGACCGCTGGCCCCGGGTGTGCATGCGACGCGACCTCTGACCGCCCGCACCCCGCCGGCCCCGACACCGGCCGCGAGCCCGGACGCCGGGCACCACGAGCCCACGGCCCATCTGTGGACGTGGGCTTCGACCGCCGCGGGCGCCGGAAGCCTATGCTGGAATCCGACCCCTCCCCACCGCACGACCAGCCGAAAGCGAGCGCGTCAGCCCCTGCCGATCGGGAGTGAACCCAGTGCCCCCTGCACCCCCGCCCTTCCCGGATCCGGACGACCCGGCCACCGTGGCGCCCGGCTCCCCGTCCGGGAACCGGACCGGGAACCAGACGGGAACGGTCCCGCGTCACGACCCCGACGAGAGCTACCGCCGGCGCAACGAGGGCGTCCGCGAGTTCCTGCGCGTCTTCGACCAGATGCGCGTCCGTCCCACCTGGCGCGGCGGCGACGTGCCGCTGCCCGTGGTGTGGGTCACCGGGCAGTACGCGGCGACGTCTGCGGCGGTCCAGGCGCTGGAGGCCCGGTGCGACGGCACGCCGTTCGCCCACCTCGCGCCCTCCGCCGAGCAGGAGGAGGGCGCGCCGGCCGGGGAGCGCCCCGCTCCGCCGTACGCCGCGCTCGCCGCACGCCTGCGCCAGGTGACGCGCGACCTCGCGGCCGTCGCCCCACCCGGCGAGGCGCACCTGCGGTTCCCGCTGTTCGCGCAGGTGCTGTGGATGCTCGACCTGCAGGTTCCCGAGGACGAGCCCGACCGCCTGCACGACGGGGTGAAAAGGGCCGTGCGGCAGCGGCGCAGGCAGATCAGCGCGGGCACCGGGCAGGACCGGCGCAACTTCTGGGCGAACGTCCGCGCCTACGCGGAGGGCCCGCTGCCGGCCTGGGCCGCCGCCACGGCCATCTTGAGCGCCGGATGGGCCGACCAGCTGACCACGCTCTTCGGCGTGTGCGCGATCCTCGCCGGCCCGGTGATCGGATCGTTCCACGTGCTGCTGCTGTCGCGTAACTGGGCCGGGCGGCGCCGCTACCGGTGGTTCCGCCGCCAGCCGTTCCTCATGCCCGGCCAGCGCCGCAACCAGCCGCACGACGTCACCACCTTCGCCGTCCGCCTGCTCCAGTTCCGCCGCCGGGCCGAGTCGGTCCCGCTCGGCGACCCGGGCGCCGCCCGCCCCACCGTCCCGCCGCGCGGCATCCCCCCGGTCGCCTCGCTTCCTCCGGTGAGCGCCGTTCCCGACGATCCGCCGGCGCCGTCCGTGACCGGTTCGCACGCGTGGGCCCGGCAGGCCGAGCCGGGCGAGGACCGCAAGAGGCTGGAGGCCGTCCAGGCGAACGAGGGCATCGAGCGCCTGCTGGTGAACGCGTTCCTGGAGGATCTGCGGCAGGGGTACGAGCGCCGCCTGTGGAAGGTGTGGCGGCGGGTCGCCTGGGCGCGCACGTCCTACCCGGTGCTGCTGGCCGAGGGAGACGGCAGCCGCCTGGTCGCCCGCATCGAGGAGGTACGCGCGATCACCTGCCTGTCGGACCCGCTGCTGGTGGTCGTGACCGGTCCCGGCGACCAGCGGGTCCTGCCCCCGGCGCGGCCCGGCGGCGACGACGCGCCGATCATGACGGGCCGGCCCGAGCTCACCGAGGAACTGTGGGAGCAGTGGGGGAAGGAGCTGGCCAGAGACCGCGCCCTGGGCTCGCACCGCGTGCTGCGCATCGAGGTCGAACCCAAGGACGCGCCGATCCTGGAGAAGATCAACGTCCCGGTCCGCGGGCGGCGCCGCCCGCTGCTGGCGCACCCGATCCTGCCGTGGGTCACCGTGACGGCCCTGGTCGCGTTGTCGCTGGTCCGCGTCCTGGCCACGGCGACGAGCAACTGCGGCCCCGGCATCTGGCGCGCCGGGACGGGTGAGTGCGTGGGCATCAGCGACGGGGGCTTCGTCTTCGCTCCGCATCTGGCGGCCGTGCTCGGCCGCATCGACCAGCAGAACCGCTCCGTCCTGGCCTCGGGCAACCCCTACGCGACCGTGATCTACTTCGGGAAGCTGACCACCCCGGGGAAGGCGGTCGCCGCGGCCGACGACGCGCTCACCGACATCCACGGCGAGCTGGCCGGCATCGCCCTGGAGCAGGGCAGGCTGATCGGCAACAGCGGCGACGGCAGCAAGCTGCAGATGCGGGTGCTCGTCGCCAACGCCGGCGCCGACTTCCGGTACGCCCAGGACGTCGCCCGGCAGGTGCTGCGCGAGATCGACCGCGATCCGAGCGTGATCGGCGTGGTGGGCCTGGGCGAGAGCCGGCAGGACGTCCAGGCCGCGATCCAGATCCTCGGCCGCAAGGCCGTGCCGGTGATCAGCACCACCTCCACCTACGACGACCTCGGGCGGCGCGGCGACGGGGAGTCCTTCATCCCTTCCTTCTTCCCGCTGGCCCCGCCCAACAGCCTGCTGGCCGCCGCGGCGGCGCGGTGGGCGCGCGCGGGCATCCCCCAGCGCGGCGTCCCGCCCGCCCGCACGGCGGCCGTGTTCACCGACACCATGCTCAGCGACCTGTTCACCAAGGACCTCGGCGCCAGGTTCGTCCGCGACTTCGGCAAGGGGGCCACCTCGATCGGCTACTCCAACGCGGCCGCGCTGGAGGAGAAGGTCACGCAGGTGTGCGCCCGGCCGGTCAAGCCGGAGCTGGTGTACTACGCCGGTCGCACCGCGCAGTTCGGCGCCTTCGTCGACGCGATCGCCAAGTCGCAGTGCCACCGGCTCACGGTGATGGCCAACGACGACATCACGCAGTACGTCAACGACTACTCCACCGCGCTGGGACGCAACAACCGGGTGCGGGTCATGTACGTGGCGCTGGCCGCAGAGAGCGCGTGGGCGAACGTCCCCACCGAGTTCAGGAGCGACTTCTACCACCAGCTGAGCACGCTGATCACCGAGCTGCACATGGACAAGCTGCCCAGTACCCGGCTGCCGTCCAAGGAGTACGCCGTGCAGGCGCATGACGCGGCGGAGGTGCTCATCGGGGCGGCGCAGGTGGCCTTCTCCGGCCAGGGCGGCCCGGCGGCCGCGGCCGGCGCGCCGGGCATGGTCGACCGGGCCGGCGTGCTGCTGGCGCTGGAGAAGCTGCAGGAGATCGACGGCGACAGCGGGCTGATCAAGCTGCACGGCGCCTCCGACGGCCGGCACGCCCTGGACCGGCCGATCCTGCTGGTCACCGTCAACCCCGACGGCGCGCAGGTCGTGGTCCGCCAGTGCGGGCGCCTCTACGCCCAGCAGGACTCCACCTCCCTCTGCTGAGACCCCGCCTCTCTGGTAACCGCCGAGCACGAGCGCCGACGGTTCGTACGAGCCGGGGGCCCGGCGAACGATCATGGAACCGGCGGGGGGCCGGTCGAACGATCGGTGGGTGTTCCGCGTATCTCCGGTCAGCCGCGGACATCGGCGCCGGCGATCGATGCGGCGCGGTGGAGATCACCGGCACGGAAGGAGACGTGGATGGCGGACGCGCGCGGGACACGTGGTCACACCCCTGCTCTGAGCCTCCTGGCCCTCATCGGCGCGCTGGCCGGCGTCGTGTTCGCCGCGAAGGCGGGCCCGGTGGAGGCCGTGGAGCTACGACTCGACATCTCGCACTCCACCGGCGCCTCCGGCCCCGTCACGGCCCCCTGACCACAGCCCCTCCCCGGTCGTGGCCCCCTCACCACGACCCCAAGGCCCGGTGGGTCAGATGTGGCCGCTGACGGTGGTGCCCTCGCCGACGACGCTGTTGACCGCCAGTGTGCCGCCCACCTCGCTGAAGCGCCGCTTCATCATGTCCATGCCGCGGCCGGTGCGTCCCGGCGGGAAGCCGATGCCGTTGTCGCTGATCGTGAGCCGCAGCCCACCGCTCCCCGTGGTGAGGGCGACGGAGAGCGTGTGGGCCCCGCTGTGCATCTCGACGTTGGCGAGCGCCTCCAGCACGACGGCGTAGACGGCGTCGGCGACCGGTCCGGTGACCCTGTCTTTGGGCATGGCCCATACCTCGACGGTGATTCCGGTGCGCTCCGACCATTCCGTCAGATAGTCCTCGATCGCCCGCGCCAGACTTCGCTTTCCGCGCATGCGCAACTCTTCGTACAACTCCCCCAACCCTTCTGGGCCGCGCGCCGCTCCGGGCTACGTGATCCCGGCCCCACCGCGTCACCACCGATGGGACGGCGGTGCGCTACCGGCGCGTGCTTGAAGAGCGGTCGAGAAAATCGCTCGGAGTGAAGGCGAGACCACCCGGGAGGCAGGTATGCCGCTATCCCGCCCAAGGTGTTTATGCCCGAACTCCTTGATGCCACGCTACCCGCAGGTAGGTCGCGGCGCGTCGCGGTGGAGAGCGGTCATTCGCGGCCGCCGGGCTGGTTGAGCCGGGAGAGGTAGGCGTTGTAGGCGTCGAGCTCGGCGTCGCCGGTGCCGCCCTCCTTGGCGGCGCGCGCGTCCGCGCGGCGGTCGGCCCGCCGGGCCGTGCGCTGGTCGTCGCGGTACCACTGGAAGGCCAGGGCGATGAGCACGATGAGCGTGGGGATCTCGCCGAAGGCCCAGGCGATGGCCCCGCCCGTGCTCTGGTCGGCGACGCCGGAGGCACCCCAGGTGCGGCCGAGCTGGTCGTACCACTCGCCCGCCAGAGGGGTGCCCATGTTCATGAGCGCGATGCCGAAGAAGGCGTGGAAGGGCATGGTGACGAACAGCAGCAGGAGCCGCCCGACATAGGGGAGCTTGGTCGGCGCCGGGTCGATGCCGATGATCACCCAGAAGAACAGGGTGCCGCTGAGCAGGAAGTGCACGGTCATCGCGATGTGCCCGAGGTGCTCCTCCATGGCCGCGGCGAACAGCGGCGTGAAGTAGAGGGCGTAGGTGGACACGATGAACAGGGCCGTGGCGATGGCCGGATGGGTGACCACCTTGACGAACCTGCTGTGCAGGATGGTGGTGATCCACTCGCGCGGGCCGCGGTCGCCGCGCCGGGCGGCGGGCTTGAGCGCGCGCAGGGCCAGGGTGACGGGGGCGCCGAGCACCAGGAAGATCGGCACGAGCATCGACAGGACCATGTGCTCGGTCATGTGCACGCTGAACAGCACGGGGGCGTAGCGCGCCACGCCGCTCTGGGTGACAAGGACGAGCAGCAGCACGCCGATGGCCCAGCTGATCGTGCGGCCCACGGGCCAGTGGTCTCCGCGGCGGGCCAGCCGGACGGCGCCGGCCCCGTACAGGCCGGCCAGCAGGGCGGCGACCACCGCGAAGAACAGGTCGAACCACCACAGCGTGAGGAGGTTGGCCACGGAGATCGGCGGCGGGACGAGGTAGCCCAGGAGCTCGAAGGCGCGGTCGACGGGCAGGTCGAGCGGGGGCGGGGCCGTGCGGGAGAGCGCGACGGCCAGGCCGACGGCGACCAGCATGATCAGGCCCTCGACGCCGGCGAGCCGGGTGAAGGCGCCGGGCCGCCCGGCGGCGAGCGCCGACAGCGTGCGGCCGCGGTGCCACCAGCCGATCACGCCGAGCACGGCGAAGGCGACGATCTTGGCCATGATGATCAGGCCATAGGAGGAGGTGAACAGGTCGCCCACCGAGGTGAGCCTGCTCAGCGCGCTGAACAGCCCGGACACGCCCACGCCGATGAAGCACCACAGGGCCGCGCGGGAGAAGCGCTGGGCGGCCAGGTCGAGGTGGGGCCCGCGCCGCAAGGCGTGCACGCAGAGCAGCAGCAGGCCGCCCACCCACGGGGCGAGCACCAGCAGGTGCAGCGCGACGCTGGTCGTGGCCAGGCCGTGGTTGGGCGCCGAGGCGGAGTGGCCGGTGAGGGCGGGCGGCATCAGCGTGGCCAGGGACAGCACCAGCAGCCCCCCCGCGGAGCCGGCGGTGATGGCGCCCCGCGCGAACAGGGCGATGGCCGTGCCGAACAGCACGACGAGGGTGAGGGCGATGCCCTGGGGGACCTGGCTGGCGAAGCTGGTCAGCTCGTCGCCGCCGAGGACGTCGCCGACCGGGGTGCCCAGGGTCTCGGAGAGGCTGAAGACCAGGGTGGAGGCCGCGGCGACCGCCCACAGCAGGCCCGTCCACGAGGCGGCCCTGACGTAGGTGAGGGCGGAGGCGCCCAGCAGGCCCTTGTCGCTCGGGAGCAGCGCGGCGGCGAAGAGCAGCAGCCCCACGCTGAGGACGCCCGCGGTGTCCATGGCGAGCTTGGACACCGGCAGCGCCCAGCGGGTCAGCAGGCCCTCGTCGGGCAGGCCGGGGATCACGCGCGGGGTGGCCGCGCCCCCCACGACCATGGCGACGGCCAGGGCGCCGAGCGCCAGGCACGTCCCCGCGACCGCGAGGCGAAGGGTCTTGCTCACGACTTCTTCCGCAGGGTGAGGGCCATGCCGATGCCGATGCCGGCCAGACCGAAGATGACGATCCACACCCAGGTGGCGATGCCGCCGCCCTGGCCCCCGTCGCCGGACACCGGCGTGGCGGCCGGATCGGCCGCGATTCCCCCGCCCGGGGAGGCGGAGGTCGCGGGCGCCGGCAGGACGCTCATCGAGGGAGAGGTAGAGGGCGTGGCCGACACAGAGGACGCCGACGGCGACGCGGCGGCCTCCGGCGCCTTCACCGTGAAGGGGATCTCGCCCTCGATGGGATGGCCGTCGTCGGAGACCACCCGCCAGGCGATGGTGTACTTCCCGGAGGGCAGCGGGCCGGCGACCTTCTGGGTCACCGTCGGGCCGTCGGCTTTGGGCTTGCCGTCGTGGTGCTCCTGGCCCGCGGCATCGCGGACGAGCACCACGGGCAGGCGCACGGACTCGGTGAAGGTCAGCTTGACCGAGTCGAGGCTCTTGACCGTGGCCCCCTTTTCGGGGTTGCTGCTCTTGAGCGCCGTGTGGGCCAGGGCGGGCGCGGCGAACGCCGTGCCCAGGACGGCGGCGACCAGGATCGCCAGCGCGGCGGCGAGCGGGGAAGTCCTCATAGCACCCTAAGGCTACTCACGTGACGGGCCGGTCCTCACCGCACGTCTCCGCCTGTGGAAAACCCCGGCGAGATGACCGCCCGCCCGCCGCCCGCCCTGACACGAACGTCATCTGTCCCCCGCCCTCCGGCCACGTCGGCGTTCCCGCGAATCGTCATCCGCCGGGCACGCCGGCGCCCTCGGACCGGGTGGTCCGAGGGCGCGGAAGCGGGTGCCCCCGGCGCGCGGAAGCGCGGAGGCGGCCGGTCAGAGGCCGACGCTGGCGAGGGCGCGCTGGTAGGCGGCGACGCTGGCCTCTTCGCGGTCGTCGAGACGCTCCAGCACCGTGGCGGTGGCCAGCCAGCCCTCGGCCGCCTTGCGCGAGGCGGGCGAGTGCTCCAGAGACTCCTCCACGGCGAGCAGCTCGACGGTCGCCTCCGCCGTCTCCTCCTGCAGCAGCAGGGCGTGGGCCAGCGTGAGGCGGGCCTCGTCCAGCAGCGCCGGGGTGCGCTCGCCCAGCATGTCCCTGCCCCGGCGGGCGTACTCGACGGCCTTGGCGGCGTTGCCGAGCACCAGCTCGGCCTTGGCCAGGTAGATCGAGACCACGGCCAGGTCGACGGTGCTCGCCGAGGTCGACATCAGCTCGCGCTCGCCGCGCAGCATCAGGTCACGGCAGGCGGCGGCCTCCGCGGGACGCGTGCGCAGCAGCAGGATGGCGTACTCGACGCGGAGCCTGGCCAGGTTGCGCGCCTCGCCGGTCTCCGACTGCACGGCCAGAGCCCGCTCGACCAAAGAGAGCGCCTCGTCGCCACGGCCGGTCTTCTCGGCGACGATGGCGGCGTTCCAGCACGCGGCGACGGTGGAGCGGGGGGTGTTGAGCATCTCGGCGGCGGCGAGCAGCTCCATCGAGAACTGCCGGGCGCGCAGCAGGTCGCCTCGCACGTCGTAGACGCTGAGCAGGGTCGCGCCCAGCTCGACCAGGGCGTCGTTCCAGGTGGGCCGGCCGGCGCCGAGCAGGGTGTCCTCGCCGACCTGCACCGCCGCGGCGAGGTCGCCGCGCTCGCGGTAGCACCGGGTCAGGGCGACCGCGATCGCCACGGCCTGGTCGGAGGGCATCGAGTCGCCGGAGGACCTGCGCAGCCGCAGCAGCACCTCGATCGCCTCGTCGAGGTCGCCGCACGCCTCGCTGGCCAGCGCGTAGCCGTACTCGGCCTGCTGGAGCAGCGAGCGCAGCCCGGTGAGGCTGCCGTCCTCGAGGAGCTCGGCGTAACGCCGCCTGGCCTCGGCGACCTCGCCGTTGTTGAGCGCCAGGCCGGCGTAGCCCAGGCGAAGCTCGAGATCCTGCATCTGTTCGGCCGTGACGCCGTTGATCAGGTACGTTAGGGAGCATTCGAGCTTGGCGGCCAGCAGTTCCAGAACGGCCGCGGTGGGCGTACGCTTTCCACTCTCGATCAGTGATACATAACTGTCCGAGAGTTCCGGATGTGCCAATTGCGCCTGGGAAAGACCGCGCTGGCGGCGGGTCATTCTGATTCGCTGACCAATAAGATCTTGACCGCTCACCGGCACCCCTTCAAGATGTAAGCCCCGACAATCCCCGACCGACAGGAGTCAGCCATGCGTCGCCGCCGCCTCGCACTTCTCACCCTGGCCGTAGCTTTTTCGGCCGTCTTCGGTGTTACCGGCAATGGCACGGACATTAACATGTCCCCCGCCGCCCAGAACTCGCGTGCGGACTTGTACTGCTGCTGATTCACCATTCGGTCTTCCTGAACCGCTGACTCGATATTCAGTTCGCACGTAGCGCAAGGAAAAGGTCCACCCGGTCCGCCATGGAACCGAGATCACGTCCGGTGAGCTCCTCGACCCTCCGGATGCGATACCGCACCGTGTTCACATGCACGTGCAGACGTTCGGCACAGTTGTTCCACGAGCCGGCGCACTCGAGGAAGACGTCCAGCGTACGGACCAACTCCGACCGGTGCCGCCGATCGTACGCGAAGAGCGGCACGAGGATGCGGTCGGAGAAGGACCTGCGGACTTCTGCGGGCACGGTGGCGAGCAACAAGGCGTGCGTGTAGATCTCGTCACTGGTCACCACCCCTCCACCCCGCGCCTCCGCCAGACGCCGCGCGTGACCAGCCTCCTCGGCACCGCCCCGGATGCCCGTGGCACCGGTGAGCCAGGCGCTGACGCCTATGGCCACCTGCGCTCTCGGCATCCCGGCCGAGAGGGCCGTCACACGTTCCCTTATCGCGTGTACCAATGCTTGCACATGAGACTGCATTTGCCCATGCACTTGCGCCCGCACTTGCGGATGAATGTGCATCGATTCGGCAGCGGACCTGACACGAGGTCCGCGGTCCCGGTCGATTTGTGTGCTCAGGCCCAGGTCAGAGGCCATCTCCCCTGCCGAATCGGCTGTCATGGCCCGCGCTTCCGCCGCCATGATCCGCAGTGGCACGAGGGCGACGGCCCCGTCCGCTCCCCGCGCGGCGACGATCCGCCGGTCGAGCAACTCCTCCAGAACCTGGCCGCCGAGCGTGGCGGCGTCGGGTCCGTCGGTGGCTCCGGGCCTGACGACGGCCGCCGTCACCACCGCGTACGGCTCCTCGGGTCCGATGCCGCAGGTGCGCAGGCGGGCCGCCAGCTCCGGCCCGCTCCCCGACCCGGTGATGGCCAGCCCGATCAGCTCCTCGGCCAGCCGCCGCTCCACCCTGCGGCCCTCCTCGGTGCGGCCGCGCTGCAGCGCGACGCAGGCCGCGAGCTCGAAGCCGGTGTCGGCGTGGTCGAGCAGGTCCGACCCGAGGACCAGCGCCCAGCCGGCCGCCCGGTGCGACCGGTCGACGGCGAACAGCGTGAACGGTCCCCGCGGAGTGCGCACCAGGTGGGGCAGGCGCGGCGCGGACAGATACTCGCGGGCGAGTAAGGCCGGCAGATCCTCATCCAGCCGTCCCGCGACCACCGCGCCGCTCGCCGAGACGACCGCGCCGGTGATGCCGAGTTCCTGGGCGATCACCGTGAAAAGCTCCTCCAGCCCGGTGCCCTCGGCGACGGCCGCGACGATGCGGCGGTGCCGGCCGAGCGCTCCCCGCAGGTCGGCGGCGCCGCCGATGCCCAGGCGCGCCTCGACGACCTCGCTCAACGCGCGGAAGGACACCTCCTCCGGCACGTCCAGCAGCGGGAGGTCGCGCTCCCGGCACGCCTCGACCAGGTCGCCGGGCACGTGGCCGAGCAGCGCCCGTCCCGCGGCCAGCGCGGCCACTCCGGCCTTGGCCAGGGCCCCGACGAACCGCGCGGAGTCCCCTGGGCCGCGATGCCAGGTCAACCCGGTGAGCACGAGCTCTCCCCCGGACAGGTAACGTCCGGGTTCGGGCAGGTCGGTGATGTGCGCGCCGGTGAACCGCCGGTCCAGGTGGCTCTGGTCCGACAGCAGGGTGAGGCGCAGCCCGTCCACCGCGATGAGATCACGTATACGCACTTATCAAGGCTAACCACTCGATTTGGATGAACCTCCAACTCATCGCCCGACCGGCCCCCGGCGTTTCACGCCCGCGCCTATTGGCGCCCCTGAGCTGGGCTGATGTACTGCCGGTGTGACCCAGACCGCGCGCGGGCGCAGCCTCGGCGAAGGCGTCGGCACCGGCGCCATCCGGCCGGACGGCATCCTGAAGGTGACCGGGGAGTTCGCCTACTCCTCCGATCTGTACCTCGCGGACATGCTGTGGGGCGCCACGCTTCGCAGCCCGCACCCCTCGGCGTGGATCCGTTCCGTCGACGTCGGCCCCGCGCTCGCGATGCCCGGCGTGCACGCCGTGCTCACCCACGAGGACGTCCCGGGCGAGCGCTTCTTCGGCCTGGAGCACAAGGATCAGCCGGTGCTGGCCATCGACCAGGTGCGCTACCAGGGTGAACCGGTGGCCATCGTCGCCGCCGACCACCCGGAGACCGCTCGGCGGGCGGCGGCCGCCATCATCGTCGCGTACGAGCCGCGCGAGGCCGTCACCGACGCGCGCCGCGCCCTGTTCGACCCCGCCTGCCCGCACGTGCTGCCGGGCGGCAACCTGGTACGCCACCAGCCCGTCCGCGTGGGGAGCATTCCGCCGTCCGCGGAGGTCGTCGTCACCGGCGAGTACGAGGTCGGCATGCAGGACCAGGCGTTCCTCGGCCCCGAGTCGGGGATGGCCGTCCCGGCCGAGGACGGCGGCGTCGACCTGTTCGTCGCCACGCAGTGGCTGCACGTCGACCAGGACCAGATCGCCCCCTGCCTCGCCCTGCCCAAGGACAAGGTGCGGCTGACGCTGGCCGGGGTCGGCGGCGCGTTCGGCGCCCGCGAGGACCTGTCGATGCAGATCCACGCGAGCATGCTCGCCCTGCGCACCGGCCGGCCGGTCAAGATCGTCTACGGTCGCGAGGAGTCGTTCTTCGGCCACGTCCACCGGCATCCCGCCCGCATGCGGTACGAGCACGGCGCCACCCGCGAGGGCAGGCTCGTCTACGTCAAGGCCGAGATCGTGCTGGACGGCGGGGCGTACTGCTCCTCCTCCCTCGCCGTCGTCGGCAACGCCGCCTCGCTCGGCGTCGGGCCGTACGAGGTGCCCAACATCGCGATCGACGCCTACGGCGCCTACACCAACAACCCGCCCTGCGGGGCGATGCGCGGCTTCGGCGCGGTGCAGGCCTGCTACGCCTACGAGTCGCAGATGGACCGGCTCGCCGAGGCGTGCGGGCTCGGCCCGGTGGAGATCCGCCTGCGCAACGCGGTGTCGCAGGGGTCGCGCCTGGCGACCGGCCAGGTGATCGACTCTCCGGCGCCACTGGCCGGCATGCTGCGCGAACTGGCCGCCATGCCGCTGCCCGGCGCGGCGCGCTCGTCCGATCTGCGGTCCATGCCGGGCGGGGTCGCCCAGACGACGCACGGCGAGGGCGTGCGGCGCGGGATCGGGTACGGGGTCGGCATCAAGAACATCTGCTTCTCCGAGGGCTTCGACGACTACAGCACGGCCCGCGTCCGGGTCGAACTGCTCGGGGACGAGCCGCACGTGCTCGTCCACACCGCCGCCGCCGAGGTCGGGCAGGGCCTGGTCACCGTGCAGGCCCAGATCGCCCGCACCGAACTCGCCGAGTTCCCCGAGCTGGGCGCCGGGCGCGTGACGGTCGCCCCGGCCGACACGACGGTCGGCTCGGCCGGGTCCAGCTCGGCCTCACGGCAGTCCTACGTCACCGGCGGCGCGGTCAAGGCCGCGTGCGAGGCGGTGCGCGAGCGCCTGAACGCGCTGTGCGCCGAGCGCCCCGGCCTCGCGCTCGCCGACCTGCTGCGGGAGCACGGCCCGGTCGAGGAGACCCGCGAGTACCGCCACCGGCCGACCCGCCCCATGGACCCGCTGACCGGGCAGGGCGACTCCCACACCCAGCTCGCCCTGTGCGTCCACCGGGCGGTCGTGGACGTGGACGTCGACCTCGGCCTGGTCAAGGTGGTCGAGCTGGCCGCCGTCCAGGACGTCGGAAAAATGATCAACCCGACGGCGCTCGAGGGGCAGATCCACGGAGGGTCGGCGCAGGGGCTGGGGCTGGCGCTCATGGAGGAGATCCAGGTGCGGGAGGGACGGGTGCTCAACCCGTCGTTCACCGACTACTTGATCCCCACCATCCTCGACATGCCGCCCATGAAACTGTCGATCTTGGAGAATCCGGACCCGGCGGCGCCCTACGGCCTGCGCGGGGCGGGCGAGCCGCCCACTCTGTCCTCGACCCCCGCCATCGTCGCCGCCGTTCGCGCCGCCACGGGCCTGTCCCTGTCGCGGGTGCCCATCCGTCCCGAGGACATCGCCCTGTCCCCCGCCTCCCCTTGATCGGCCCCGCCGGGGGGACGCGCCCGCCGCCCGGCGGCTACGACCGGACACGGCACCGCATGGCGGGACATGGCGGGACACGGCGCGGCATGGCAGAGCCAGGGCCGGCGCGGCGGGTCAGGTGATGTCGCCCCGCTCGCAGGCCACGCCGTCGTGGTCGCCGTCGACGTACCAGTCGTACTCGGGGTGGACGCCCTTGGTGTAGGGCCCGTAGTTGGCCGCGTGGGCCTGCTTGCAACCGGGGAACCGCGGGTCGAGGGTGCGGCGCGGGCCACGCGCCGAGACGCCGGTCGCATGGGGGCTCGCGGAGCCCGCCGGCTGCGCGCCCTTGCCGGCGGGCGTGGCGCCGGTCCCGGTTCCCGGGGTGTGCGTGGCGCCGGGCGGGACCAGCGGCATCGAGCCCGGCTGCGAGGCCGGCGCCGAGGGCGCGCCCGTCGCGGGCGGGCCGGAGGGCACCCCGGTCGTGGCGCCGCCGGGGGGCGGTGCGGCCGTCGTCGCGGCGGTGGGCGGGCAGACCGGGGAGCCGCCGACCGTTCCGGCGCCCGGGTCGCCGATCGTGCCGCCCGTCCCCTGGCCGCCCGTGGTGCCGGTTCCGGGGGCGCCGGTGGTGCCCGTGCCCGGGTCGCCCGTCGTCCCGGTGCCGGGGTTGCCGGTGGTACCGGTGCCGGGGTTGCCGGTGGTACCGGTGCCGGGGTTGCCGGTGGTACCGGTGCCCGGGTCGCCGGTCGTCCCGGTGCCGGGGGCGCCGGTCGGGGGGCAGGACGAGGTGGGGGTCGGAGCGCCGCTGCCGGTGACCGTGCCGACGCCGCCGAGCAGGCGCGACATCAGCGCCTCGGCGGTCTCCTTGGACAGGCCCGCGATGCTGAGGCTGTCCTGGGTCATGGGCTGCGCGACCCGGGGAGCGGTGACGACCTTGTCGTCCACCACGACGGCGAGCTGCTGGTTGAGCGTGTCCTTGATCAGGTCGGCCAGCCGGGCGCGGCTGTCGGGCGCGGGCACGACGCGCACGGCATAGGTGCCGTCCTGGGCGGCGACGGTCGAGATCCTCACCACGGAGGTGACGGTGACCCCCCGGGCGACCTGGTAACACGTCGTCCCCGCGTCGTCGAGCACGGCCTCGGCGCCCGGGCACGGCGCGGCGCGCACGCCGGTGACGGGCGCGAAGTGGATGGGGGTGGCCAGGCGGCTCGGCGGGTCGGCGCCGAGCGGCAGGTCGGGCTCGCGGGTCATCAGCACCGCGATCGTGCCGAGGACGCCGGTGACGATGATGGCCACGAACAGCCCGGCGATCAGGGCGATGGTCGTGCCGCGCCCGGCTCTCGGGGGCCCGGGCGGCGGCTCACCGGGGACGGCGGGCCCTTCGGGGCCGGGGGGAATGCCGCCGGACCCGGGCGGGAGGTCCTCCTCGCCGGCCGGAGGAGGCACGGCCTCCGGCGGGACCGCCGCGAGGGGGGTCTCCTCGGGCTCGCCGGGCACGGGCCGGATGTCGACCATGGTCTCGTCCTCGGCGGAGCGGAGGTCGTCCATGAGCACCGGCGGGTCGCCGGGGTCGGCCGGAGGAGGATCGCCGAGACCCGGCAGCACGCCGGCCGGATCACTGTGATCGCCGGCCGCCCGACGGTTGCGCATCCTCACCCCTTCGACATCGCCTCGCCCCAGGAGCGGGGCGTCCGCCCTTGATGTCCGGTGACCGACATCGCTCGGCCGAGCCTATCGAGGCTCGCCCGTACGAGCTAACCGCAGGATGAACGCCGGAGAGGGGGTCCTACGCTGAAGAGAACCTGACAATTCGCCCGCGCGCCGAGATCGGCCCCGATATCCCGAGGGCCTGGGCGCCTGCGGCGGCCGGCGGGACGCCACGGCCGCCGGCTCGGGCGCCGGGCCGGGTGAGGCGGGGTCGCTCCTGGGCAGTGCTCCGCTGATCACACCGTCACCGGCACGCGAACGGCGGTAACGGGAGACGAGCGGGCAGCCGCCGCCCCGGGTCGAAGGAGGATCTCATGAAGGTCGCAATACCCCGAGAGGTGAAGGACCAGGAGCATCGGGTCGCCCTCACCCCCGCCGGAGCCAACGAACTGGTCCGCCACGGCCACCAGGTCTTCGTCGAACAGGGCGCGGGCGCCGGTTCCTCCATCCCCGACGAGGACTTCCGGGCGGCGGGCGCGGAGATTCTCCCCTCGGCGGAGGAGGTCTGGGGGGAGGGCGACATGATTTTGAAGGTCAAGGAGCCCATCGCCTCGGAGTACCCCCTCATGCGGCAGGGCCAGGTCCTGTTCACCTACCTCCACCTCGCGGCGTCCCGGAAGCTGACGCTCGCGATCATCGAGTCGGGGGTCACGGCCGTCGCCTACGAGACCGTGCAGACGGCCGGCGGGGCGCTCCCCCTGCTCGCGCCCATGTCCGAGGTCGCCGGACGCCTGGCGCCCCAGGTCGGCGCCTACCACCTGATGCGCCAGGGCGGCGGCCGGGGCGTGCTCATGGGCGGGGTCCCCGGCGTGTACCCGGCCAAGGTGGTGGTGCTGGGCGCCGGGGTGACCGGCATGAACGCGACCACGATCGCCCTCGGCATGCAGGCGGAGGTGCTGCTCCTGGACAAGAACATCGACCGGCTGCGCCAGGCCGACACCATCTACCGGGGGCACCTGCAGACGGTCGCCTCCAACATCTACGAGATCGAGCGCGCCGTCCTTTCCGCCGACCTGGTGATCGGAGCGGTGCTGGTCCCGGGGGCCAAGGCGCCCAAGCTGGTGACCAACGAGATGGTGGCCCGCATGAAGGAGGGCTCGGTGCTGGTGGACATCTCGATCGACCAGGGCGGGGCGTTCGAGGACTCCCGGCCGACCACCCACGCGCATCCGACCTACCGCGTGCACAACTCGGTGTTCTACTGCGTGGCCAACATGCCGGGGGCCGTCCCGCACACCTCGACGTACGCGCTGACCAACGTCACCCTCCCGTACGCCCTCGCGATCGCCGACAAGGGATGGCGGGAGGCGCTGGGCGACGACCCGGCGCTGGCGCTCGGGCTCAACGCCCACGCGGGCACCCTGACCAGCCGCCCGGTCGGCGAGGCCCACGCGCTGGAGGCCGTCGACCCCGAGGACGTCCTGCGCTGACCGGCCCCGCGCCGGCCGCGAGCGCCCGGCGCCGCACCGGACGGCGAGAGCGGCGCGGACGGCGGGGCGGTGACGGCGGTGAGGGCGTGAGGACGGTGAGGGTGAGGACGGTGAGGGCGGTGAGGGCGGCGGAGATACGGACATGACAAGGCCGGCCGGCGGAGGCGAACCTCCGCGGGCCGGCCCGGTTCCGCCGCCGCTCGCGCGGGACGGGTCAGGAGCTGGGCGTCGCGCTCGGCATGGCCGACGACTCGGCCGGGGCCGGCGACTCGCTGGGGGCGGCCGACGCGTTCGGCGCAGGGGTCGGCGACGTGGTGGGGATCGGGTTGTCGGCGGCCAGCGCCGAGGTGGCGCCCTCGCCGCCGCAGGTGGCGCCGTACTCGGGCGTCGTGCTCGGGTTCTGCTTGTACTTGGTGATGTACCGGGGCAGGCGCGCGTCGTCGGCGCCCGTGAGGACGAGCTGGTGGTTCCAGGAGCTCACCACGACCGGCGCCGTCAGACCCGGGTACGGGCTGAGCAGGATGTAGTCAGAGGTCACCATGGCCTTGAGCTTGTCCACCTGGGCCTTGGGCAGGTCGGGCCGGTAGGTGATCCAGACCGCGCCGTGCTCCATGGAGTGCACGCCGTTCTCGGGGTTGATCGGCCCGTCGTAGGGGCCGCACTGCTGCCACTGCGGGTTGTGCTCGCCGCCGACCGGCGGCGTCTCCTTGTAGTTGACCTTGATCGCGGTGTGCTGGGAGGCCTTGTAGCTGAAGGTCTTCACCGCGTCGAGCGAGCCCGCGGCGTTCTCCCTGATCACGTAGAAGCCGACCAGGCCCACGACGAGGACGATGACGAAGGCGCCGACACCCCACATGAGCATCGCCGTGCGCCGTTCCTTGCGCTTCTGCGCGGTGCGCATCTGGGCGAGATGCTCCCGCCGTGCCTGCGTCCTCTCCTTGCCCATCGTGTTTCCTCCAACGGCCGTTCAGGACGTGTGTGGTCAAGCTGCCGATACTTATGTGGAGGATAGTGGGTAGGTAATAACGTTTGCGTTCAACGTCTGGCACGACCCCTCATATTGGCTGGCAATGGTCAACTCACGCTCACGTCTCGTCCTCGTCGCGCTGCTCACCTGCGCGGTGACGGCCGTCGCCACCTTCCTGCTGTTCGGCAGGTCCGCGCCGCCGGGAGACGCCTCCCCTGAGGCCGGTTTCGCGCGTGACATGGCGGTACACCACGCGCAGGCCGTCGAGATGAGCTTCACCGTGCGCGACGAGACCGCCGACTCCGCGATCCGGGGACTGTCCTACGACATCATCACCACCCAGACCGCGCAGCGTGGAATTTTCATGGGCTGGCTGCAGCAGTGGGGCCTGGACCAGGCGGGCTCGCGGCCGGTGATGGCCTGGATGGCGGGCCACGGCGGGCACGGCGGGTCCGCGGCCCCCGTCGCGGCGGCGGGCGGCGCGGCGATGATGCCGGGCATGGCGACGCCGGAGGAGCTGAAGCGCCTGAAGGCCGCCAAGGGCAAGGACGCCGAGGTCCTCTTCCTCCAGCTCATGATCCGCCACCACCAGGGGGGCGTGGACATGGCCAAGGCGGTGCTGAAGCTGACCACCCGCGACGAGGTGCGCACGATGGCGCAGAGCATCGTGGACACGCAGAACGGCGAAATCGGCTACATGACCGAACTGCTCACCGCCCGGGGCGCCAAGCCCTGACCCTCGTCAAGGCGCAGGCGGGCCCGGGCGCGGCGGGCGTCAGGACGCGGAGAGCTCCTCGGCGACGGCGGCGGCGAAGGCGTCCACGTCGGCCTCGGTGGTGTCGAAGGCGGTCATCCAGCGGACCTCGCCGGTGGCCTCGTTCCAGGTGTAGAACCGGAACCTCTTGCGCAGGCGGTCGACCGCCTCGCGGGGCAGGACGGCGAAGACGGCGTTGGCCTCGACCGCCCTGGTCAGGGTGACGCCGGGGATGTCGCGCACGGCGGCGGCCAGGCGCGCGGCCATGGCGTTGGCGTTGCGCGCGTTGCGCAGCCACAGGTCGCCGGCGAGCAGCGCCTCGAACTGCGCCGAGACGAACCGCATCTTCGAGGCGAGCTGCATCGAGCTCTTGCGCAGGTAGACCAGCCCGCGGACGGCCGAGGGGTTCAGCACGACGATGGCCTCGCCGAACATCAGCCCGCTCTTGGTGCCGCCGAAGGACAGCACGTCCACGCCCACGTCGGTGGTCAGCGCCCGCAGCGGCACCTCCAGCGCCGCCGCGGCGTTGACCAGGCGTGACCCGTCCAGGTGCAGCAGCAGCCCGAGCTCGCGGCAGTGCGCGGAGACCGCGGCGATCTGCTCGGGGGTGTAGACGGTGCCGAGCTCGGTGCTCTCGGTGATCGTCACGACCTTGGGCTGGGCGTGGTGCTCGTCCCCGAAGCCCCATGCCTGCCGGTCGATCAGCTCGGGGGTGAGCCTGCCGTCGGGTGTGGGCACGGTGAGCAGCTTGAGCCCGGCCATCTGCTCGGGCGCGCCGCCCTCGTCGGTGTTGACGTGGGCGCTCTCGGCGCAGATGACGGCCTCCCACGGCGCGGTCATCGCCCGCAGGCCGACGACGTTGGCGCCGGTGCCGTTGAACACCGGCCACGCCTGGGCCCGCGGCCCGAAGTGCTGCTGGAAGACCTCCTGGAGCGCCTCGGTGTAGACGTCCTCGCCGTAGGCGATCTGGTGGCCGCCGTTGGCGAGGGCGACCGCTTGGAGGACCTCCGGGTGGACGCCCGCGTAGTTGTCGCTCGCGAACGCCTTGACCTCGGGGTCGTGGCGCCGCCGTGCCTGGGTCATGTGGTCGTGCCCCCGCGTGTCGTGCCGGTGGTGGTCGGTCAGGTCGTCAGCTCGTCAGGTCGACCCGCAGGCCGTTGACCTCGGCGGCCGGGCGGTCCCACAGCCCGGCGACGGCGGCGGCCAGGTCGTCGACGTCGGTGAAGCCGGGGAACTTGCGGTCGGGGCTCGCCGCCCGCATGTCGTCGTTGACCAACGCCTTGATCACCAGGATGGCGGCGGCGCTGTGGGTGCCGCGGAGCGCGTCGGCCAGGGCGAGCGTCCACGCCTCGGCCGCGGCTTTGGCGGCGGCGTAGGCGGCGTTGCCCTGGGTGGGCTCCCGCGCGGCCTTGGCCGAGACGATGGCGAACCGGCCGTCGTCGCTGTCGCGCAGCAACGGCTCGAAGGCGAGCGAGACGTTCTGCAGGGTGCGGACGATCGCCTCGTGCAGGGCGTCCCAGTCGGCGAGGTCGGTGTCGGCGAAGGCCTTGGACCCGCGCCAGCCGCCGACGAGGTGGACCACCCCGTCGACCCTGCCGTGCTCGGCGCCGATGCGGCTCGCCGCCTCGCGGACGGCCTCGCCGTCGGCCAGGTCGACCGCGGTCACGCCGTCGGAGGCGCGCCGGCCGAGGCCGATCACGGTGTCGCCGCGCGCGGCGAGCCGCGCGGTGACCGCCCGGCCGGTGGGCCCGCCGGCCCCGGCGACGACCACCACTCTGCTCGCCGGCCCGCCCTGGTCGCCCTGGCTCACGCGCGGATTCCCTTCGTCGCCTCGATGACTCCGGAAAGCTTACGACGCAGGGCCTCGTAGAACATGCTCAGGGGGAACTCGTCGGGCAGCACCGCGTCCACCACGGCCTTCGGGAAGCCCTCGACGGGCAGGGCGTCGGCGCCGCGGTTCCACACCGACGCGGGGTGCGGGGCGACGTAGGAGGCGACGAGCTGGTGGGCGGCCAGCCAGTGCGCGAGCTTGGATCGGTCGATGCCGTCGCGGTAGAGCTTCTCGACCTCGCCGCGCAGGTCGGCCACGCAGTCGGCGACCCGGTCCCAGTCGATGGACAGCCGGTTGTCGGTCCAGCGGACGACGTCGTTGCGGTGCAGGTAGGCGAACAGCAGCTGGCCGCCGAGGCCGTCGTAGTTGCGCACCCGCTCGCCGGTGATCGGGAAGCGGAACAGCCGGTCGAACAGGATCGCGTACTGCACGTACCGGGCGTGCGGCACGCCCCGCCCCTCCAGCGCGACCGCCTCGCCGAACGCGGTCAGGTCACAGCGCAGCTCCTCCAGCGAGTACAGCCAGTACGGCATCCGCTGCTTGATCATGAACGGGTCGAAGGGCAGGTCGCCGTGGCTGTGGGTCCGGTCGTGGACGAGGTCCCAGAGCACGAAGGTGTCCTGGGCGAGCTCCTGGCTGGAGAGCAGGCGGGCGGCGTCCGGCGGCAGGGCGAGCTGGAGGGTGTCGGCGGCGGCGCGGCTGACGCCGCGGAACCGCGCGGCCTCGCGGTCGCAGAAGATGGCGCCCCAGGTGAACCGGGGCGGGGTCTCGCGGACGGCGACGGTCTCGGGGAACAGCACCGCGCTGTTGGTGTCGTACCCGGCGGTGAAGTCGACGAAGGCGATCGGCACGAACATGGGGTTGTCGTACTGCCCGCTCTCCAGCTCGGCGAGCCAGTCGGGCCACACCGTGCGGATCCAGACGGCCTCCAGGTTGCGGCCGGGGTTGCCGTTCTGGGTGTACATCGGGAACACGACCAGGTGCTCCAGCCCGTCCACCCGCTGGGTGTCGGGATGGAAGGCGTTCAGCGAGTCCAGGAAGTCGGGCACGCCGAACCCTCCCGCCTGCCAGGCGCGCAGGTCGGCGACGACGGCGGCGAGATAGTCCTGGTCGTGCGGGAAGCGCGGGGCCAGCGTCTCGACGGCGGTGACGACGCGGTCGACGAGAGGCGAGGCGGCCGCGGCGTCGGCGACCGAGCCGTCCTTGGCGGTGAGGGGGCGCAGTCCCTCGACCGCGTCCTTGAGCTCGGCGAAGGCCCCGTCGGAGGAGCTCGCGCCGCCCGTGCTCGCCGGTACGCGTGCGGCCCAGGTGACGACGTTGCCCCACAGCCGGGCGTGCCGCAGGTCGTCGATGGAGTCGTCGCCGAACAGGTCGGAGTCGGCGAAGACGACCACCCGGCCCTCGCCGTGGCGCAGGGCCAGGGCGAGGGGGCGTCCGGCCGGGTCGGCGGAGGGCGAGGTCGCGAACAGGACGGTCGCGCCCTCGGGCGCGGTGAGCACGCCCGCCCGGTAGAAGCAGGCCTCGCGGGCGCCGGCGGTCAGGTCGTCCCCCGCTCCAGGGACCGGGGCGCCGAGCACCCAGGTGGCCACGCCGTTGTAGGAGTTGCCCGGGTCCTGGACGGTGGTGTGCTCGACGCCGACGCCGAAGCGGGCGAGCAGTTCCCCGAGGTTGTTGCCGTACTTCTCCTGCTCGCACTCGGCGAGCACGATCAGGCCGCCGCCTTCGGAGACGTACCGCTCGATGGCGTCGATCTCCTCGGCGGGGAAGGCGGGGCTGCCGAGCCCGGTGGTGCGCTCCCATCGGTCGGCGGAGGGGTGGGCGACGACGTAGACGTCGTGGGCGTTGAGCACGGCCGGGGTGACCGGGCCCTCGGTGTGCGCGGTGACGGTGTGGCCGAGGCGGCGCAGGACCTGCGCGGCGCGGGCGTAGCTGTTGTCGTCGGGGTGCGCCGGGTTGATCGCCTCGGCGACCTCGCGGCGGATCGTCCACGACTCGTTGTGCGCCTCGTCGAACAGCACCCGCGGAAAGGCCCTCATACCGCCCCATCCCTTCGTCGGTTAAATATCTTCCACCAATGTCCGGTTATGTACGAAAAATATACATGCACGACGCCACCTGACGGGAAACCCGGCACGCGACCTTCACGCGAGCGTCCGCGCCGACGCCGTCTCCAAGCGGCCTCCAAGTCGTTCGAGATCGCGAAACGGCTGTCGCAGATCGTTCAACGACCGATTGCAAGTGCGTGACGGCGGCCGGAGGAGCCTTGAACGAGGCTGTCCGCGCTGAGACTCTGGACTCAACCAGGTCCGGAACAGGAGGCGGAGATGCCCCGCCTGCACCACCTCGTCGCGGGGCTGAGCGTCCTCGGATCGCTCATCCTTCCCATGCACCCCCATCCCAGCGGCTCCACCGACCGAGTGACCCCTGGAACGGTCCGCGTGGAGGCGAAGGCCCACGTGACCATCAACCTGCTCGACGACCGAGGGGTCATCCAGCAGGTCGTGCGCGAGTACGACACGCCGGTCGGCACCGGCAGCGGGTTCACCGTCTCCCCCGACGGCGTCGTGGTCACCGCCACCGGCGTCGTGCGGCCGAGCAAGGACCCCGCCGTCTACGCCGCCAACCGGGTCTTCTCGGAGTACTTCAAGGTCAAGATCCCGGCCGACTTCTCCCGGCACAAGCTGAAGAACCCCGAGCTCAACGCCCGCCTGCAGGCCTGCTACCCACCGCACCGGCAGAACTCCAACTGCATCGCCACCACAGCCCCCAAGATCACGGTGTTCCCGTACGCGGATCCGCCCGTGCCTGAGGGGTACCCGGCCGACCTGCTGCGCACCGGCGCCTCGCCCGGCTCGCCCGCCGTGCTCAAGCTCACCAAGGGCGGCGAGGACGGCACGCTGCCCACCGTGCCGCTCGGCACGACGCTGGGCAGCGGCATCGAGTCGGTGGACACCATCGGCCTGCCGAGCCGGCCCAGCGCCAAGGCCCCGCCGAAGGTCCAGACGGCCCACCTCGACCCGCCGGGCGGGCGCACGTTCAAACAGGCCGAACGCGCCAAGCTCGCCACGTTCCTGAGCGAGGACGGCGACGGCGGCGCCGTGATCGACGACGGCAGGAGCGAGGTCATCGGCCTGCTCACCGGCAGCGGCGACGCGGCGACGCTGACCCCGGTGGACGACATCCGGGCCGCGCTGGTGGCCGCCGACGTGACCGCCCGGCGGGGGCCGGTGGACGTGGTGTACGAGACGGCGCTCGCGCCGTTCCACAACAAGTTCTACGCCAACGCGATCCCGGTCCTGGAGCAGGTGCTGCGGCTGCGTCCCGACCACGCCGTCGCCCAGGACCACCTGCGCACCGCCCGGGCCAACCGCGCGGGCACCCCTTCGGCCGGGCAGAGCAAGGCCCCGGCCGTCGCCCAGAAGGCCTCCGGCCTCGCGCCGCTGCTGTTGCCGGTGTCCGCCGGCATCGTCGCCGTCGCCGCCGCGGTCGCCGTCGCGGTGCCGCTCATGCTGCGGCGGCGCCGCCGGACGGCCGGCGAGGCGGCGGGCGACGGCGTGCTCGAATCGTTCCCCGCGGTCTCGGGGATCTCCGGTACGGCCGCGGGCCCGGCGGGTTCGCTCGGCCCTCTCGCCCCGGCGGGCCCCGGGGGCGGCTCCGGGAGACCGGCGGGCGGCACCCAGACGATGGAACCGCCGCACCCGGGCGACGGCTCCTTCCCCCCGTACCGCCAGTCTCCGTTCGGCGCGCCCGGCACAGGACAGCAGGCCGGCCCGGCCTCCGCCGGCGGGCCGTCAACGCCCACCGGTGTCGCCGGCACGCCCGCGGGCGGCCCGGCCACGCCCACCGGCGGACCGGCCACGCCGGCCTCCGGCCCCGCCACGCCCGCCGGCGGTCCGGGTACGCCGGCCGGCGGTCCTGAGGCGGCCGCGTCCGGCGCGCAGGCACGGTTCTGCACGCAGTGCGGCATGCGGTTGCAGAGAGCGCACCGTTTCTGCGGCTTCTGCGGGAACCCGGTGGACCAATGAGCGAACAGGGTTTCTCGATGCCGCCGCTGATCGGCACCCAGGTGGCCGACTACCTCATCGAGGCGGTCGTCGGGCGCGGCGGCATGGCGACGGTCTACCGGGCGCGCGACCGCCGGCTCGGCCGCGCCGTGGCGCTGAAGGTGCTGGCGCCGCAACTGTCGGCCGACCAGCGTTTCCGCGACCGGTTCGTCCGCGAGTCGCGCCTGGTCGCGGCGGTCGACCACCCCAACATCATCCCGATCTACGAGGCGGGCGAGAACGGCGACCTGCTCTTCATCGCCATGCGGTACGTCGACGGGGCCGACCTGCGCAAGCTCATCCAGAGCAGCGGCCCCCTGCCGGTGGCCCGCGCCTACCGCCTGTTCTCCCAGATCGCCTCGGCGCTGGACGCCGCCCACCAGCACGGGCTCGTGCACAGGGACGTCAAGCCGGCCAACATCCTGGTCGCCGACGGGTCCGACCGCGACCCCGAGCACGTCTACCTCACCGACTTCGGGCTCACCAAGAGCACCTTCTCCGAGGCGGGGCTGACCAGCCACGGCCACTTCATGGGGACCCCGCGGTACGTGGCGCCCGAGCAGATCCGCGGGCTGCCCGTGGACGGCCGCAGCGACCTGTACGCGTTCGCCTGCGTCGTCTACGAGGCGCTCACCGGGTCCCCGCCGTTCCAGCGGGACACCGAACTGGCCCTGCTGTACGCGCACGTATCGCACGACCCGCCGCCGCTCACCCCCTACCGGCCCGACCTGCCGCACTCGGTCAACCAGGTTATGCTCCGCGCCCTGGCCAAGTCGCCGAACGAGCGGTACGTCACCTGCCGCCAGTTCGTCGCCGCCCTGCGGGACGCGATCAGCTCCGACGACCAGCCCACCGGCGTGCAGCAGGCGGGCCCGGGCCGGCACGCCGCGCCCGCGACCGACCATCCGTACGCCCACCCCGGCCCGCACGCCACCGGCGAGCCGCCGTACGCGCCCGCCGGGCCGTACGACGGCCACCCCGGGCCGCGAGGCGAGACCATGGGCTCGGCCGAGCCGACGACCTCCCTGCGTTCGTTCGCGGCGGCGGACCCGGCGGGGTCCGCGCACGCCTCCCTCGGCCCGGCCACCCGGCCGGGCGTGGCCACCGGCCCGCGTCCCGCGGCGCCCAGGCGCCGGCGCGGCCGGCTGGTGGGGGCGCTGGTGGGCGCCGGCGCGGCGGTGGTCGCGGTCGCGGTCGCCGCCACCCTGCTGCTCAACCAGGGGACGGCTCCGCTGGGGGCCAAGCGCTATCCCGGCAGCACGGCGGCGCCGATGACCTTCGAGTATCCGGGCGGGTGGGTGGCGCGCACGCACGCCGACGAGTACGCGGTCGTCTCCCCGGCGGCGGCGGAGTTCGACGCGCTCTTCTCCGTGCCGATCGCCTCCGACTGGACGGCGGTCAACGCGCTGCTCGGCACCCACCCCGAACGGGCGACAGGCGTGTTCGCCGAGCTCAACGACGCCATCACCACCTCAGACCCGCCCGAGACCCTCAAACGCAGCCTGAGCTTCGTGCTGCCGGGCCCGGCCGACTTCGCCTCGGCGCTCACCACCGACACCGTGGCGGGCAAGCCCGCCTTCCGCCTGACCGGCGTGGTCAACGACCCGGCCCAGCAGGGACGCCTCGACCTGATCGTCTACATCATCGGCCGCGGCCAGGGCCAGCCCGTCGGTCTCCTCGCCTTCTTCTGCCCGCCCGGCAAATGCCACCAGCCCACCATCGACCACACCCTCACCACCGTCGCCTTCACCTCCTAGCCGGCCCCGCCACGGCCCGCGGCCCGCGGCACCGGCTCGGCGCTCAAGGAAGCAACTTGAACGCAGGCACATGAACCGGTCGCACCACGCGGAAATGGCGATGATCGAGCGTCGCTATCTCCGAAGCCCCAGCCGCTCGGCGATCGCGATGACCGAGGCGTCCACCACGCCGAGCGGCAGGTCCGCGTACGTCCGCACCAGGTGGGCCACACGGGCGAGATCGCCTTCGGCCAGATCGAGCAAGGTCATCTGATCGGTGACGAGAGAGTCGATGAAAGCGGCCTCGGCGCGAGCACCACGCACGGTACTTCTCGAGCAGCCAGCACACCTCGACCATGACAGGCGCGGGAACCAAGAGGGGGCCGGGAGCCGTTTCCAGGAACTCCGCACAGCGGTGGTGACTCTTGTCGTCGGCGTCGAGGGCCGCCACGAGCGGGCCGGTATCGAGGAGGGTCGTCACATCGGACGATCCAAGCCCTCCTTGAGGACTTCTTCATGCCGTTCGGCGAGATCGCCCACCCCGGAGTTCATCATGCCGATGAAAGAGAGCCGGCGTTTGCCCGATTGCTCCGCACTCGCCCCTTCGGGGACGTCGCCGGACTGGACCAGACGCAGGGCGACCGCGCGCAACCGGCGTGCCTGGTCTGGCTTGAGCCGGTCCACCAGGGCATGCAGGTCGTCGTAATCACGCGCGGCGTCCACATCACGAGTGTACGCCGCGCCCCATCCGCGGATCAGCGTTGCCGGTCATCCGCATTGACGACGGCCCAGCATGGGTCTGGGAGTGGGGCGAGCCGGTGGTTTCAGGGGGTGGGCCAGGGATGTGGAGGCAACGGGCGGGAGGCGGAGGCGGGGGTGTGGTCGAGGGTGGGCCAAGCGTGGGCGCCGGCGAGGACGCAGCGGTGGACGGCTCTGGCGACGCGGGCGCCCCACGTGGACCGCGGGCCGCCGAACGGCTCCTCCGGGCCCTCGGCGCGGACCGCGACGCACACGGCGTCCGAGGCGGTGCCCGTGCAGGCGTATCCCGCCTCGGCCAGGGCCTGCGCCTTCGCCTCGGTCACCGTCATCACGGCGTTGACCAGGGCGGCGTCGCTCATCGCCACCGGGACGGCCACGATGATGTTGATGGTCCCCGGCGCCGGGAAGACCGGCCGGGTGGCCGCCTCCCCCCGGACGTCCGAGTCGAGGCCCGGGCGGGCTTCGGGGGCGGGGCGGGGCTCGGGGGCTGGGCGGAGTTCGGGGTCGGGGGTGCCTTCGGGGGAGGCGGCCCAGGTGGGGACGCGCAGGCCGACGGTGGCCACGGCGTCCACTCCCCCGTCGTGCGCGCGGGTGTGGTCGGCGACCGAGGCCGCCGTCAGCATGCCGACCCCGCGTCCGGGCGGCGCGAGTTCGAGCAGGTGCGCGACCGGGTCCATCCGCGAGTAGGCGCCGACGACCTGCGCGTTCAGCACCCACTCCACCGGGCCGATGCCGCCTCCCAGCATGGCCGAGGAGATGGCCCGCCATCCGGGCCCGAGATCCCATAGCAGGGAGGCCAGACGGGCGCCGTCCTCGTGCCGATGGCTCAGGGAGAGCATGCGTCACCCTGTCCGGGATCATCCCCCGGCCGAGGTTGCTCGGAATGACTTCCCGGCCGAGACTGCTCGGAATCGTCCCCTGGCCGAGGCCGCTCGGGAGCGCCGCCTGGCCGTGGGTTGTCAGGTTCGGCGCCGGGGTGGGCCTCCGCCGGGCGCACCTCCACGGGACCGTTCGCCCGGTCGGGCGTCATGGGGAGGGCGGGGCGGACGAGGTTGACCAGGGGGCGGCCGTCCTCGCCCTGGGCGACGCGGACATGAGCGCCGAAGGTGCCGGCCAGCAGCGGCTCGGTGAGCACCCGGCCGACCGGCCCGGAGGCGACGGCGCGGCCGTCGGCGATCAGCAGGACCCGGTCGGCGTACTGCCCGGCCACGCTGAGGTCGTGGACGGTCGTGACGATCGTCAGCCCGTCCGCCAGGCGCAGCCGATCGACCAGTTCGAGCACCTGCTGCTGGTGCCCGAGGTCGAGGGCGGTCGTCGGCTCGTCGAGCAGCAGCACGGGCGCCCGCTGGACCAGTGCCCGCGCGAGCACGACCCGCTGGCGCTCGCCGCCGGACAGGTGGGCGAGCGGCCGGCGCGCGAGGCCGGCCAGGTCCAGGCGTTCCAGGACGGACTCGGTGACCTCGCGGTCGTGCCTGCCGTCGCGACCGAGGTAGGAGATGTAGGGGGTGCGTCCCAGCAGGGCGTACTCCAGGACGGTCAGGCCGGGCGGGAGCAGGGGGTTCTGGGGGGCGTAGGCCATCAGCCGGGCCCGCTGCCGCGGCTTGAGCGAGCGCGCGGGCAGCCCGTCCACCAGCACCTCGCCCCGCGCGTCCAGCAGGCCCATCATCGCGCGCAGCAGCGTGGACTTGCCGGCGCCGTTCGGGCCGATGACCGCCAGCCACTCGCCGTCACGCGCCGACAGCCCGACGTCCGACAGCACCGTCCGCCCGCCGAGCGACACCGACAGCCCGCTCACCTCGATCGCGCTCACGACCGTCTCCTCGTGGTCATGCCTCCACCGCCCTGGTGGCGCGCAGCACCGCGACGAAGAAGGGGGCGCCGATGAAGGCCGTGACCACGCCGATGGGCAGTTCGGCCGGGGCCAGGACGGTGCGGGCGACCAGGTCGGCGAGCACCAGGAACGCGGCCCCTGCCAGCAGCGAGATCGGCAGCACCACCCGGTAGGACCCGCCCGCGAGGCGGCGGACGGCGTGCGGCACGACGATGCCGACGAACCCGATGAGCCCGCTGACGGCCACCGCCGACGCCGTGGCCAGCGAGGCCGCGCACAGCACCACGAGCCGGACGCGAGCCGCGTTCACCCCGAGGCTGCCGGCCTCGTCGTCCCCGACCGACAGCACGTCGAGCAGGCGGCCGTGCGCCATCAGCACGGCCGCCGAGACCACGGCGTAGGGGGCGACGAGCCACACCTGCGACCAGTCGCCGCCGATGCCGCCGAGGATCCACGAGTAGATGCGCTGGAGCTGCTCGACCTTGACCTGCTGGACGAACGCCTGCAACGCCGACAGGAAGGAGGCCACCGCCACCCCGGCCAGGACCAGGGTCGCGGTGCCGCCGCCGCGCGCGGCCGTGTTGCCCAGCGCGTACGCCAGCAGCACGCCGCCGATCGCCCCGCCGAAGGCCGCCAGCGGCACCAGCCCCTCGGCCTGGACCAGGACGATGACCAGGGTGGCGGTGAGGCCCGCGCCGGCGGCGGCGCCGAGCAGGTACGGGTCGGCGAGCGGGTTGCGGAACACGCCCTGGTAGCCGGCGCCCGCCATCGCCAGTAGCCCGCCGACGATCGCCGCCAGCACGACGCGGGGCATCCTGAGCTCGAAGAGCAGCCCGCGCTCGACCGGGGACAGCCCGGAGTGCACCGAGACCAACGGCAGCCGGTCCAGTAGTTCCAGCACGACGCCCTTGAGCGGCAGCCCGGCCGCGCCGATCATCAGCCCGGCCAGCAGGCAGACCGCGAGCAGGCCGGCCGCGACGAACGGCACCACCGGCCGCATTTTGCCCGGTTCCGCGGAGGCGGCCGGTTCCCCGGAGGCCGGTTCCCCGGAGGCGGCCGGTTCCCCGGTGGCCGGTTCCCCGGAGGCGGCCGGTTCCGGGGAGATGGCGGGGTCGTCCTCCGCGGCGCCGGGAGGGGCGGGCACGGAAGGCACGGAGGGCGGGGAGGGGTCCGGGCGGGTGCCGGTCATGGTTCTCGCAGGTGGTTCGGGGCCGGGCCGGTCAGCCGGCGGCCTTCTTGACCGCCGCGTCGACGGCCTTGGCGAAGTCGACGACGCGCGGGCCCCAGCGGGAGGCGATGTCGTCGTCGATCGGGAACACCTGGTCCTTCTTGATCGCCGACAGGCCGCCCCAGCCGGGCCGCTTGGCCAGGGTCTGCTTGGACTGACCACAGCACTTGGTGTCGGCGAGGAAGATCAGGTCCGGGTCGGCCTTGGCGACGAACTCGCTGGAGAGCTTGGGGTAGCCGCCGGCGGCGTCCGGGGCCTTGTCGGCGATGTTGGTCAGGCCGAACATGCCGTAGATCTGGCCGATGAAGGTGCCGGAGGTGACCGAGTACGGGGTGTTGTCCAGTTCGTGGAAGTAGGTCAGCCCGGCGTCCTTGGGCGCGGCGGCGGCGAGCCGCTCGATCTGCGCCTTCATGTCCGAGGTGACCTGGGCGGCCTTGTCGGGGTTCCCGGTGGCGGCGCCGAGGTCGGCGATCTCGTCGTAGCTCTCCTCCAGCTTGGTCGCGGCCGGTTCGAGCAGGACGGGGATGCCGACCTTGGTGAGCGCGGCCACGACGCCGCCGGTGTCGTTGGCGAGCACGACCAGGTCGGGCTTCTTGGCGATGATCGCCTCGGCGTTCGGCTTGAAGCCGGACAGGTCGGTCTTCGGCGCGTCGGCGGGGTAGGTCGACTGGTCGTCGACCGCGGCGACCTGCGGGCCGGCGCCGATGGCGAACAGGTTCTCGGTCGCGGTGGGCGAGAGCGAGACGATCTGCGCGGGCTTGGCGGGGATGGTGACCGCGCCGTTGCCGGCCTGGACGGTGACCGGGAAGCCGGGCGCCTGCGAAGAGGCGGCGGGGGCGGGGGCGGCCGGGGTGGCGGAGCCTGCTGCGGTGCCGCCGGACTGGCCGCATGCGGCCAGCGTCAGCGCACCCAGCAACGCGCCCGCCAAGGCCGTGTGCACGGGCCTCACGAGGGGATTCCTCCAGTTGCCGGGAATCGAGAGACCCGCGAAATGACGGATCACCCTTTTCCACGAGGGTTGATGGCGTCGGCGCGGCACGCAGGCGACCTGGCTCGGCCGGAGGGCCTCACAGTTGCGGGACAGCGCCGGACTCTCACCGGCTTCGCTGCGCTGCGCGCGTCAAGGGAACGGTACCAACCCCCGGCGGGATCGGACACGACGGGTCGGAACCCGCCCGTGTCCGAGGCCCCTGACCTGCGATGATCAGCGCAGCTGGGCCTCGGCGGCGGCGATGATCTCCTGCAGGCGCAGGCCGTGGCGGGCGTCGAGGGGGTGGCCGCCGCCGCGGCGGACGGTGTGGGCGAACTCGGCGACCATGTCGGGGAAGACGTCGTAGCCGAGATCGCCGCCGTCGAGGGTCTCGGTGCCCTGGCGGCCGAACACCGCGACCTGGGAGGCGCCGTGGTCGACGCGGGCGGCCATGGACAGCGACGCCTCGCTCACCGCGCCGCTCTGGTGCTCCAGCAGCAGGCCCACCCAGCCGAGGGTGTGGCCGTGGGCGCGCACGCCGGTGACCGGCCCGAGGGAGGCGTCCAGCATGTCGATCATGTGCGGCCCGACGTCCAGGATGGCTCCCCGCTCCTGCCGCCACGGGGAGTCGATGGTGTAGAGGGCTCCTGAAACGTTCATCGCGTATCCGCCGAACGGTTCGATGGCGCGCACGCGTTCGAGGAACGCCTTGGTCGTGGCCGAGTAGCGGAAGGTCAGCACCATCTGGGAGGCGACCCCCGCCTCGCCCACGGCGTCGGCCAGGCGCTTGGCCCCGTCGAGGTCGGCGGCGAGGGGCTTCTCCAGCAGCAGCGCCTTGCCGGCGCGGGCGGCCAGGACGCCCAGTTCGGCCTGCACGCCGGGCGGCACGCAGAAGGCGACGGCCTCGCAGACCTCGAACAACTCCTCCAGGCGCTCGTACACCGGGACGCCGAGCCGGGCGGCGGCTCTCGGCCTGCGGGCCCAGACGCCGGTCAGCCGCGTGTGCGGCCCCGCGGCGATGGTGGGGGCGTGGACGGCCTCCGCCCACGGCCCTGCTCCGATCAGGCCCACCGACACCGGTTCCACGACGCATCAGCTCCCGACTTATCAGATCAATCGTGGCGAGACTAGCCGAGCCTCAGCCGGGCGCGCGGCATCTCCGGCCGACCGCTCGGATGCGGGGGCCCGGAAAGACCGGCAAATACCATATCTGACGAAGAAAATCATTAGTTGCCCGGAAACTTGATCGGAGTCGTAGATCGTGATAGCTCATTGGGCCTGCACCAATTTGCCAGGAGAGTAAGCAATTGTCGCATTCGTGGTCATGCGGCGAGCGGTGCCCGACACAGACGTGCTCCGAACAGGCCGGACGTGCCCCGTCGACCGACGCCTGACCTCGTCTGGGCCGGTGCCCGCATCGCGAGGCGGAACAGTCCACGCCATCAAGACATGACCCCGGATACCCCACAAGCAGCTCACAATTGGAGTAGTCACGATGTCGGTCGTCGCTTCCCCCCGGCGTGCCCGAACAATTCCGCTCCGCCGGATACTCGCGCCAATCGTGCGCGACCCGGTGAACATGCTGGCGGAACTGGGGAGGGAGTCGGCGGGAGGCATCGTCCGGCTGCCCGTGGGCACCCCGTCGATCTACCTCGTCAGCCACCCCGACGACGTCCAGCACGTCCTGCGCGGCAACTGGGAGAACTACCAGCGCCAGGGGATGTTCTGGCGGCCCCTCCAGCGGCTGCTCGGCGCGAGCGTCCTGGACGACGGAGCCGCCTGGCAGAGCAGCCGCGAGATCCTGCAGCCCTTGTTCACCGCCAGGTACGTCGCCTCCCTCGCCGAGCAGATGGCGGCGGCGGTGGACGAGCGGATCGCCGAACTGGAGCCGTACGCCGCGTCGGGGCGCTCGTTCGACGCGGGCGAGGAACTGGCCGACGTCGTCAACCAGACGGTGATCAAGGTGCTGTTCGCCGGGCGGCTGTCGCGTGAGGGCGGGCGCCGCCTGTCCCCCGCCTACGACCGCGCGGCGCGCTCCATCGCCTTCCGCCTGCTCCTGCCGTCGATGCCGTACAGCGTCCGGCTCCCCGGCGACCGGGCCTTCATGGACGCGGTCCGGCGGATCGACGACGTCGTCCTGCCGATGATCAGGCAGGACCGGGACCGGCGGCGGTCCGGCACCGACGTGTTCTCCGCGCTCGTCCGGGCGCGCGAGGAGCAGGGGGCCGACGAGCGACAGGTGCGCGACGACATCGTCAGCGTCTACGGGGCGGCGGCCGAGTCCACGGCGACGACACTGACCTGGCTGTGGGCGACGCTCGCCGCCCATCCGGAGGTCGCCTCCGGCCTCTACGAGGAGGTCGGCCGGGTCGTCGGCGACGGGCCGGTCCGGGCCTCCCACCTGCCCGAACTGCGCTACACCAAGATGGTCCTGCAGGAGCTGATGCGCCTGCGGCCGGCGGGCTGGCTGTTCCCGCGCATGGCCAAGCGGGCCGACCTGGTCGGCGGGGTGCAGATCGAGGCCGGAGCGCAGGTGCTGATCACCCCCTACGCGACCCACCGGCTGGACGAGTTCTGGGAACGCCCGCTGGAATTCGACCCCGAGCGGTTCGCGCCCGGCCGGCAGGAGCGCAGGCACAGGTACGCCTACTTCCCCTTCGGCGGCGGACCCCACCAGTGCCTCGGCCGGCATCTGTTCGACATGGCCGCGCCGCTCATCGTGGCGGCGCTGCTGAGCCGATTCCGCCCGGTGGTGCGCGGCGGCGGGCCGTTCACGCCGGCCGCGGCCGGGTCGCTGCGCCCGAAGGAGAAGGTGGAACTGGCACTGGTACGCGCCCCCCACCTGCTGCGTGGGGCGCTGTGATGGCGGCGTCCTTCGCGCACGGCCTGAGCGCCGTGGAATGCGGGCGGGCCGCCGCGGTGGCCGGACGATCGCAGCGGCACATGACCGAGTGGGCGGCCGCCTACCCCGCCCTGTTCTCCGCCAAGCCGTTCGACGCCGCGCTGTACGGCACGGTGGCGATGGCGATGGCGTTCAGCGGACCGCGGCACACCGCCGAGGAGCTGAGGACGGCGAACAAGGCGTGCCTGTGGGCGTTCGCACTCGACTGGCTGATCGACTACGCGCTCACCTCGGCGGAGGAGGTCCGCGGCCACGCGCGGGTGTGCCTGGAGGTGGCGGCCGGCGAGGGGCCGCCACCCGGGGACGACCTTGCCCGGATGCTCGCCGACATCCGCGCCGGGCTGGCCGGGGCGCCGGCGTGGCCGGCGATGGAGGACATCTGGCAGGACGAACTGCGGCGCACGCTCGAGGCGATGGTGCGGGAGTGGGACTGGAAGGCCGCCCATGCCACCCCGTCGTTGGAGGAGTACCTGGCCAACGCCGACAACCACGCCTTCAGCCTGGTGTTCACCTGCCACTGGATCGCCACCGGCGGCCAGGACGCCCCGATGGCCGCGCAGCAGGTGCGCGAGGCGGCCCGCGCGGTGCAGCGGGTGATGCGGCTGCTCAACGACCTGAGCAGCTATGAGCGGGACCGGAGCTGGGGAGACGTCAACGCCCTGCTGATCGGCGCCACGCGCGAAGAGGTCGGCGACCGCGTCGCCGTGCTCACCGCCGAGGCCGGGAAGCTGATCGGCGGCGTGCGGGACGTCCACCCGCGACTGGCCGACTACCTGGAGCGCCAGATGGACTTCTGCGCCGGCTTCTACGCGCTCGGCGAGTACTGGGGGCGGCTGTGAGCGCCCTCCTCCCGCCCCCCGGCGCATCGGACCGCACCACGCCTCACGTCAACGGCCGCGCGGCCATCAGCCGCGGCGGCTCGGCGAACAGGCACACCTCCCCCACCGCGGGCGGCACGACGGGGAACACCACAGGCGACCTGGCGGCGCGGGCCGGCGCGCTTGTGCGGGGGCTGACGGAGCGACCCTGGGGCGAGGTCACCGCGTCGGTCTACGAGACCGGACGGCTGGTCACGCTGGCCCCGTGGCTGACCGGCCACGCCGAGCGCGTGGCGTTCCTGACCGGCGCCCAGCGACCGGACGGCTCGTGGGGCGTGCATGACGACTACGCCCTGGTGCCCACGCTGAGCGCCACCGAGGCCCTGCTCGCCGAACTGCGGCGCGGCCGCACGGCGGGCGGCGCCACCGGCGGCGGCCCGCTGACCACGGCCCTGGACGGCGAGCACGGGACGCCGGCCGCGGCGGCCGGGCGCGGGCTGCGGGCGCTGCTGCGGTGGTCGCGCGGCGGGTACACGGGCCCGCGCCCCGACATGCCGGCGGTCGAGCTGATCGTCCCGTACCTGGTGGAGGCGGTGAACGGGCACCTGGAGGCTGTGCGGGCGGCCGGCCTGGCCCCCTCCCCCCTGGGGGACGGGGCGGCGTCGCTGTCCCTGCCGCCGGGCATGCGGACCGACAGGCTGGCCGGCGTCCGCTCGGCGCTGCGCGCGGGCGCCGTGCTGCCGGACAAGCTGATGCACGCCCTGGAGGTGGCGGGCGACGCCGCGGCCGGCGCCCGCGGGGTGCCGATCACGCCGGCCGGGACGGTCGGAGCCTCGCCCGCCGCCACGGCCGCGTGGCTCGGCGCCGGGAGGGCTCCCGAGCCGGGCCATCCGGCGCGCGTCCACCTGGAGGCGGTGGCGCGCCTGCACGGCGGGCCGGTGCCGTGCGGGATGCCGATCACCGTGTTCGAACGCGGCTGGGTGGTGAGCTGGCTGCTTCGCGCGGGCGTCCCGGTGGCCATGCCGGCGCGGGTGCTGCGGAGCCTGAACGAGGGGCTCGGCCCTCAGGGCATCCCGGCGGGAGCGGGACTGCCGGGTGACGCGGACACCACCTCGGTCGCCCTGTACGCCCTCGCCCTGGCGGGCGCGACCGGGGAGCCCGGGGAGCCCGGGGAGCCCGGGGAGCCCGCCAGTCTGTGGGGGTACCGGGCCGGGACGCACTTCGCGACCTGGCAGGGCGAGCAGGGGTTCTCGACGACGACCAACGCGCACGTCCTGGACTGCTTTCGCGAGTACGCCACCGGCCGTCCCGACGCCTCCCCCCGATACGCGGCCGCGATGGCGGAGGTCGCGGGCTGGCTGCTCGAACGGCAGGCGGCCGACGGGAGCTGGTCGGACCGGTGGCACGCCTCCCCCTACTACGCGACGATGTGCTGCGCGGTCGCGCTCGACGCGGCCGGCGGCGGGCGCGTCGAGCGCGACCGCGTGCGGCGGGCGGTGCGCTGGGTGCTGTCGGGTCAGCGGGCGGACGGCGCGTGGGGGCTGTGGCGGGGCACGGCGGAGGAGACCGCCTATGCCATGCAGACGCTGCTGCTGTGCGAGTCGGCGCGCGAGGAGCCCGGACGCGACCGCGCGGTCGCCTCCGGGCACGCCTACCTGCTGCGCGCGGGCGAGGATGAGCCGTGCACGCCCATGTGGCACGACAAGGATCTGTACACGCCGCTCGCGGTCGTCCGCGCGGCCATCATCGGCGCACTGCATCTCGCGGGGCGTGACGCGACGGTGGCACCGCATCTGAAATCCGCCCATTAATGCGACTAACCGGACACCATACGGGAGACGTCACCATATAGGACCATCCTTAACTGCCATGTTTACCGGTGCTGACAGCGGAGGATCGTGGCCGGATTTCCTCCATGCTAAGGTTCCGGGGGCGACACGGTGAAATGCCCCCTTCGACGCGATAGCCATGCAATAACATACTTCGACACCGGTTTCACCGATATCATGCGCCCTGACGGCACGGAGGGCTTCCTGACTTTGGCCAGGGATGGAGTTATGCGCTTCCACAATCCGCGGGTACGTGCCAAGGTCACGGCTCTGCTGATATCACTCGTGGCGCTCTGGAGTTTCGCGGCGTGGGTGACCTTCCGCGAGGGCCTGAACCTGCTGTGGGTCAACACACTCGACACCAACGTGTCACAGCCGGCCGAGCGGCTGATCACCGAGCTCCAGCGCGAGCGCCTGCTGACCACGGTCACGCTGGGCGAGGACGACCTCCGCGACCGACCGAGCGGGACGCTCACCACCCAGCGCGCGCGCACGCTGGCGGCGGGAGAGACCTTCCACCGCCTGATCGGCGACGCCAGCGTGCGCCGCGCGGCGAGCGACGCCGTGCTGCGCCGCATCGCGGCGGCCGACCAGTCGCTCCAGCGCCTGGTGCCCCTGCGCAAGCGCATCGACGCCCGCCAGATCGACCGCCACGCCGCGGGCGAGGCCTTCACCCAGGTCGTCGAGTCGGTCTACAACATCTACGACGCGCTGGCCGGCCTGGACGACCAGGACTTCGCCAAGGACACCCGCACCCTGGTCGCGATGGCGCGGGCCAAGGAGCTGATCTCGCAGGAGGACGCGTTCGTCGCCGGCGCGCTGGCGGCGGGCGGGCTCACCCCGGCCGAAGCGGTCACCTTCAGCCAGATGGTCGGCGCCCGGCGGTACACCCTGGCCGGCGCCTCCTCCGAGCTCCCCACGATGGAGCACGCCGCCTTCCAGCGGCTGGAGAACAGCGAGACCTTCAAGCGCTTCCGCTCGACCGAAGACCAGCTCATCCGGGAAGGCATGGGCGGCGGCCCGCCGCCCGTCGGGGCGGAGACGTGGAGGTCGTCGGCCGAGAGCATCCTCTCCCAGCTCGACCGGCTCATCCAGGACAGCGGAGACGCCCTGGTCGAGCGGGCCACACCCCTCGCGGTCGGCGTCATCGTCCGCCTGGTGCTCATGGGGGGTCTCGGCCTGCTCGCGGTCATCGCGTCCATCATGCTGTCGATCACCACGGCCCGCGCGCTGGTGCGGCGGCTGGAGGAGCTGCGCGCCGCCGCCCTGGAGCTGGCCTCACAGAGGCTGCCGAGCGTCGTGGAACGTCTCGGCCGGGGCGACGACGTGGACGTCAAGGCCGAGGCGCCGCCGCTCGCGGTCGGCAACGACGCCATCGGGCAGGTGGGCCAGGCGTTGAACATCGTCCAGGAGACGGCCATCGCGGTCGCGGTGGGGCAGGCGGAGCTGCGGCGCGGCTACCGGGGCATCCTGCTCAGCCTGGCCCGGCGCACCCAGTCGCTGGTCCACCGGCAGCTCACCATCCTCGACGCCATGGAGAAGCGGGAGACCGAGCCGGGCGAGCTGGCCGACCTGTTCCGGGTCGACCACCTGGCCACCCGCATGCGGCGCAACGCCGAGAACCTCATCGTCCTGTCCGGCGCCTCCCCCGGCCGCGCCTGGCGGCGCTCGGTGCCGATGGTCGACGTGGTCCGCGGCGCGCTCGCCGAGGTGGAGGACTACACCCAGGTCACGCTGATGCCCATGGGCGAGGCGCAGCTCGCCGGCCGGGCCATCGGCGACGTCATCCACCTGCTCGCCGAGCTGATCGAGAACGCCGTCTCCTTCTCCCCGCCGTACGCCTCGGTGCAGGTCAGCGGCCAGGAGGTCGCCAAGGGATACGTCGTGGAGATCGAGGACCGCGGTCTCGGCATGCCCCCGGACGAGCTGGCCGCGGCCAACGAGCGCATCGCCGACCCGCCCGAGTTCAAGCTGAGCGGCACGCCCCGCCTCGGCCTGTACGTGGTCAGCCGCCTGGCCTCGCGGCACAAGATCAGGGTCACGCTGAAGTCCTCTCCGTACGGCGGCACGACCGTCGTCGTCCTGATCCCCCGCGAGTTGATCGAGTCCGACTCCGACATCGAGCCCGACATCGAGCCGGACGCGGCGCCCGCCGGCGTGCCGCTGAACGGCGTGCCGGAGCCCCGGCAGGGAGGGCACAGTCCGACCGGGGAGGTTCCCGTGCACGCCGCCGACGATCCCGAGGATTCCCGTCCGCCGCTGCTGACGGTGGCCCCGCGGTGGGACGACCCGCCCGTCAACGAGCTGCCGGACCTGCCGGCGCCCCCGCCCGAGCGGCCCGCCTACACCCCCTCCGGGCTGCCCAGGCGCGTCGCGCAGGCGCACCTGGCGCCGGAGCTGCGCGAGCAGCCCCCGCCGCCGGTCCCGGCCGCCGCCGAGGAGGACGACGAGCTGTCGCCGGAGGACCTGCGGCGGCTGATGGGCTCCTTCCAGAGCGGCACGGAACGCGGCCGCTTCGACGCCGCCAGGCTGCCGCGCCGCCTGGACGCCACCCCGACACGGGAGGACGAACCTCCGACCGCATCCCCGTGAGCCCGCGGACCACGGCCGCGGGTGACCGAACTCCGCCTCGCCAGGTGACCGCCGGAGACCAATGGAGACGACGTAGTGAACAGTGTGAGCCGGTAAAAGAGGACAGCGAGTGATGCAAAGGACGAGTTCCCCCGCCGACCTGGCCTGGTTGCTGGACGACCTGGTCGAGCGGGTGAGGGAAGCCGAACACGGGATCGTTCTGTCCACCGACGGGCTGCTCCTGGCCACATCGCAAGGCCTCACGCGGGCCGACGCCGAGCACCTGTCCGCGGTGGCGGCGGGGATCCAGAGCCTGGCCCAGGGGGCCAGCGAGCGCTTCGCGGGCGGAGCCGTACGGCAGACCATCATCGCGATGAAGTCGGCCTACCTTGTCGTGACCGTGGCCGGAGAGGGCGCCTGTCTGGCCGTCCTGTGCGCCGGCGACGCCGATGTGGGCCTGGTCGCCTACGAGATGGCCATGCTGGTGACCCGTGTCGGGCAGTACCTCACCTCGCCCGCCCGCTCCGACGGCGCCGCCAGAAGGGAAGGGGGCGGCACATGACGCACCTGTCCGACGACCCGGCCGAGGAGCAGTGGCTCGACGACGAGGCCGGGCGCATCGTCCGCCCGTACGTGATGACGCGCGGGCGCACCGAGCCGAGCCGGGGCCGTATCGACCTGATCACCCTGGTGGTGACCCTGAACACGGCGCCCGCCACCGAGCCCGGCCTCGGCCCCGAGCACCACACCATCGTCAGGCTGTGCGAGCGGCCGTTGTCGGTCGCCGAGATCGCCGCCCACCTGGACCTGCCGGCCGGCACCGTCCGCGTCCTGCTGGGCGACCTCGTGGACCGAGGGCTCGTCGCCATCCAGGAGCCCGCGCGGGAGACGGACGTTCTCGACCTGGAAACCTACAAGGCGGTGCTCAATGGACTCCGTACGCTCTGACGTCGGCGCGGCGCGCGCCAAGCTGCCCACGGCGATCAAGATCCTGATCGCGGGCGGGTTCGGGGCAGGCAAGACGACCATGGTCGGCTCGGTGTCGGAGACGCGCCCGCTGCGCACCGAGGAGACGCTCACCGACCGGGGTGTCGGCGTGGACGACCTGTCGGGCGTGGAGGAGAAGAAGACCACCACGGTCGCGATGGACTTCGGCCGCATCTCCATCGGCGACGCCCACGTGCTGTACCTGTTCGGCACCCCGGGCCAGGAGCGGTTCTGGTTCGTGTGGGACGAGTTGGCGCTGGGCGCGATGGGCGCCGTGGTGATCGCCGACACCCGCCGCCTGGCCGACTGCTTCCCGTCGGTGGACTACTTCGAGCGGCGCGGCACGCCGTTCATCGTCGCGGTCAACTGTTTCGAGGGCGCCAGGCGCTACGACCTGCAGGAGATCCGCATGGCGCTCGACCTCGGCCCCGCCACACCCGTCGTCCTCTGCGACGCGCGGCAACGGGAGTCGAGCAAGAACGTGCTGGTCACACTGGTGCAGCACGCGATGCGCAGCCGCACCGGCGCCGAGGAGCCGGTCGCCGGCTGACCGGCACCACGGCTCCTGGCCGGGCGTGGCGGACGGCGGCCACGGCCCGGTCCCGATATCCGGACATGTGATGGTGTACGCCGAATGTCGGCGTTTGCAATAGGCGGCGCGCGCAACTACCGTCAGGACGGTACCGCTGAACGCGATCGTCTGGAGCCTCGCCATGCACATCGACCTGACCGGCCGCACCGCACTCGTCACCGGGTCCACGTCGGGCATCGGCCAGGCCATCGCCACCGCCCTCGCCCGGGCCGGCGCCGGCGTCGTGGTCAACGGCCGCGACGAGCGGCGCACCGAGGACGCCGCCGCCGCGATCGGCGAGGCGAGCGGCAACCCCGGCGTCCGTGCCGTGGCCGCCGACGTGGCCACCGAGGAAGGCGCGGACACGCTGTTCGCCGCCGCGCCCGAGGTCGACATCCTGGTCAACAACACCGGCGTCTACGGCCCGGCGCCGGTGTTCGAGATCCCCGACTCCGAGTGGCGGCGCTACTTCGAGGTCAACGTCCTCAGCGGCGTGCGCCTGGCGCGGCTGTACGTGCCGCGCATGGTCGAGCGGGGCTGGGGCCGCGCGATCTTCATCAGCAGCGACTCGGCGATGATGACGCCCACCGAGATGGTCCACTACGGCATGACCAAGACGGCGCAGCTCGCGGTCTCGCGGGGCATGGCCCAGTCGGTGGCCGGCAGCGGCGTCACCGTCAACTCCGTGCTCGCCGGGCCCACCCTCACCGAGGGGGTTCAGAAGTTCATCGGCGAGCTGTTCGGCGACGAGGTGCCCTTCGAGGAGGCCGAGCGCCGTTTCATCGCCGAGGGCCGCCCCACCTCCCTGCTGCGCCGCCTGATCCGCCCTGAGGAGATCGCCAACCTGGTGACCTACCTCAGTTCGGACCTCGCCTCGGCCACCACCGGCGCCGCCCTCCGCGCCGACGGCGGCGTCGTCCCCACCCTGATCCCCTGACCGCGGACCTGTGCACCCTATTTCGGCAAACACGGCCTTCGGTCGTTTGTCCGGTCCGAGGCCGGGGAGTGCATCACGCGCACCCTGAACGGGGCGTCCACGGCTTCGCGGAGCCCGCTCCGCCGGCCGGCGACGACCCGCCGGCCGAGCACGAACCAAGGCGATCACGTAAGGCGATGACCATGACCGGCGTACCCACCATCACGCTCAACAACGACGTGCGAATCCCACAGCTCGGTTTCGGCGTCTTCCAGATCCCGCAGGACGAGACGGTGGCCGCCGTCACCACCGCGCTGGAGTCGGGCTACCGCAGCATCGACACGGCGGCGGCCTACGGCAACGAGCGGGGCGTCGGCCTCGCCCTGGCCGAGTCCGGCCTGCCGCGCGAGGACGTCTTCGTCACCACCAAGCTGTGGAACAGCGCCCAGGGGTACGACTCCACGCTCGCCGCGTTCGACCAGAGCGCCGCCGAGCTCGGCCTGGACCAGATCGACCTCTACCTCATCCACTGGCCCACACCGGCCCGCGACCGCTACCTCGACACCTGGCGCGCGTTCGAGAAGCTGTACGCGGACGGCCGGGTGCGCGCCATCGGCGTGTCCAACTTCCAGCCCGGCCACCTGCGGCGCCTGCTCGACCACTGCGAGATCCCCCCGGTCCTGAACCAGATCGAGCTGCACCCGAACCTGCAGCAGGCGGAGCTGCGCGCCTTCCACGCCGAGCACGGCATCGCCACCGAGGCGTGGAGCCCGCTCGCCCAGGGCGGCCTGCTGAAGGACCCCGCCATCACCTCGATCGCCGAGCGGCACGGCAGGACCCCGGCCCAGGTCATCCTCCGCTGGCACCTCCAGCTCGGCTCCATCGTGATCCCCAAGTCCGTCACGCCCGAGCGCATCCGCGAGAACCTGGACGTGTTCGGCTTCGAACTCACCGGCGACGACATGGCCGCCATCGCCACCCTCGACACCGCCACCCGCACCGGCCCCGACCCCGACACCTTCAACTGACCACTCTGTCCGACGCTCCGCCGGCCCGGTCGGGCCGTTCCCCGGCGCCGGGGAACGGCCCGCTTCAGCCGGTCGCCAGGATTTCGCGGGCGTTCGCCAGCCACGAGCCGAAGACGCGCACGCTGTCGATGATCTCGTCGTGGTGCTCGGACAGGAACCGTTCCTGGTACGCCTTGCGCACGGTCTTGTAGACGCCGACGAAGTTGACGCTCTTCTGGCAGGAGGCGTCGATGGCGGCCACCCGCCTCTCCTCCGCACTCGCCGGAGTTCCCTTCTGCCGGGACCACCGCGGGTCGAGCCGTGCGAGCATCGGGTCCGGATAGGCCAGGCCGTTGGCGGCCATGCACCGCTTCCAGTCCTCGATCGCCTCGCGGACTCTGCTGTCCGTACGGGCACGAGCCTGGGAATCACCGGCGAGCATCCGCGCATCGACCGGCAGTCTCGGCAGCCGACCACGGACCTTCCGCTCTCCCTCTCCCAGGCATCCCCCGGAGAATCCCGCGCCGGGCGGCTGCTCGCCCGGCGCGCCCCGGTAGGCCAACTTCTCGGCCTCGCTCAGCGGGCGTCTCTGCGAGTCGCCGGGAAACCCGGACGGCACCGGATCAGGACCGGGGGGCGCGTAGCCCGACCTGGCGGCCTTCACCGGGTCGAGATACGGGAAGAAGTCGTGTTCGACGTCCTTTCCTCCACGTCGAATACGGGAAAGGTCGGGCGCACGCCAGGAGCGGTGGCCCAGGGCGTGCATGCACGAGGCCGCCACGACCTCCACGGCCGCCCCGACGGTCGCGATGTCGACGATGGACGGGAGATACCGATCCAGGGGCATCGCGACCGGCGCATCGCCGGTCACCACCATGACGGCTCCGATCGCCGGCTCGGGCACCGCGGACTCGGATGCCGCGGATGACGACGACCCGGCGATGGGCGAAGAGGAAAGCGGAGGCGAGGACGACGATGCGGCCCCCGAGTGGCCGGGCGGAGTGGACGACTCTCCCGACGGTCTTGTCTGGGAGCCGACCTCCGTCAGGTCCGGCGTTCGGTCATCGAGGAGAAGCACCACCACGAACGTGGCGAGCACCACAGCACACACGAGAATGCTCAGTAAGCGCCCCAACCCCACAACCGATCGCCCCCGCCTTCACTCAGCTTCCGAGGTCACCGTTTCCGACGCCGGCGAGGAAGGCGCTCCACTCCCCCGCCGAGAACAGCAGAACCGGCCCCCCGGACACCTTGCTGTCCCGGACGCCGACAACCCTGCCGAGGTTGCTCGCGACCTCGACGCATCCACCGCCACTCGAGCCGCTGTATGTGCTCTTTCTCCACATCGCTCCCGCAAGGGCAGCACTGTTGCGGTTCATGCGCTCCACTGCTCCATCGAGTCCTTGATCAGGGCCAGCGATGCATCTTTTGGGTAGGCATCGGCTCGTATTATGTCCCACCGCCCGCGAATGGACATCACCGGTCCGCGATCGGCCGTCACCACGCCATCGCCCGAGGACTCGATGTACACGGTATCGGGCCCGTCAGGACGCTCGGCGATGATGAAAGCGCTCAGGAGTCCGGCAGTACTGTTGCCCCCATAAGGGACGACCTGAATCACCACATTGGGACGCCTAGCGACGTCGAGAAGGTACTGGATCTGATCGCGCATAACCTCATCCGTGCCAATCGGACGCCGCAACACCCCCTCATCGAGGATGATCCATACCGAAAGGGTACTTTCGGCATCCAAGATGGACTTACCTCGCATGCGCGCCGCCACCCGTTCTTCACGGTCCAATTCGGTGATCTTCGGTTCTCCGCCTATGACGTACCTCGCGTAGTCCTCTACCTGCAGGAGGCCGGGGATCAGGAGGGGGTCCCAGGTGCGCAGGACGGTGGCTCGGGGTTCGATCCCTTCGAGCCAGCGGGCGAACCAGGCAGGGCCCGGGGTCTGGAGCACGAACTGGTAGAGGCGGTGGAAATGGCCGTCCAATCGGAAGATGTCATCGCACTGCTGCACGAATTCCGGAGAGGGCGGTCGTTCACCGCGTTCGATTTTGCCGATCATGTCCGGACTGTAGGTGGTACGTTCGCCCAGTTGCGGCTGGGACAATCCGATCCGCTTCCGGCAGCGGCGCAGTTCGCTGCCGAAGAAGGCGCGCGGGCTCGTATTCGGATCGAGGTCGCGTTCCCGTCCCACCACACCTCCGAACAGCCGGGCGAGCGCCGTTTCCCCGCGGTTTCGCATACCGGCTCCGGCGAATGAGAGACCGATCGTGACGCGATCCGGACAGCCGTTCGTCCGTGCAGTGTCCTCGCGTTCCGGCTACTGGAACGACCGCCGATGGGCAGTCTGAGCCCGTGGTCCCCGGAGGCCCGATCGGATGGGTCGCGGGCTTCGGGGACCGCCGTACCGACGAGGCGGCGAAGGGTGCGACCTCACCGACCTGCCTGAACACCTCAAATATGGACAGAGTAGGGTCTTCCAGGTCATATGCGGCATAGACAAGGACACACATGAGCGGGACTCCGGACGGGCAACGCGCCGCGTACTGGGACATCCCCCGGGATCCGACCGTCCTCGCGGACGTGCGGAAGATGATCCGGCAGACCTTGAGCAAGTGGCAGCTCGCCGGGGCGGGCGACGACCTCACCGACGACATCGTGCTCGCCTCGACCGAGGTGCTGAGCAACGCCGTCCTGTACGGGCTGCCGCCGATCCGGTTCACGCTCCGGGTGTCCGGGGAGACGCTGCTCGCGGAGATCACCGACCACGGGGCCGGACGGCCCGAGCGCCGGAGCGGCACCGACGACGACGAGCACGGACGTGGGCTGACCATCGTCGAGGCCCTCTGCGACGACTGGGGCGTCCTACCCTCCCCGGAGGGCCCCGCCAAGACCGTCTGGTTCCGCAAGAAGTGCCCGCCTGACGACTCCACCGCCTGACCGGCCGCCGCCGGCCAGGCCCCCGCTCCCGCCATCCACGTCACTCCGGCCAGTCGGACTTCAGGATGACCTCGACGAAGTCGATGTGCCGGAACCCGGGGACGTAGTGCTCCAGGACGTCGGCGTTGACGGTGCCGAACGTCGTGTCCGGGCGGTGCTTGAAGCCGTCGGTGAACGCCTGGAGGATGCGCCGCTTGAAGTCCGGGCGGGGATGGGCCGCCGTGACCGCCGCGACGTCGCCCGGGTCCAGCTCCCGGTAACCGATGCCGAGAACGTCGGTCTCCACCCCGGCGGTGACCAGGGCGACCTCCGGTTCGAGCCGGTAGGGGATCTCGGGGGTGGTGTGCAGGGCGATGCCCTCCCACACCTTGCGGATGTCCGCCTCCGGGACGCCGTGCGAGGCGAGGAACCGGCGCGCCTCGTCGGCCCCGTCCAGCTCGAACCGCTGGTCGTCGCGCCGGAGCCGGTCGGTCAGCCCGAGATCGTGGAACATCGCGCCCACGTACAGCAGCTCGGGATCGGCCGTGAGGCCGAGCCGGCGCCCCTGGAGGGCGCCGAACAGGTAGACGCGGCGGGAGTGGTGGTACAACAGCTCGGGCGCGCTGTCACGGACCAGCTCGGTCGCCTCGGTGGCGAGCGCCGAGTCCGGGATGGCGACGCCTGCGATGATCTCGCTCATATCGGGGACTCCTTGTGTTGCGACGGAGGCCGGCCCTGTGGGCTCGCCCTCCGCGAAGCCGGCGTCTTCCCCTCCACTGTCGCAACTCATCCCCCGCCGCCGCGCCCGCGCCCCTGGACCTCCACCCCACAGATCAGGACACGGCGGGATCCGCCCGGCACCCCCGGCGACGTGCACGTGCACGGGCGGTAGATGATTGGTCGATATGGACGAGCTGATTCTTCTCCGGCACGGCGAGACCGAGTGGAGCCGCGACCGGCGGCACACCGGCCGCACCGATCTTCCGCTGACGCCCAAGGGCGAGGACCAGGCCAGCGCCCTGGCGCCCGCGCTGAAGGACAGGACCTTCTCGCTCGTCCTGGTCAGCCCGGCGGAACGGGCCCGGTACACGGCCGAGCTGGCCGGTCTGACCGGCGTCGAGACCGACCCCGACCTGTGGGAGTGGGACTACGGCGGCTACGAGGGCATCACCACGGCCGACATCCGCGCGGAGCGGCCGGGCTGGTACCTGTGGCGCGACGGGGTGATCCCCGGGGACGCCGAGCACCCAGGGGAGACGATCGAGCAGGTCGCCGAGCGCGCCGACCGGGTGATCGCCCGGGTCAGGGACGTCGAGGGCACCGTCGCGCTGGTCGCGCACGGCCACTTCCTGCGCGTCCTCACCGCCCGATGGCTGGAACTGCCGCCGCGGGAGGGCCGCCACTTCGTGCTCGACACCGGCACCATCTCGGCCCTCGGGTACGAGCACGGCGAGCCGGCCCTCACCCGCTGGAACGCCCAGGTCACCCCCTGAACGTCCGGCATCGGCGAGGGGGCGCGCTCCCCGGAGATGGCGCGCCCCCCGGTGCGTTCCGGCTTCGCGGATCGCCCGGGCCGGGCCGTCAGGCGGACAGGCCGTGCGCCTCCGCCAGGAGTTCGGCCGACCTGATCGACGCCTTGGCATCCGGTGAGGCGAGCGAGACGATCAGCTCGTCCGCCTGGGCGTGCTCGGCGAACTCGGACACGTAGGCCGCGGCCTCCGCCGGGTCGCCGACGGCGAAGTACTTGGTCATCCGCCCGATCTGGCGCCCCGCGGGCGAGGCCAGAAGCATGTCGGCCTCCTGCTCGTCGTACGGCCGTCCCGCCGCGAGGAAGTTGTGCACCCTGAGCCGCAGGGCGGCGAGTTGCTGCTCGCGCGCCTCCTCGGTCGTGTCCGCCGCGATCACGCTGAGCGCGGCCATGACGTACGGCCGGTCGAGCTGGGAGGACGGCTTGAACTCACGGCGGTAGAGGGCGACGGCCTCCTCCAGCGCGTCGGGCGCGAAGTGGGAGGCGAACGCGTACGGGAGCCCGAGCGCCGCCGCGAGCTGGGCGCCGAACAGGGAGGAGCCGAGGATGTACAGCGGCACGTTGGTGCCCTTGCCCGGGATGGCGTGGACGCCGGGGATGCGGCTCTCGCCGGTCAGGTAGCCCTGGAGCTCCAGCACGTCCTGCGGGAAGGCGTCCGAGGAGGTGGGCGTGCGCCTCAGGGCCCGCATGGTCTGCTGGTCGCTGCCCGGGGCCCGGCCGAGGCCGAGGTCGATGCGCCCGGGGTGAAGGGTCTCCAGGGTGCCGAACTGCTCGGCGATGGTCAGCGGGGAATGGTTGGGCAGCATGACTCCGCCCGATCCGAGGCGGATCGTCCGGGTGTGCGCTGCCACGTGCGCGATGACCACGCTGGTCGCCGAGGACGCGATGTACCTCATGTTGTGATGCTCCGCGTACCAGACGCGCCGGTATCCGAGCTCCTCGGCCCGCTGGGCGAGGGCGACGCTGGCGGCGAGACTGTCGGAGGCCGTCCCTCCCTCACGGATGTACGCAAGATCCAGGATGGACAGCGGCAGAGCCATGGAGAAACGCCCTTTCACCCGATGACGGCACGAACGGAGGTATGCAACAGCCACTCGGCCATGACTATTTCCCTCCGGCCGGCCCACCCGTGAAGGTGGCCGATCGGCCGGCTCCCACGCGATCGCCACCTTGGAGCGGGCACGCGGTGAGCGGTCGCCTGGTCAGGCGCGGTCGGCGGGCGGTGCGGAGATCAGCGGTAGCGGAGGCCGGACAGGCGCCAGGCCAGGTCGCGGCGCACCGCGGGGTGCAGGGTGACCAGCCGGAGTGCCAGGTTACGCAGCGGCGTGAGGCGGCGGTCGGCCGTGGCGAGGCGGGTCAGGCGGTCGGCGAGGGAGACGACCTGCTCGGCCACCGGCCTGCGCGTCGCGCCGTAGGCGTCCAGCAGGTCGGGCGATCCTCCGGCGAGGACCTCGTCCAGGGTGCGCGCCAGGGCCGCCGCGTCGGCGATGCCGGTGTTCATGCCCTGGCCGCCGGCCGGGCTGTGGACGTGCGCGGCGTCCCCCGCGAGCAGGACGCGCCCGGCCCGGTAGGTGTCGGCGATCCGGTGCTGGACGTGGAACCGCGACCCCCACAGCACCTCACGGACGATCGCCCGCCGTACCCGCGGCCCCCGCGTGTCGAGCAGGTCCTGGACGAACGCGGCGTCCGGTTCCTTGGGCGCCTCCCGCACGGTCGCCACGATGCGGTGGACGCCGCCGGGGAGCGGGGCCACGACGACCAGCCCGGCGGGCGAGAAGTACAGGATCACCTCGTCGTCCGGCACCCCGCCGACGGTCAGGCGCACGTCGGCGAGGCTGAAGGACTCGGCGTAGGCGCCGCCGGTGAACCCGATGCCCGCCTGCTCGCGCACGGTGCTGTGCATGCCGTCGGCGCCCACCAGGTACCGCGCGCGGACGGTCTCGCCGGTCGTGAAGGTGGCGGTCACCCCTGAGGCGTCCTGTTCGAACGCCGAGAGCGTGGAGGGGCGCAGGACGTGGCCGCCGAGTTCGGTGAGCCGTTCCAGCAGCACGGCCTCGGTGACCTCCTGGGAGATCATCAGGGTGTAGGGGTAGGGGGTGGGCAGGCCGCCGAAGGGCACCGGCACCAGCACGCGGTCCCGGTCGCGGACGGTGAAACGGGGCACCGGCAGGCCGCGCGCGACGAGCCGGCCGGCCACGCCGTAGGGCTCCAGCACCTCGAGGGTGCGGGCGTGCACGACGGCGGCGCGGGTGGTGGTGTCCGCCGCGGCGCGCGCGTCGACCACGGTGACCGATCGTCCTTGATGGACGAGGCCGAGGGCGGTGGTGAGCCCGGTGGGGCCCGCGCCGACGACCAGTACGTCTGTGGTGGCTGGGGGGAACATGGCGACCTCCTGTGTCAACGCTTGTTGGTCAACAACCGTTGGCATAAGTCTGCGTCGCCGGAATCGTCATGTCAACAGGCGTTGGCCTACACTTGTTGGCATGAGGAGATCGTCCGAGGACACCAAGGCCGCGATCCTGGCGGCCGCGCGCGAGCGCTTCGCGGCCGACGGGTACGAGCGCGCCACCATCCGCGCCATCGCCGCCGACGCCGCCATCGACCCGTCGATGGTGATGCGCTACTTCGGCAGCAAGGAGAGGCTCTTCGCCGCGGCCGCGGACTTCGACCTCCGGCTCCCCGATCTCACGGCGATCCCCCGCGACCGGCTCGGCGCCACGCTGGTGGCCCACTTCCTGGAACGCTGGGAGGCCGACGAAGCGCTGATGGTGCTGCTGCGCACGAGCGTGACCAACGCGGAGGCGGCCGGCCGGCTGCGGGTGATCTTCGCGGGGCAGCTCGGGCCGACGGTCGCCGTGCCCGCGGCCGGCCCCGCCGACGCCGCGCGGCGGGCCGGCCTGGTCGCCACCCAGGTGCTGGGCATGGCGCTGTGCCGCTACGTGTTGTGCCTGCCGCCGGTCGTGGAGATGACGCGCGACGAGATCGTCGCCTGGCTCGCCCCCACGGTCCAGCGCTACCTCACCGCCCCTTCCTGAGGGGCACGGCGGCAGAGCGCGTCAGAGGGAGGACGGGCGGACCGGAGCGAGGCAGGGGCGGGTCAGAAGGAGGTGACCGGCTTGGGCTGCGGGCCTCGGCCGGTCAGCCACTCAAGGACCTTGCGGTGGCCGTGGCGGGCGTCTTCGAAGTGGCCCCAGCGCCAGTATCTCGGCTGGTCCCTGACCCCGGTGACCCAGGTGCGGTAGGAGACCGGGCGGCTGCCGTCCTCGGTGGAGGCCGCGGACGCGACGCCGTACGTACGGATCACGACGCGGCCCCCCGGCGCGAACAGCACATCATCGGCTACGGGGTAGAGAGTCATCTGATCCAGCATCACGGGCCCCCACGAACTTCACGAAGAAGCGAACGGGACCAGTGTGCCGGGCCGATGGACGACCCCGGTTACGCGATCAGCGCTCTCCGGTTAACCGGACGCGCGATATGTGAACAGGGTGTTACGCGACCAGATTGTCGAACTCGCCGTCCTTGACGCCGAGCACCAGGGCCCGGATCTCGTCAGCGGTGTAGATCAGGGCCGGGCCGTCCGGGAATCGGGAGTTGCGGACGGCGACGCCCCCGTCGGGGAGTTTCGCAAGCTCGACGCAGTTGCCCTGCGAGTTGCTGTGAACACTCTTGCGCCACGCGACGCCGGTGAGGCTCGTGGCCGGCATTCCGTTGTATGGCTGGTTCATCTAGATCTCTCTGAGTATGTCGCCGAGTATCTCGGCAGTGCCCCCGGGCGTTGTGCTCTCGATGCACAGCTGTTCCATGGCCGTGAGGTACGGATCGATGTCCTCACGCTTGTCCAGATAAAGGGCACCCCACAGCTGCTCGACGTAGACCACGTCCGATAGGTCGGACTCCGGAAAACGCAGGATGGTGAACGCTCCACCCTCGGCCGCGTGCATACCGAACTGGAACGGCATCACCTGCAAAGTGATGGCCGGCAGGCTGGCGACGGCCATCAGGTGCTGCAACTGCTCGTACATGATCTCTTTGCCACCGATGGGCCGCCGCAGCGCGGCCTCGTCGATGACGGCCCAGAGTTTCGGTCCGTCGTTGCGCAGGAGACGCTCCTGCCGGTGCAAGCGCAGATGCACACGGCGTTCGATCTCGTCGTCGGACACATCCGGGTACCCGAGCCTGATCACCGTCCGGGCGTACGCGGCCGTCTGGAGCAGCCCCGGTATGAACTGCACCTCGTAGGTGCGGATCACCGACGCCGCCTCCTCGAGCCCGACGTACGTCGAGAACCATGCGGGGAGCAGGTCGCTGTACTTGTGCCACCATCCAGGGGTGTTCGCCTCGCGGACCATCTCGAGCAGCCCACGGCGGTCGGCGTCGTCGTTGACGCCATAGAGCGTGAGCAGATCCTCGACGTCACGCGTCTTGAACCCCACCCGTCCAAGCTCCATGCGGCTGATCTTGGACTCGGAGGCGCGGATGTGGAATCCCGCGACCTCGCGCGTTAGCCCGCGCTCCTCACGTAGCCTGCGTAGGCTAGCGCCGAGCATGATGCGCCGAACCGTTGAGCCCGAGCCAGGCGGATCGATGGACACGTGCTTTCCTCCGGTTGTGGACTGGTTCACAGTCTGTCAAAGATCGCGCGTGAGGTCCCCCTTCGGTTTCACTCCCAAGGGCAACCGTAGCGGTTGCACGCCCCTTCTGCACGTGCATTCGCTCTTGCACCTGCACATGAGTTTGGCCCATCATGATCTCGTGCACTCCACGGACCTGACACGTGGGCCGAACCAGTGGTCGGCATTCGACTGGTGGCCTCCCATCGGCTGGTGGCCTCACCCCGCGCGCGATCTCGCTCCCCCGGAGGCGGGCACGTCCAGTGCCACGTTCGTGCTGCCTCCCCGCCCGGAGTCCGTCCACTCCGCGCGCAGCTTCGCGGCGGGCAGCCTGATCGGCTGGCGCATGCGCGACCTGGTGCAGGACATGGAGCTCGTGGTGTCGGAGCTGGCGACCAACGCGCTGCGGCACGGCCTCATGCCCGGCCCGTGCGAACCGCGCCACAGCGTCTGCGAGCCCATCCGCATGTCCATGATCCGCATGGGCTCCCTGGTCGGCTGCGTCTTCGCCGACCCGGGGTCGGCGGCCCCCGTGATGCGCGACCCCTCGCCGCTGGAGACCGGCGGCATGGGCCTGCACATCGTCGAGTCGATGAGCCTGCGCTGGGGGTGGAACCCCCTGCTGCCCTACGGCAAGGTCGTGTGGGCCGTTCTGAAGAGCTGATCGAGGTCCCGGGGCCGTCCTGAGCAGGTGAGCGACGCCGGACGCCGGCGACGCGGCCCGGTCCCCTCCACCGCCACGGCCGGCGCACCGTCCCGCGCCGCGGGAAACGCGTCAAGGATTCGGGGGTGTATTCCGCAAGGTCGATCCGTCAAGCGGGTGCTCTGCATTACGGTTGCTTCTTGGTGACTCCCGCGAGACCTTTGAAAGAGCTGTGATGGATGATCACCTGCTCGGCTGGTTGACGACCCTCGATGAAGACCGGCTCGCGCGCCTGCTGGCCAACCGCCCGGACGCGATCGCCGCGCCCTGGCCCCGCCGCCTGGACACCCTCGCCCGGCGTCTGAACGACACCTTCGCGGTGATGGAGGTCATGCGCGGCCTTCCCCTGCCTCCCCTGGAAATTCTGCAGGCATGCCTGGTCATCGGCGAGCGCGCGGGCGCCGAGGAGCTGGCCCGCTTCCTCGGCGTCACCACCGCCGAGGTGCTCCCCTGGCTGGACGACCTGTTCGACCACGCCCTCGCATGGCCGGGCCCCGACGGCCGTCTGCACCTCGCCGGGGCCGTCGCCCGCTGGTGGACGGCCCCCTGCGGGCTCGGCGACCCCCTGCTGTCCTACCTGGACTCCTGGACGCTCAACACCGACGGGCTGCGCCGCATGAGCCGCGGCCTCGGCCTGGCCACGCAGGGCGGCAAGCGCCAGCTGATCGCCCGCATCACCGGCGTGCTGTCCGACGCCGACCGGTTGTCGGCCCTGCTGCGCGAGGCCCCGGACGGCACCGTCAGCCTGCTGGACGAGTTCGCCTGGGACGGGCCGGTGCGCGGGGTGGACGGCAACCGCTTCGTCGCCCCCGGCTCCCCCGAGCAGTGGGCCGCCGACCACGGCCTGCTCTACCGCACCCAGTGGGACATCGCAGAGATGCCCCGCGAGGTCGCCCTGGCGCTGCGCGGCCCCGACTACCACGCGCCCTTCACCCCCGAGCCGCCGCAGCTCGGCACGGTCCCGGTGGACCCCGAGGCCGTCGACCACCAGATGTGCCTGGCCGCCCCGCACGCCGTCGACCGGGCCGCCGCGCTGCTGGAGAACACCGACAAGACCCCGCTGCCGCTGCTCAAGGGCGGCGGCGTCGGGGTCCGCGAGGTGCGCCGGGTCGTGAAGGAGACCGGCTGCACCGAGGAGGAGTCCCGGTTGCTGCTGGAGGCCTGCGCCGTCGCCCGGCTGCTCGCCCTGGACGAGCCGGCGGGCGGCCTGGTGCCGACCAAGCGGTTCGACGCCTGGCGGCTGGAGGACGCCCCCACGCGGCTGCGCGCCCTCCTCGCGGCGTGGTGGCGCATGGAGCGCTCATCCCTGCGGCGCACCGCCGGGAAATACCCGACGGTGCTCTGCGACGACCCCTCCGGCGAGACGGTGGCGCGCATCCGCTGGGCCGTGCTGGCCACGCTGGCCACCCTCCCGCCCGACGCGGCCTTCGCGAGCATGCCCGAACTGGTGCAGGCCGTGCACTGGCGGGCGCCGCTGCTCGACCGCGACCTGCTGGCCGAGTGCTGCCCGGCCGTCCTGGCGGAGGCCCGCCTGCTCGGCCTGGTCGCCTCCGACACCCTCACCGCCCTCGGACGGGCCCTGGCCGCGATCGGCTCGGCCTCGGCCGGAGACGAGCAGGACGAGACCGTCCCCGCGGTCGAGCGGGCCCCCGGGCTCGTCGAGTCCTCGGTCCACGCCCTGGCGGGCGCGCAGCGCACCGCCCTGTTCGGCGCCGACCTGACCGCCGTCGTCACCGGCCCGCCCGCCGCCGAGCTGTCGGGCCTGCTCGACCGCGCCGCCGACCGCGAGTCGCAGGGCGCCGCGTCGGTGTGGCGGTTCAGCCCGGCGAGCGTGCGGCGGGCCCTGGACGCCGGGTACACCGCCGACTCCCTTCTTGAGGAGCTCAGCGCGGCGGGCACCCTCCCCCAGCCGCTCACCTACCTCGTCAGGGACGTCGCCCGCCGGTACGGCGAGGTCACCGTCACCACCGTCGGCTGCATCATCCAGGGCTCCGACCCGGCGCTGCTCGCCGAGATCGCCGGCCACCGCCGCCTCGCCCGGCTCGGCCTGCGGCTGCTGGCCCCGACCGTCCTGGCCGGCGCCGCCCCGGCCGCGCGCACGCTCGCCGCCCTGCGCGACGCCGGGTACGCGCCGGTGCCCGTGGACGACAGCGGCGAGATCGCGGTCAGGCGCGAGCCGCAGGGCGGGCGGCTCATCCTGCTGCCCGGCGGCCGGGTGGCCGAGCTGGAGGAGCCGCACGTGCATCTGACCGAGCCGCCGCCCGACCCGCGCGAGCACGCCCGGCGGCTGGCGGGCGCTCTCGCGGAGGAACGGCACACCGGCCAGACGTGGGCCGTCATCGGCCGCCTGGCGACCCGGCTGCCGACCGCCCAGCAGTCCCTGCTCGGCTTCGTCGTCGACCGGGGCGTGCGCGCGCTCATCACCCTGTCCGACGGCCTCACCGCGACGATCAGCCACGGCGAGCTGCGGCGCGGGGTGCTGGACGCCTGGTGCGAGGAGGCCGGCGACTACCTGGAGTTCCCGCTGGCCGAGATCTCCTCGGTCACCAGCGGCTGACGGCGGGTCGCAGGGCCGCCTCAGCCGAAGGCGGCGCCTGGCCTGGTACTTTTCCTTGTCATGCATGAGGTCGCGATCCACGGGCAGAGTCCGCCCGGACGGCGGCGCGCCGCGCCGTGCACCGACGGCCCTACGTGAGGGGCGAGGACATGTCCTCAGTGCAGCACGAAGGCTCACCCGCCCGGACATCGCGGCACCTCGACGGCTCGGCGCCCCGCCAGGCGAGCGAGCATCCTGAGACGGAGGGCTCCCCAGGCCTCGGCGCGGGCGTGACCCGCGTCCTGGCTGGCCTCACCTCGCAGATCCACCTGCGTCATCAGTGGATCACCGTCGAGGCGATCGGCCACGTGGTCACCCAGCGCTGCGCCACCTGCCGGCGCATCCGCGTCCGCGTCCAGGGCGGCTGAGGCGCCGCTCCGCCGCTAAGGCGGGACGCGCCCGCGTGGCGGCCGTGCGACGGCCGTGCGGACCGCCGGCGCCGCTGGGGTGTGCCGGTCCGCCGCGGCCTCAGGGCGTCAGGGTGAGGGTGTCGGCGGCGTCCGCGCGGACGGCGCGTTCGGTCTGGCGCATGGGAGTGGTGGCGCCGTCGGCCCACAGCTCCGCCTGGTCGTCGTAGTTGCGGTGGAAGGCGTGCCCGGAGGCGCCGGTGAGGTTCGACCAGCGCGAGCGGTCCAGGTCGGCCAGGTCGACGACCATCCGCATGGACGGCACCCAGTCCACCTGGTAACCCGTGGTGGCGTTCCAGCCCGTGGCGTCGACGGCGTCCTTGCCGCCGCCGAGCCGCAGCGGCCCCCGGTTGAACAGCCACTCGACGGGACCGATGCCGGAGGTGCCGAACGTCTCGTTGGTCAGCTCCAGGGTGTGCAGGTCGCCCCACCGCCAGTCGCGGGGTGAGTCGCCCAGCTTGGCGCGAAGCTCCCCGGCGGCGTCGCCCATGGCGGCCACGAGCATGTCGTCCCGCGTCTCGGTCCTGTCCTTGGTCCGCACGTCGTCCCACCACGGGTCGCCGGGACGGTCGAGCAGGGGGCGCACGACCTCGTACCAGCGGTCGCCGCCGCCGGGCCGGCCGCCCTCCGGCAGGTCGTCGTCGAAGGTGCGCTGGAGCAGGTGGCGCCAGACGGCGTTGAAGTAGGCGGCGGGCGCGGAGTCGCGGCCTTGGGAGAAGTCCCATCCCGCGAGCAGTTCCCGCGCCTCGGGCACCTTCGCGCCGGCCCGCAGCAGGTGCGGCACCAGGACGGGCGCCAGGCCGTTGGCCGAGTCCATCTGGATGTCCGCCATGGCGGCCGAGGTGATCTTTCCCTTGGCCGTCGCCTGCCTGATGCGTTCGATGATGCGCTGCGAACGGTAGCCGTAGGACCAGTCGGAGGTGAGGAAGCGGCTGTAGGAGGGGCCGGTCGCGGCGTTGTTGGCGGTGGCGATGAAGCCCTCGGGCGGGTTGTAGGCCATGGGAAGCTCCTCGAAGGGGATGAACCCCTTCCACTCCTCCTTGCCGGTCCAGCCCCGCGCGGGCCACCGGCCGTCGCCCGCCTCCCGGACGGGGATGCGCCCGGGCGCCTGGTAGCCGATGTTGCCGTCGACGTCGGCGTAGATCATGTTCTGGGCGGGGGCCTCGAAGAAGGACGCGGCCGTGCGGAAGTGCGCGAAGTCGGTCGCGGTGTCCAGCAGCAGCAGGGCGTCGGCCGTGCGTCCCGGGTCCAGGGCGGTCCATCTCAGGGCGATCTCCAGGTCGTGCCCGGCGGAGGCGAGTCTGCCGTCCTTCCCCGGCCGGCCGGCGGCGGGCGCCCCCTCCTCGGCCCTGGCGGCGGCCCCCTTCAGGGCGTTCGTGGCGCCGCCGAGCACCCCGGAGATGATCGGGCCGTGCCGGGTGGACCGGACGGTCAGCCGCTCGGCGGGGCGCCCGGCGACCTTGATCTCCTCGGTGCGGGTCTCCATGGGCCGCCAGGAGTCCCCCGCCTGGTAGGTGTCGCCCTTGGTGCGCTCCAGGTACAGATCGGTGACGTCGGGGCCGAGGTTGGTGAACCCCCAGGCGACCCGGTCGTTGTGGCCGATGACGACCCCGGGCATGCCCGAGAAGGTGTACCCGACGACGTCGTAGGGGCACGCGGCCGACTTCACCCGGCAGTGCAGGCCGGCCTGGTACCAGATGGAGGGGATGCGCGGCCCGAGGTGCGGGTCGTTGGCCAGCAGCGGCTTGCCGGTGCCGGTGTGCGCGCCGCCCACGACCCAGGAGTTGGAGCCGATGCCGGCGCGGTCGGCGCCGCCGGTCCCGAGCGGGGAGGGCACGGCCCGCAGCGTGCGCGCCACGTCGGCCAGCACCCGCGCCGGGGCCGCCACGGGCTTCGCCGACCGCCCCGCCGCCCTGGAGCCGGCCTTCCCGCCGGGCGTGCCCGCCGAGGTGGCGGTGAAGCGGCCGTCGTGGACGGCGCCCGTGGTGACGATGGGCTGGTGCCGGTCGAAGGGGTAGCCGGGGAAGAGCTGGTCCACCCGCTCGACGGGGAGGACCGAGGCGTCCAGGGCCCGCTCCAGCTCGTCGTCCATGTTGGAGCGCAGATCCCAGGCCATCGCCTTCAGCCAGGCCAGCGAGTCCGCGGGGCTCCACGGCTCGGGGGCGTAGGAGCCGTTGGTGAGCTTGAGCACGGCGTATTCCAGGCTCCTGGCGGCGAAGCCGTCGTTCGCCCGCATCCAGGCGTTCACCCCGTCCGCGTAGTCGGCGAGCGCCTGGCGGGTGCGCGGGTCGAGCAGCGGCAGTTCCCGCTCGGCCGTACGCCGCCAGCCGAGGGTGCGCACCACCTTGTCCACCTCCAGCGTGGAGGGGCCGAACAGCTCCGACAGCCGGCCGGCGGTGGTCTTGCGCCGGAAGTCCATCTCCCAGAACCGGTCCTGCGCGTGGACGTATCCCTGGGCCATGAACAGGTCGCGCGGGGTGCTCGCGTAGATCTGCGGGATGCCGTGGGCGTCGCGGACGACCGTGAGGCGCGCGCTCAGGCCAGGAAGCCGCAGCTCGCCGTCGACCTGGGGGAAGGATCGCCGCACCGTCCACAGGCCCGCGCCGGCCAGGAGGAGGGCGAGCACGAGGACGGCGGTGAGGAAGCGTGCCCCCCATCGGAGCGGACGGGACAGACGAGCGAAGGGGGCGAACCTCAAAATTACGGACCTTTCACCATGGAAACGCACCTCACAGTAGGGGACCGCGTCCGTGCGGTCGATCACCGGCCGGCCGCTGATCGATCACTGTTCGGGACGTCCATCCCCTACCGGTGCGTCCGGGGCCGGGGTCAGGGAGCCGGTTTCCTGCCGACGCCGCCGACCAGCCACGCCTTGTCCGGGTTGTGGACGTTCAGCGGGTTGTCCGGACGCCAGGCGCGGATGTACACCAGACCCGGCTCGACCATCTCGAACCCGTCGAAGAAGCCCATGACCTCGGCGCGCCTGCGTGAGGCGTCCTCGACGCGGCCGAAGACCCGCCGGTAGACGTCCACGATCGGCGGCGCGGCCTCGGGCCGGGAGTCGAACACCGCGTGCACGATCATCAGATGGCTGCCCGCCGCGAGCAGGTCCCGCAGCTCGGCCACCCGCTTGTACGGGTCGTCCTCGTCGGGGATGAACTGCAGCGAGCTGAGCACCACGATGCCCACCGGCCGCGAGACGTCGATCACCCGTCGCAGCCCGGCGTCGGCCATGAGCTCGGCGGGGTGCATGATGTCGCCCTCCACCACCCCGGTCTTCGCGTCGGTGGCCAGCAGCGCACGGGAGTGCGAGAGCACCACGGGGTCGTTGGAGACGTACACGACCCGGGCCTCGGGGGCCAGCGAACGGGCGATCTGATGGGTGTTGTTCTCGGACGGGATGCCGGCGCCGATGTTGAGGAACTGCGTGACGCCCTGCTCCACCATGTACCGCACCGTGCGGGCGTGGAAGGCCTGGCTCTCGCGCGCCATGACGCGGATCTCCGGCGCGACCGCCAGGATCTGCTCCGCGGCCTCCCGGTCGGCGGCGAAGTTGTCCTTACCGCCGAGGAAGTAGTTGGCGATGCGGGCCTGGTTGGGCACCGTGGTGTCCAGGATCGCCCGCAAGCGCGGGGCCTCGTCCGTCACGGTGCCACCTCCCCTCGCCGACGGCCCGGCACGGGCGTCCCGACGGGCCGCACACGGTGACTCATCCGGCAAACCCGGCGGTCACTCCCAAGCCATCACAGAAGACCACGATATACATGGTACGGGCTGACACTTGGGCAGGTTGGCCAGGAAAGACCGAACAAACCGGGTTAAATCCGGGTTACGGTCGCTGTCCAGGCACGGAGCGGACCTCGCCGGCAGATGGGCCCCGAGGTCTCAGGTGACGGACACCGAGGTGAAGCGGGTCTCGAAGCCCTGTCCCTCGGGCGCGGCGCACATGACGCCCGCCAGCGCGGGGACGCCCGGCGGGAAGTACGCCAGGCGCAGCAGGATGGTGGGCTCGCCGCCGTCGATGCCGTACCGCACGATCACGGTGTCGCCCTCGCGGACCAGCTCGACGGTGACCGCCTCGACCGGGCCGGCCAGCGGAGTGACCGACCAGTCGGAGAACCCTCTGGTCACCACGGCGCTGAGGTTGACGCGCCCGTCCACGTACTCGACGCCCGCCTTGATCCAGTTGTCCTGGTCCACGCGCAGCGCGGCGCCCGCCTGGTCGTACTGCTCGGCGTAGTCGGCGTCGAAGGTGGTGACGACGCGCGCGTCCCCGGTGACGGTCGTGCCGAAGACGTGGGCGGTGTCATAGCTGTATCCGTAGTGGGTGACCCGCCACAGGTCGGTGCGGGCGTCCGCGGTCACCCGCAGCTCGCCGTCCACCGGACCCGCCGACCACTTCGCGGGCTCGTTGATCCACTGCCAGTCGCTGAAATCCCGGTTCATCCGCCCTCCTGCGGCCACCTTACCGATCACCGTTCAGAGAGCGCTCTCTGGGGCGCGTCCGCTCTTCGGGTCACCGTTCACGCCCGGGCCGAATAAGCTTCAGATGTGGCTGACCCGAAGTTCGAGATCCAGATGCTCCATGATCGCGTCATGGTCAAGGTCGAGCCGGAGTCCGAGGAGCGTCGAAGCTCGGCGGGCATCGTCATCCCGGCCACCGTCAAGATGGCCAACCGCCTCATCTGGGGCGAGGTGTGCGGCGTCGGCGCGAGCGCCCGCCTGGTGAAGGTGGGCGACAAGGTGCTGTTCAACGCCGAGGACCAATACGAGGTCGAGGTCCACGGCCAGGTCTACCTGGTCATGCGCGAGCGCGACCTGCACGCCATCGCCACCCCGCAGTCCGAGCAGGGCACCGGCCTGTATTTGTAGCCCGGCTTGTGTCTCTAGCCCGGCCTGTGTCTGTAGCCCGGCCTGTGTCTGTAGCCCGGCCCCGCCGCGCTCGGCGAGGGCCGGCCCTGAGGTGCCTCAGCCGAGGGGGTTGAGGCAGTTGATCCGCCCGCGCGGCGCCCCGAGTTCGTCCAGCACCAGCCGCTGCACCACGGGGTCGAGGATGACGCCGAGATGGGCGCTGAAGTCCAGCGGGCAGACCTCCTGCAACAGCACGTTGCGCACCCCCGGGCCGCTGAGGTAGCCCGAACCGTAGGGCGTGACCACCTCGTCGTAGCGCGTGGCGATCACGGCGTACTCCACACCGGGAACGGTCTCGCCGCCGGAGTTCAGGGCCGCCAGGAACGCCGAGCCGGCCATCTGCTGACCGCACGCGGGGCAGGCGTCGGTGATCGGCCCGGTCAGGCCGAGCAGGTTGCCCAGCGTCACCAGGCCGCTGAGTGTGGTGCCGTGGTTGGACGGCGCGATGCCGACCAGCTTGCGCACCTTGGCCGCTCCCCCGAGGAACTTCAGGTAGTGGCGCGGCATCATGCCGCCCTGGGAGTGCCCCACGATGTCGACCCGCTGCACCCCGGTGGCCGCGAGCACACGGTCGACGAAGGCCGAAAGCTGCTGCGCGGAGCGGGCGATGTCGCCGGTGCCCTGGATGAGCGCGCCCGGCGTGCCGCCGTAGTCCAGCGCGAAGACGCAGTACCCGGCCCGCCTGAGCACCGGCGAGATCGCCGGCCAGTTGACGGCCATGTTCGCGAAGGTGCCGTGGACCAGGACCACCGGGCGCGGATGGGCCGAGGTCGGCCGGCAGGCCCAGTCGTTCGCCCCCTGCGGCGAGGTCTCGGCCCGCGCGGTGCCGGTGAGGGCCGAGGTGATCAGCACCGCGCCGGCCAGCACCGAGAGGACGGCTCGAAAACGCATGACTTTCCCGCCTTCCCACCCATTGAGCGGGCGTTTTGGGTGAATGGCAGAAAAGTAAATCGAAAAGGGTCCGGACGACTTGTCCGTGATGATGAAACGCACCCGTCAGGCTGTCACGTGAATGACAAAACCGCGTATCGGGCAGGCCGGCAAGAACTCACCACATGCCCCGGACGCGTTTTTCCGGCCGCGTTCTCCCCGGGTCTCAGCGCATGGCTTGCGATGTGGACGGCGCGGCCAGGGCCCGGGCGCGCAACGCTATTTCCAGCTCGAAACGGTCGTCGGGAGAGGTGAGCTGGTCGCTGAAGAGTTCGGTGGCCTGCCGCAGGCGGTAGCGCACGGTCTGCGGGTGCACGTGCAGGCGGGCCGCCACCTCGTTGGCGTTGTGGCCGCACTGCAGCCACGCCAGCAGCGTCTCGGCGACGCGGTCGCGCTGGGCCGGGCGCAGCGCGCGGAGCGGGGCCAGCCGCGTGCGGCGCATGACCCTGACCAGCGCCTCGTCCTTCAGGATGATCAGCGTGGCCAGGTGGTCGGCGCAGCGGACCACCCGGCCCGACGGCAGCACGCCGCGGCGCACCAGGTCCAGCGCCTCGCGGGCCAGCCGCAGCGACTGCGCCGCCTCCCGCACCGGCACCGGCGGGCCGATGACGACCGTCCAGTCCCGCAGGCCGCCGTCGAGCATGGCGGTGCGCCCCGGCCCATCGGGGTCCGGCACGAGGAGGAACGGGTCGGATCGGTCGAGATCGAAAAGCACGTCGGGCGGCAGCGCGGGCCTCACCGGCAGCCCCCCGATCGCCCCCGCCACGGCCCCTTCGCCGTCGCGTCCCACGGAAGCCACCACGCCGTCGCGTCCCGCAGACGCCGGCACGCCATCGCGACCCACAGGTGTCGCGACGCCATTGTGAGCCGTGGACGCCGCGCCGCCGTCGCGTCCTGCAGGAGCCGCCGGTCGATGTCCGTGGCCCGTCGCCCTGGAGGCCAGGGCGACCCCGGTGACGGTCCTGGGCACCGGCCAGCCCACCGCCCTGGCCAGATCGTCGACGGCGCGCGGGTCGGCCGGAGGGTCGGAGACCAGCAGGTCGAGCAGGCGCCGCCGGCGCAGCTCCAGTTCTCCCGCGACCCTGATCTGCGCCTGCGCGTACCCCTCGGCGGCCGCCGCCGCGATCTCGTCCAGGTAGACCAGGATCGCCTCGCCGGCCGCGCACAGGCCCTCGCGCGAAAGGCTCGGCGTGTCCGACGACAGCGCCAGGCGGCGCCATGCCACGCGGGCGCAGATGCGCAGGGCCGCCTGGAGGGAGTCCAGCGGCCGGCCCTCGTTCGCCTCGCCCTTGCCGATCGCGCGGAAGACCTCGGCCACCCGGCCCGGGCCGGAGCCGTCGCCGGGGCCGGAGCCCCTGGCGAGGAACAGCCGCAGGGCCTCCTCCACCGCGCGCCGCACGGCCGTGACGTAGGTCTGGTCGCCGGGCCGGGAGTACTCGGGCACGCTGGCCTGGATCTCACCCAGCATCTCCTCGGCCAGTTCGGGGAGATGGTCGCGGATGACGTCGGCGAACGCGCCGGGCATCCGCGGCGGCGCCGGGGCGGCGAAGGCGCTCACCCGCGTCTCTGGGCGGTGCTCACCTGTTCTCCTGGACGAGCCGGCCTTCTCCCGCGAGCCGGGCGTCCCGGGATAGCGGACCCCTTCGACAGGGCGGCCTTCCCGACGCAGGGCTCCTGGAGGAAGCACACCTTCCGGGCACAGCAGGTCCTCGCGACGGAGCAAGGCTCCTGGTCGACGCGCGGCTCCTCGACGGAGCGGGGACCGGGTCCCGTCTCTGGACAGCGCTCACCTTCACCCCTCGGGTCCGGGCAAGATCTCCAGATGCGGACGTTACTCCAATTTCACCGCGTTCCTATGCTTCTGTACGCATTTCTCATAGGTCGAGTTCTCACCCCGGTGACAATCCGGCACAGAGCAACGCCCCCGGCGCGATGGAGCAGGGGTCAGGTGATGAACTGGCGGGCCTGTTGGATCAGGTCGATGCCGAGGCTGAGTTTGAGCATGGCCCAGACGATGACGGCGGCGATCGCGAGCGTCACGGCGCCGACCAGGATGCGGACCGGCCAGTTCTGCCGTTTGAGCCAGTCGGTCCAGCCGGCCAGGGTGCGCTTGCCGAACTGCAGCAACCGGTGGGCCCACTCGAACTCGGTGGCGAGCACGGCGAGGCCGGCGAAGACGATCAGCCACCCCGGGCCCGGCAGCGGCACCAGCAGCAGGCCGCCGATCACCAGCGCGGCCCCCACCACACCGACGACGATCTTCAACGTGAGGCGGCCGGTGCGGGTGGAGCGCACGCCGTCCAGCCGGCCCTTGAAACCTTCACGGCGGGCGTTCTTCGTGGCGTCGCCGCGCCTGTCGTCGGTCACGGCCACTTCTACCCCCCTGTCCGACCCCGTATCCGTGTCCAGAATAGGGGCGATGCTCCGTCACCTGCCTCATCCGCAGGTCGAACTCGTGGTCCGCCTCCAGGCGGAGACGACCCTGAACCCACCCCGGCGGCCTCGCCGGTTTTCGGTCGGCCGGTCGCCTCCGACATGGACCGGCCGATGTCCCCCTACCCCGAGACGGGCCTCGCCACCACCGATGTTGGGTCTTCTCAACGAGGGGCGGCCGGGTTATCAAGAGCGCTGGACACGGTGTGATTCCACGCGCCGTCCCGACCACCCGCGCCGGGGCCGCCGGCGCCGCGTTCATGATCCGCCGGCTCTGGAGTGAACGGAGGACGACATGCGTCGACCACGGAAGGTTTTCGCCCGATTACTGTGCATCACCGCCATGCTCACCGCCACGCTCACGGGCGGGCTCACCGCGGCGGCCACCGGCGCGCAGGCCGCGGTCCCCGACAAGTGGGGTTTCGCCTTCGTGGACACCACCTCGGGAACCCCCGATCTGACCCACCAGGCGGGAAGCTGGTCCGCGGGATCGACCGTCACGGTCAGTCCCGGTGTGATCGGCGAGGTGTTCGTGCGGTTCCCCGGCATCGGCGTCTCCCCCTCCCGCGTCGATCCCGGCGTCGCCCACGTCACCGCGATGGGCCAGACCGCCGTGTGGTGCCAGATCGAGAAGTACGGGGCGGTGGGCACCGACGAGATCGTGGCGGTCCGGTGCTACACCTACGGCGGCAGGCCGGTGTTCACGCCGTTCGCCATCACCTACGCCTCCAGCACCGGACCCCTGCCATCGCCGGCGGCAGTGGGCTATCTGTACTGGGACGGCTCGGGCCTCGCCGCCTCCTACAACTCCACGGGCAGCGCCAACACCGTCGTGCCGTCGCTGTCGCCGGGCGCGTGGACGGTCATGTTGAACGGGCTCGGCCCCGCGCGCGCCTCGGGGAACATCCAGGTGACCGCGGTCGACCCCAGCGTGCCGGCCCACTGCAAGGTGAGCACGTGGTCGCCGTCGTCGAGCGGGCAGAAGATCGCGGTGCGCTGCTTCGACGCGGTGGACGCCCCGCTCAACACCGGCTGGACGCTGACCTACCACAACGAACGCGCCGTCACCGGCGGGGCGATCCCGCCCAGGAACTTCGCCTACACCTTCGACAACGACCCGGCCAACCCCGGTCCGTACACGCCGGTGCCGGCCGGTGTCACCTTCAACTCGGTGGGGTCCTTCAACGAGATCCAGACCGCCGGGCTCGGGCTGCGCCTGGTGACCTTCCACAAGGTCGGCGTGCTCCCCGACGACGTCCAGGTCACCGCGTACGGGCGAGGGCCCGCCTTCTGCAACCTCCTCGCGCGCTGGGCGACCTACGGCAACGAGGTCACGGTGCGCGACGTCGCCTGCTACGAGGGCGGCAGGCCGGTGGAGAGCGCCTCGATGGTCACCTACGTCTCGGCGTACTGACCTCGGCGTACCGACCTCCGCGTACCGATCTCCACGGACGGCGAAGCGGGCCCGGCGCCTGGAGGGCGCTGGGCCCGCGTCCGTCACCACGCCGGCCGGCCGGGTCCCGGCCGGTCGGCGGCGCGGGCGGCCCGTCGAGCCGGTGTCACGGATGGGCCGTCGAGCCGGTGTCATCGATGGGCCCGGCGGCGGGTGTCCGCCGGGCCGGTGGCCGAGGTCAGCCGGCGGTGCAGGTGACCGGTGACGGGACGGCGTTGGTGCCCGTCGAGGAGGCGCCGAAGCCGAAGGTGGTGGAGGCGCCCGCCGCCAGGTTGCCGTTGTAGGAAACGTTCTTCACGGTGACGTTGGCGCCGCTCTGGGTGAGGGTGCCGTTCCAGAGCTGGGTGATGGTCTGGCCGTTGGCGAAGGCCCACTTCACCGTCCAGCCGGTGATGGCGGCGGTGCCGGTGTTCTTGACGGTGACCTCGCCCTGGAAGCCGCCCGGCCAGGAGTTGGTGACCGCGTAGGTCGCCGTGCAGCCACTGTTGCCGCCGCCGGAGGTGGTGGTGAAGGTGACCGGGCTGGAGGCGGTGGAACTGTTGCCCGCCGCGTCACGCGCCACCACGTAGAAGGTGTAGGACGTGCTCGCGCTCAGGCCCGACAGCGTGAAGGTGTTGCTCGTCGCCGTCCCCACCTTCACATCCGTCGTCCCCGCCTCCCGGTACACGTCATACCCGCTCACCCCGACGTTGTCGGTCGAGGCCGTCCACGACAGCGTCGCCCCCGAAGAGGTCACCGCCGACGCCGTCGGCGTCCCCGGCCTCGACGGAGCCGTCGTGTCGGTGCCGCCGCCGGAGGTGGTGGTGAAGGTGACCGGGCTGGAGGCGGTGGAACTGTTGCCCGCCGCGTCACGCGCCACCACGTAGAAGGTGTAGGACGTGCTCGCGCTCAGGCCCGACAGCGTGAAGGTGTTGCTCGTCGCCGTCCCCACCTTCACATCCGTCGTCCCCGCCTCCCGGTACACGTCATACCCGCTCACCCCGACGTTGTCGGTCGAGGCCGTCCACGACAGCGTCGCCCCCGAAGAGGTGATCGACGACGCCGTCGGCGTCCCCGGCTTCGACGGAGCGGTGGTGTCAGGGGTGCTGCTGCCGTCGCGGTCGCCGTAGATGATGCCGCGGCCGTTGGTGCCGATGTAGACGCGGCCGTAGACGCGGGGGTCGCCGGTCAGGGCCTCGCCGATGTTGCCGTACTGGTGCTGGTCGTCGTTGACGCGGATCCAGGTGCCGGCGGTGTCGTCGGACCGGTAGACGCCGTAGACGCCGTCGACCCGTCCGGCGAGGTAGAGCGCCTGGTAGGTCTTCCCGGGCGCCGCCTTGCCGAAGCCGATGTTGGTCGCCTCGGTCACGCCGCTCACCTTGGTGAAGGAGGCGCCGGAGTCGGTGGAGTGCCACAGGCCCCCGGTGCCGCCGGCCAGCCAGATGTCGCCCTCCGTGCCGGGCAGCGCCTTGAACTTGACGCCCGTGGAAGGCAGGCCGCCGGCCGCGGTCCTGGTGAAGGCGGCGCCGCCGTTGGTGCTCACGTAGAAGCCGCCGTTGGCGAAGGCGTAGAACTTGTTCTTGTTGACCCGGTCGGACTCGACCACCGCGTTGGCCGGCGCGCCGGAGGACTGGCTCCAGCTGTTGCCGTAGCCGACGGAGTAGACGACCGGCTGACCGGAGTCACCGGGCGCCCAGACGAACCGGCTGCCGTCGGCGGCCGCCGCGACCGTGCCGCCGTTGTTGACGCCGCCGGGTTCGGTGCCCTGGAACCAGTTGGCCCCGCCGTCGGTGGAGAAGGCCACGTGGCTGTCGTTGGGCCGGTCGGAGTCGGTGAAGTCGCCGGCCCTCACCATGATGCTCGGGTTGGTCTCGGCGTAGTCGAGGCTCCTGGTGCTGGTGAAGACGGGCTGGGTGAACATCATCGACGGGACCTTGGTCAGGTCGTTGTGCCGGAACCCGCCGATGTCGCCGAGGCCGCTGACCAGGGGCGCGCCGGACGGCGGGCTGATCAGGTCCAGCACCGCGGTCTCCTCCAGCCCGATGACCGTGGGCTTGATGGTGAACTGCCCGCCGGTGTCCCACTTGGTGAGGTCGGTGGTGCCGTAGATGGTGGCGCCCGTGCCGTACATCATGCGGTCGGAGTTGAACGGGTCGATCTCCAGCGACTCGGTCATCCATCCCAGCTTGGGGGTGACCTCGGGCGGGGCCGGGTTGGTGCCGAAGGTCAGCCACGGCGTGGCGGAGATGTCCATCTTGTAGCGGAACGAGCGGTCGGGATAGCTGGTGAAGTCCCACACGCGCGTCCAGGTGGCGCCGGAGTCGGTGCTGCGGAAGAAGATCACGTCCGGCCACCAGGAGACCTGCGTGGCGACCATCAGCGTGCCCGGGTGCTGGCGGTCGACCGACAGGCCGCTGTAGCCGAAGTAGTCGTCGGAGCTGCTGGACGGAATGGGGCTGATCTGGGTCCAGGTGCCCGTCGCGGTCGCGTACCGCCACACCTCGCCCTTGGCCCCGTCGTACGGCCCGCCGGTGTCGCTCGTGGCGATGTAGAGATAACCGTTGGTCGTGTCCAGCACACCCTTGTGCGCGATGTAGCCGGTCGGCTGGCCGGAGACCCGCTCCCAGCTCGTCCCGCCGTTGGTGGTGCGGTAGACGGTGTTGCTCTTGTCGGCGACCCCGACGTAGATGGTCTGGGTCGCGCTGCCCGAGGTGCCGGTGCGCTTGTCGAAGGTCACCCACACGACGCCCTGGTTGTCGCCGTTGTAGGCGTCACCGGGGCTGGCCACGTAGTTGCCGGCGTTGGGAAAGTTGGTGACCTTGGCCCAGGTGGCCCCGGAGTCGGTGCTGCGCCACAGGCCGTTCCCGCTCGGCGCCCCGAAGTACAGGACGCTGTTCTTGTTGGGGTCGATGGCCAGCCGCTCTCCCATCCCGCGGCCGGGCATGTTGCCGCCCAGCTTGAACGGCAGCGGCGAGGCCTGCCAGGTGGCGCCCTTGTCGCTGGAGCGCAGGATGGCGCCGTTGTTGGGGTCCCAGGAGTTGGTGTACATGCCGGCGGCGGCGTAGACCTTGTTGGGGTCCACGGCGTCGGTGGCGATGCTGACCACGCCGTTGTAGCCCCAGTTGTCGAACCCGACCCAGTCGAGCAGCGGGGTCCACGTCTGGGAGGGCGCGTTCCACCGGTAGGCGCCGCCGATGTCGGTGCGCGCGTAGATCAGGTCCTTCTGGCTCTGGTTGAAGACGATGCCGGGGACGAACCCGCCGCCCCCGATCTGGACGTTCTTGAAGGTGTAGGGCTCGGACGCGGCGGCCGCCGACGGCGGCGCCTGCACACCCGCGAGGAAGCTGGCGGCGAGCGCCATCGCGAGCATGCTGAGGAGCTTCTTGCGCATGAACGGTTCCCTTCGGATCGCCTCGAAACGCTTCGAGAACGCGGTCTACCGCCATGCACGATCAGGTGGGACCCTGACCGTCGACCTCCAGCGTGCATGGTACCGATGAGGCTCCTGACAGCCTCCGCCGAAGGTTCACACAACCCGTGCCAGGGCGTCAATAGTTTGGCGCTCAAACATTCTCCGGCGGGCGCGGGCGTGCGCCGGCCCGGCGGGACCCCTCGGCGGCGGGGCGGGAAAGCGGCCGGTGGCGACCCCGCCGGCGACGGGGACGGGCCCGTGCGCCGGGCGGAGGCAGGCCCACATGGCGACCGGGGACGACCGGGACGACGACCGGGGTGCGGCAAAGGCACGGCCACCGGCGGATCTCACAAGTGGCACGAAGCAGCAGGTGAAACCATAAAATTTCCGGGTAACGGGCGATGGTGCCTCATCACCTGACTCTCGCGGCGCAGGATCTGCGGCTGGACGTCAACCTCCTTGACTACCTCGTCCTCGCGCTGTACTTCGTCACCGTCCTCGGCATCGGCTTCGCCGCGCGCCGGGCCATCAAGACCAGCCTGGACTTCTTCCTGTCCGGCAGGTCCCTCCCCGCCTGGATCACCGGCCTGGCGTTCCTGTCGGCCAACCTCGGCGCCACCGAGATCCTGGGCATGGCCGCGAACGGCGTGCAGTACGGCGTCGCCACCGTGCACTACTACTGGGTCGGCGCCGTCCCGGCGATGGTGTTCCTCGGCATCGTCATGATGCCGTTCTACTACCGGTCGAAGGTGCACAGCGTCCCGGACTTCCTGCGCCGCCGCTTCAACGGCCAGACGCAGCTGCTCAACGCGATCACCTTCGCCGTGGCGCAGATCCTCATCGCGGGGATCAACCTGTACGCGCTCGCGCTGGTGATGGGCGCGCTGCTCGGCTGGCCGCTGATGCTGTCGATCGTGGTCTCGGCGGCCATCGTGCTCGCCTACGTCGTGCTGGGCGGACTGTCGTCGGCCATCTACAACGAGGTCATGCAGTTCTTCGTCATCCTCGCCGGCCTCATCCCGGTCACCGTCCTCGGCCTGATCAAGGTGGGCGGCTTCTCCGGGCTGGCGGACAAGGTGCGGCGGTCGGCGCTGGGCGAACCCGGCCTGCACGCCTGGGCGAACACCGGGTCGGCCGACGCCAACCCGCTCGGGGCGCACTGGATCGGCATCGTCCTCGGCCTCGGTTTCGTGCTGTCGTTCGGCTACTGGACGACGAACTTCGCCGAGGTGCAGCGCGGGCTGTCGGCGCGCAACACGCGGGCGGCGCGGCTCACCCCGATCGTCGCGGCCTACCCCAAGCTGATGATCCCGGCCGTGACCGTCATCCCCGGCCTGGTGGCGCTGGTGCTGTTCAGCGATCTCGGCAAGCCCGGCGGCCCGCAGTACAACTACGCGATCCCGCTCCTGATGGGCAACCTACTGCCGAACGGCGTGCTCGGCATCGCGGTCACCGGCCTGCTGGCCTCCTTCATGGCCGGCATGGCGGCCAACATCAGCGGCTTCAACACCGTCTTCACCTACGACATCTGGCGCTCGCACGTGAAGAAGGACAAGCCCGATGAGTACTACCTCAAGCTCGGGCGCCTGGCCACCGTGGGCGGCGTCGTGCTGGGCATCGGCACCGCGCTGATCGCCGCGGGGTTCAGCAACATCATGAACTACCTGCAGACGCTGTTCTCCTTCTTCAACGCGCCGCTGTTCGCGACCTTCATCATCGGGCTGTTCTGGAAGCGGATGACCGCGTGGGCCGGTTTCTGGGGCCTGCTGACCGGCACGCTCGCCGCCTTCGCGTCCTACATCCTGTTCAAGGCGGGCGTGCTGGACTTCGGCACCGAGCTGAACGCCACCTTCTGGGGCGCCGGCACCGCGTTCGTGGTGGACGCGGTGGTCTCGATCGTGGTCACGCTGCTCACCACCCCCAAGCCCGAGAGCGAGCTGCGCGGCCTGGTGTACGGGCTCAGCGACGCCTCGATCGCCGACGACGCGCTGGCCGGTGACACGGCCTGGTACCGCTCGCCGGTGGTGCTGGGCATCGGCGCGGTGATCCTGGGCGCCGCCCTCTACATCCCGTTCATCTGACCCATGCCGTTGCCGAACCGATCCGCTGCTCTGCCACCGGACCGCCCGACCACCATCCCGGCGACGGCCGGGCAGACGACCGTTTCGTCCCCGATCGGAGACCTGCTGTGAACGACGAGAGCGACCGCAAGCGCGTCGCCCGGCTCTTCGACATCCGCCGCATCATCGGCGGCCTGTTCCTCATCTACGGCGCCATCCTCACCGTCGTCGGACTGCTGGACGGCGCGGAGGCGGTGCGCAAGGCCGAGGGAATCCGCATCAACCTCTGGACCGGCCTGGGCATGATCATCGTCGGCGCCGTCTTCCTGGTGTGGGAGCGGCTGCGCCCGGTCGACGCGCCCGGCCCTTCCGCCGCACAGGACATGGAGGACATCGACAACACCGAGAAGGAGGCTGAGAACGAGACCGGCGAGCGGAGCGCGCCGTAGTCCGGACGCGGCCCTCACCTGCCGGAACGCGGCAAAGTGAGGTTGTATGTGGCCGAATATCCCTATTTCGGGTGTCATGATGGGGACATGCTGGAGCCGGTTGGGCTGAACTCCGTGGAGGAACTGACGTATCGGCTGCTGGTCTCGGCCGCCGAGGCGGAGGTCGGGGAACTCGGGCGGCACACCCGGCTCGGACCCGAACAGGTGGGGGACGCGCTGCGGTCGATGGCCGCCAAGGGCCTGGTCCGGGAGGTCTCCCCCGGACGGTTCGCCGCCGTCGCGCCCGACATCGCGCTCGGCGCGTCGCTGCTGCGGCGCCAGCAGGCGCTCGACTGGGCGCGCCGCTCCCTGGAGGAGCTGTCGGAGGAGTACCGCGCCAACGTCCGCCGCAGGGACGCCACCCAGCTCATCGAGGTGCTGCCCAACCGGGCCGCGATGCGCGAGCACCTGCTGCACATGCAGGACAACGCCCGGGAGGAGATCCTGGGCTTCTGCCTGGCCGGCCCGGTCGCGATGACCGCCGCCCAGAACGACGCCGAGCCGTCCGCGCTCGCCCGCGGCGTGACCTACCGCGTCATCTACGAACGCGCGCTGCTGGAGGAGCCCGGCATGCAGGCCGACGTCGCCCAGGCGATCAAGCTGGGCGAGCGGTCCCGCGCCATCCCGCGGCTCCCCGTGCGGCTGACCGTCGCCGACCGCCGCATAGGCCTGCTCACGCTCGTCCAGCGGCCTGGTCTGTCCGAGCCCACCGCGGCGCTGATCCGCGGCGGCACCCTGCTCGACGCGCTGCTCGCCCTGTTCGAGAGCCAGTGGGACCGCGCGACGCCGTTGAGCGTCATGGACGGCGGCACCCTGTCGCTGGAGGCCGAGACGGCGCCCTGCCCTCTCGACCCCGACGACCTCTACCTGCTGTCGCTGCTGGTGGCGGGCGTGCCCGACAAGTCGATCGCCAGCCAGCTCGGCATCAGCCAGCGCACCGTCCAGCGGCGCGTCTCGGGCATCATGGAGGCGGCCGGCGTCCAGACCCGCATGCAACTGGCCTGGCACGCCGCCCGCGAACGCTGGCTGTGACGGCGACCGTCCCCAGTGAGGGAACGCCATGCGGAGTCAGGGCCCGTCCTTTGTAACTTTCACCGCCGGGCGCCATGTCATCGCAGGTCGAACCGGTTAAGCAGGCCACCTCCTTCCTAGCGGGGACGCCGCCTCCATACCATCGCCACGCGGACGAGGCGGAGGTGGAGCATGGCGACCAGACGCGCACTCCTGGCGATCATGGCGGCGATGATCGGGGTCCTGGCGTACACGGCGCTCGCGCTCGTGCCGCCGGCCCGCGCCGCCACCGTGCGGATAATGCCGCTGGGCGACTCCATCACCGGCTCCCCCGGCTGCTGGCGCGCCCTGCTGTACAACAAGCTGGTGCAGGGCGGCTACAGCGTGGACATGGTGGGCACCCTGCCGCCCCAGGGATGCGGCGTGAGCTACGACGGCGACAACGAGGGCCACGGCGGCGCGCTGGTCACCACCGTCGCCGACCAGAACCAGCTCCCCGGCTGGCTCTCGGCGACCCGGCCCGACGTCGTGCTGATGCACTTCGGCACCAACGACGTGTGGAGCAACCGCGCGACCAGTACGATCCTGGCCGCGTACGGCAAGCTGGTCGACCAGATGCGCGCGAGCAACCCGAACATGAAGATCCTCGTCGCGCAGATCATCCCGATGAACCCGGGCTCCTGCCCCGAGTGCGCCCAGCGCGTCGTCGCGCTCAACTCCGCCATCCCCGGGTGGGCGCAGTCCAAGAGCACCACCCAGTCGCCGATCGTGGTCGTCGACCAGTGGACCGGGTTCAGCACCTCCAGCGACACCGGGGACGGGGTGCACCCCAACGCCACCGGCGACCAGAAGATGGCGAACAAGTGGTACCCGCCCCTGGCCGCCCTGCTCAACGGCGCCACCCCGACGCCCCCCGTCACCCCGACCCCCACTCCGCCGACCACTCCGTCGCCGCCGGTCACGCCGACCCCCACCGCGCCGACCACCCCCTCGCCCCCTCCGCCCGGCGGCTGCGCGGCCACCTACCGCGTCACCAACTCCTGGCAGGGCGGTTTCGGCGCCGAGGTCACGGTCAGGAACAACGGCACCGCTTCGCTCAGCGGCTGGACGGTGAGGTGGACCTTCGCCAACGGCCAGACGGTCACCCAGCTGTGGAACGGAAGCGTGAGCCAGAGCGGCGCCGCCGTGACGGTCAGGAACGCGAGCTACAACGGAGACCTGGGCGCCGGCGCCTCGACCACCTTCGGGTTCAACGGCAGCTGGACGGGCGCCAACAGCGTCCCCTCGGCCCTCACCTGCACCTCCCCCTGACCGTCACACGACGGGTGGACGGCCCTCGAGCGCCCGGGCCGCCCACCCTCGCCCCTCCCCTCCCCCCTGTGGACGCCGTCACCGAGATCGCCGGCCCTGTCGATGACAGACGGGATCATCTACGCTGGCTCCCACCGCGAGGCGGGTAACGGTCAGGGGGAACTCCCCAATCGTGTCGAACCGTTGCGTTGGACGAAGGCCGTCCACGGTTCACGTGTTCGGTGCCCCCGGGAGGTCGTCGCTGGAGGAATCCATGGAGTTCCGGCTCCTCGGTCCCATAGAGGTCTGGAACGGCGGCCGTCAGGTGCCGCTCGGGGGGGCGAAGCCGCGAACCCTGCTCACCGCGCTGCTCATCGACGAGGGCCACGTGGTCGGGGCCGAACGGCTCATCGACGCCATCTGGGGCGCGGATCCCCCGGAGACCGCCCGGGCGGTGCTGCAGACCTACATCTCGTCGCTGCGCCGATCGTTCGAACGCGCGGACATGCCCCCCGTCATCGTGTCCCACCAGGCGGGTTACCTGGCCGACGTCCCCGCCGGCGCCGTCGACCGTTCCGCGTTCGAGACGCTCGCCGCCCAAGGACGCCGCGCGGCCGCCGAGGGGCGGCACGAGGAGGCGGCCGAGCGGTTCCGCGCCGCCCTCGCGCTGTGGCGCGGTCCCGCCCTCGGCGGGATGGGCGACTCCTTCCTGCTCGCCGAGGCCCGGCGCCTGGACGAGCTGCGGCTCACCGTGACCGAGGAGCGCATCGCCGCCGACCTCGAGATCGGCCTGCACGAGCAGGTGATCGGAGAGCTGACCGCCCTGGTGGCACGCCATCCCACCCACGAGCGCCTTCGCCATGACCTCATGGCGACCCTGAACCACCTCGGGCGGCGGGGAGACGCGCTCGCGGTCTACCGGCAGGGCGTGGAGGTCCTCGCGGAGGAGCTCGGCATCGATCCCGGCCCCGAGCTGCGGCGGTTGCACGAGGGCATCCTGCGAGGGGATCCGCGCCTGTCACCCGGGCACCGCTCCCGGACGCGCCCGCCGGAGACCTCCGCGCCCACGGGCTCGGGGGCGGCGAGCGGAACGCCCGGCAGGCCCGGCCACGACGGTGCCGGGCCCGGAAGGTCCGATGCCGCCGGGGCCACTCCCGAGCGGGCCGGTACCGGCAGCACCGGTATCGCCAGGTTCCCGACCGGAAGGAGCGGTATCGAGAGGGCCACTCCCGAAGCGGCCGGTACCGAAAGGGCCTCTCCTGAGAGGGCCGCTCCCGAGAGGGGCACTTCTGAGAGGGGCGCTCCCGAGAGGGGCAGGCCGTACCAGCTGCCTCCCGTCATCCCCGACTTCACCGGCCGGACCGAGGAGACGGTCCTGTTGCGGGCGGCTCTGACCCGGCCGTCCGCCATGCCGGTCTGCGTGATCCTCGGCGCCGGCGGCACCGGCAAGTCGACCCTCGCGTTACGGGTCGCCCACGACGTCGCCGAGCGCTACCCGGACGGCCAGCTTTACGCCGAGCTGCGCGGCACCACCGAGCTGCCGGCGACGCCCGAGGAGGTCCTGGGCCGCCTCCTGCGCGAACTGGGCACGCCCGCGCCGGAGCTTCCGCCCACCCTGGAGGAGCGGGTCAACCGCTATCGCAGCCTGCTCTCCGGCCGTCGCATGCTGGTGGTGCTCGACGACGCGGCCACCGAACGCCAGGTCCGCCCGCTGCTGCCCGGCTCGGCGGGATGCGCCGTGCTGATCACCTCGCGCAACAAGCTTCCGAGTCTCGCCGGCGCCCTGCCGACCGAGCTCGGCACGCTGACCGTCGACGCGGCGCTCGCCCTGCTGTCCCACGTCGCCGGCGCCGAACGCGTCACCGCGGAGCCCGGGCCGTCGCGGATGATCGTACGGCAGTGCGGGTACCTGCCCCTCGCCATCCGCATCGCCGGAGCCAGGCTCGCCTCGCGCCGGCAGTGGTCGGTCAAACTCATGGCCGACCGCCTCGCCGATGAACGGCGCCGGCTCGACGAGCTCGCCGTGGGCGACCAGGAGGTCCGCGCCGGCATCGCCCTGAGCTACGAACTGCTGACCGGCTCGGTCCGCAGGGCGTTGCGGTACCTCGGCCTGCTCGGCCTTCCGCACTTTCCCGCCTGGGTCGCGGCGGCCGCCACCGGGTCGAGCCTCGACGAGGCCGAACGGGAACTGGAACAACTGGTGGACGCCTCGCTGGTCGAGGTCGAGGGCGTCGACGCGATCGGCCAGGTGCGCTACCGGCTGCACGATCTCATCCGGCTGTTCGCCCGCGAGCGCGCCGAGGCCGAGGACCCGCCACCGGAGCGCGTCGGCGCGGTGACCAGGGTGCTCGGCGGCTGGCTCTGGCTGCTGTCGAAGGTGCGCGCCGTCGAACCGTCGGGCACGATCGCGGTGCGCGAGTCCTACCGGCTCGCCGTGCCCATCGATCCGCAGGCCGCGCGGGCCGTCCTGGCGGCGCCCCACACGTGGTTCCGCATCGAGGAGGAGCCGCTGGTCGTCGGCGTCGAACTGGCGGCGGGGCTGGACCTCGACGAGGCCGCGGTCGAACTGGCCTCCGCGCTGTGCCATTCCGCCTTCGCCGTGGAGAACCAGTTCACGGCCTGGAGCCGCACGCACGACGCCGCCCTGGCCGTCGCGCGGCGCAGGGGGAACACCGCCGGGCAGGCGACGCTGCTCGCGGAGCTGGGCCAGCTGCGATACGAGCAGGACCGCTACGCCGAGGCGAAGGAGTACTTCGGCAAGGCGCTCGCGATGTTCCGCGCCGCCGGGGACCTGCGGGGAGAGTGCGCCATCCTCACGGGCATGGGCGTCGTCTGCCGCGAACAGGGGCACCTGCCCGAGGCGCTTCACTATCTCGACAGCGCTCAGCGGATGTGGCGCGACCAGGGCGACGAGGCCGCCCTCGCCCACGTGCAGCGACTGGCGGGGTCGGTCAGGCTGGAACAGGGCGACCTGGATCATGCCTGGAACGACCTGGACCACGCGTTCACGCTGTACAGACGCTCGGGCAGCCGGCGAGGTGAGGCGCTGACCCTGCGCACCATGGCCCTGCACCACCTGGCCAGGGAACAATACGCCGAAGCGGAGCGGCTGAGCGAACAGGCGGCGCACATCTTCGGCGACATGGGCGAGCGGTTGCTGGAGTGCTACGCGTTGCGCACGCGCGCCAAGGCGTGGCTCCGGCAGGGCAGGTGCGACGAGGCGCTGCCCGCGCTGGACGGCATTCTCGCCGACATGCGGACCCTGCGCGACCGGTGGGGCGAGGCGATCACCTTGCGCACGCTGGGAGAGCTCCACCTCGCCGTCGGGCGCCTCCCGGAGGCGGAGAGCTGCCTGAAGGAGTCGGTGCGGCAGTGGGACGAGCTGGGCCTTCCTCTGTTCCGCGCGCGGACCCTGCGTGACCTGGCCCTGCTGCACGAGGAGCTGGGACAGTACGCGGCGGCCGAGACCGTGCGGGCGGAGGCGGTCGAGATCTTCCAGGCGTACGGCTCCCGCGAACACGCGGAGCTCACTCCGCGGCGGAGAACCGGTTCCGCGCAGGAGGACGTCGTTCTGTAGAGCGGCCTACAACGGATTTACAGCGGTATTGGAGCGCGCGGTCGCACTCTTTCGGAGCCAGATCGAATCTGTCCCGAAATGAGGCATCCGATGAGTGCATCCCCCTCGCGTCCCGCCCGTGGCGCCCTCCGGCTCGCCGGTATCACCGCCATGGCGCTGACCTGCAGCCTGCTGATCGCGCCCGCCGCCATGGCCGGTCCCACCCCGGCGCCCAGCGCGAAGGCCAGTGACGTCGCCGCGCTCCGAGCCGTCGCCGCGTGCGACGCGAACGGCACCACCTCCACCGACTCCGCCCTCGCGACGCAGCTCAACGGCTCGCTGAAGGCCAAGATGAAGGGCTACATGTCGGCCTACCGCGTCTCCTGCGCGCGGATGGTGGTCAAGGCCGTGCGCGACCGCGGACTGAACCTCAGGGCCGCCGTCATCGCCATCACCACGACGATCGTCGAGTCGAGCATCGACAACATCAGCGAGGAACTCGACCACGACAGCCTCGGGCTGTTCCAGCAGCGGGCCTCCTGGGGTACCAGGGCCGAGCGGCTGAACCCGGACTGGGCCACCAACGCCTTCCTCAAGAAGATGCAGTCGAAGTACCCGGACGAGAAGTGGCTGACCGCGCCGATCGGCGAGGTCTGCCAGGCCGTTCAGGTGTCGGCGTACCCGGACCGCTACCAGCCGCAGGCCGGCGACGCGAAGATCATCGTCGATGCCATCGTGGCCTCCCAGGCGCCTCCGGACCCGGTCGACTACGGGGTGCTGGACTTCACCCTGTCCGACAGTTTCGATTCCAACACCAACACCCGGCCGGTCATCAGGTACGGCAACAGCCCGATGATCCCCATCATCGGTGACTGGGACGGCGACGGCGTCGACACCCCCAGCGCCTACGACCCCACCACCGCCACCTTCCACCTGTCCAACAACCC